>JBQTJF010000061.1:0-12422 GCA_052387375.1 Betaproteobacteria bacterium
TTGTCGAGTCGGGGCGCGCGGGCCGCGCCCGGGGGGGGGCTGGCCGCCCCCGCGGGGGGGCGCCCCGCCGGCGCGACGCCCCGCGCCGCCTAGCGCTCCCCCAGCCGGACTACCGTAGGCCTGGCGCCCTGCGGCCGCGGTTCCGGCGCGCCGCGCTCGCGCGCGATGCAGTGCGGCCCGAGCTCGTCGATCGAGTTGCAGCCGAGGAGCGCGAGCACCCGATCCACCTCGGTCTTGAGGATCTGCAGCGCGCGCCGCGCGCCGGCTTCGCCGCCCGCGGCGACGCCGTACAGCGCGGCGCGGCCGACGAAGGCCATGTCGGCGCCGAGTGCGAGCGCCTTGACGATGTCGGCGCCGCGCCGGATGCCGCCGTCGACCAGCACGGCGATGCGCCCGCCCACCGCGGCGGCGATCTGCGGCAGCACCTCGAGCGGCGAGGCCGCCCCGTCGAGCTGGCGCCCGCCGTGGTTGGAGACGAGCACGCCGTCGGCGCCGTGCTGCTCGGCGAGGCGCGCATCCTCGACCGAGAGCACCCCCTTGACGATGAGCTTGCCCGGCCAGGCGGCGCGCATCCAGGCGAAGTCGTTCCAGTCGTGCAGGTCGCGCCGCGCGCGCGACTCGCCGAGCCGGCGGCCGCACACCGAGCGCAGGTAGACGTCGAGCAGCCAGCGCGGGTGCAGCAGGCCCTCGGCGACGCTGCGCCAGGACAGCCGCAGCGGCAAGCCGAAGCCGCTGCGCTCGTTGTACTCGCGATTGCCGCGCACCGCCACGTCGGTCGTGAGCACCAGCACCTCGCAGCCCGCCTCGCGCGCGCGCTCGAGCTCGGCCTTGGCGCGCCCGCGGTCGATCGCCGGGTAGGTCTGGAACCAGGGCGCGCCGCCGGACTCGGCGGCGACGCGTGCGAGCGGCACGAAGGCGTGCGTCGAGAGCACGAAGGGCACGTTCGCGGCGCGCGCGGCGCGGGCGAGGGCGATGTCGGCCTCGTAGCGCGTCAGCCCGAGCGGCGCCATCGGCGAGATGCCGAACGGCGAATCGAACGCCATCCCGAGCCGCGTCACTTTCTGCGAGCGGCGCGAGACGTCGACCAGCGTGCGCGGCGAGAAGGCGACGGCCGCGAAAGCGGCGCGGTTGGCGCGCAGGCTCAGCTCGTCCTCGGCGCCGCCCTCGATGTAGCGCCAGACCACCGCCGGCAGGCGCCGCCGCGCTGCGGCCTGCAGGTCGGCGATGTTGTGCGCTGCCATGCGCGCCATGGCGGCATCCTGCGGCGCCCCGGTTACGCGCCGTGGGGCAAGGCGCGCTCCTTTGGAACTAATCGACTTTCACGCCCGCCAGCTTCACCACCTTCGCCCACTTGACGATCTCCTCGCGCAGGAACCTGTCGAACTGGTCGATCGACATGCCCATGGTGGTGGTGCCCTGCTTGGCCCAGTTTTCCCTCACCTCGGCCGAGCCCAGCAGCTTGTTCACCTCGGCGTTGAGCTTCTCCCGCACCGGGCGCGGCGTCGCCGCCGGCGCCATCAGGCCGAGCCGCCCTGGCGTTGGCGGCCATGGTCGGCACTGCGTCGAACATCATCTGCACCTGCCCGCCGAGGATGCTGGTGCGCGCCTGGTCGCTACCCTTGTGCGGTATGTGCACGAGGTCGACGCCGGCCAGGGCTTTGAAGAGCTCGCCCGCCAGGTGGTAGGGCGTGCCGTTGCCCGAGGAGGCGTAGTTCATGCCGCCCGGCCTGGCCTTCGCCAGCGCGACGAACTCCCTCAGGTTGTTCGCCGGCACGGAGGTGTGCACGACCATCAGCAGGTCCGAGTAGCTCACGCCGGTGATCGGCGCGAAGTCCCTCATCAGGTCGAAGGGCTTCTTCGGGATCAGCGTCTCGTTGACCGTGTGCGTGTTCGACATCATGAGCAGCGTGTAGCCGTCGGCCGGCGACTTCGCCACGTAATCGGTGCCGACGATCGAGCCCGCGCCTGGCCGGTTCTCGACCACGAAGCTCTGGCCCATCGTGTCCTGCAGCTTCGCGCCCAGGTAGCGCGCGTACACGTCGGCCGAGCCGCCGACGCCGTAGGGCACGACGATCTTCACCGGCTTGGCCGGATAGCTCTGCGGCCACGCCGCGCCGCTGAACGCGGCCGCGGCCAATGCGATGACGACCCGATGCATGTCTCCTCCTCTTAGAATTGCCTCCGGCCATGAGCATACTCGTCACCGGTGCGGCGGGCTACATCGGTTCCGCGCTGGTGCGCGCGCTGCTGCCGCGCGGCGAGGTGATCGCCACGGACCAGTCGACGCCGCCGCACGGGCGGGCGCTGACCGGCAACCTCGCCTACCCGCAGTTCGCGCGCTCCCTGATTACACCGGACACCGAGGCCGTATTCCATCTCGCCGCGCTCGTTTCGGGCGGCGCGGAGCAGAACTTCGAGCTCGGCACCAAGGTGAACCTCGATGCGACGCGCGACCTGCTGGAAGCCTGCCGCCTCGCCGGCCATTGCCCGAAGTTCGTCTTCGCCTCCTCGATCGCCGTCTACGGCGGGGTTTCCGAAGTCAATGATGAAACTCCTGCGGCGCCGCGGCTTTCGTACGGCGCGCAGAAGCTCGTCTGCGAGGTCCTCATCGACGACTACACCCGGCGCGGCTACATCGACGGGCGCTCGCTGCGGCTGCCGACCGTGATGGTGCGCCCGGGCGCGGCCAACACCGCCGTGTCGGGCTGGGCGAGCGCGGTCATCCGCGAGCCGCTCGCCGTTCGCGACTACGTCTGCCCGGTGCGCCCCGACACGCGCATGGCCTGCATATCCACGGCGAAGGTGGTGCAGTGTTTTCTGCATGCTTTGAACATCGCCGCCGGCGCCATCGGCGCGAGGCGCGCCCTGCTGCTCAACGGCATTCCGGTGTCGGCCGGGCAGATGTGGGAGGCGGTGCAGCCGCGCGCCAAGGGCCGGGTGCGCTTCGAGCCGGACCCGCGCGTGCAGGAGATCATGGACGGCGTGCCGAAGGCGACGCGCTCGGCGCGCGCCGCGCGGCTCGGCTTCCCGCACAGCTCGAGTATCGAAGAGATCGTCGATGACTACGAAAAAGACCCTGCCTTCGCGCATCACGGTTGAGGGCCTGCCCTCGAGAATCACGGTCGAGGGGCTCGACCGCGCCCCGCACCGCGCCTTCCTCAGGGCCCTGGGCCTGGGGGACAGCGATCTCGAAAGGCCGTTCATCGGCGTGGCCTCGACCGCCGGGCGCGTCACGCCGTGCAACGCGCTGCTCGGCGACTTCGCCCGCCAGGCCTGCGAGGCGGTGCGCGCCGCAGGCGGGGTCGCTTTCGACTTCGCCTCGGCCTCCGTCGCCGACTCAATGTCGATGAACCACGCCGGCATGCGCTTCTCGCTCGTCTCGCGGGAGATCATCGCCGACGGGGTCGAGGCGGTGGCGCGCGGCCACGCCTATGACGGCCTGGTCACATTCGCCGGCTGCGACAAGACGCTGCCCGGCATGATGATGGCGATGGTGCGGCTCGACCTGCCTTCGGTGTTCGTCTACGGCGGCGCCGCGCTCCCCGGCACCTGGCGCGGCCGCGACGTGACCGTGCTCGACACCTACGAGGGCGTCGGCGCGGTGCTCGCCGGCGACATGCGGGAAGACGAGCTCGAGGAGCTCGAGCGGGCCTGCCTTCCCACGCTCGGCTCCTGCCCCGGCCAGTTCACCGCCAACACCATGGCCATGGTCTCCGAGACGCTCGGTCTCGCGCTTCCCGGCTCCGCGACGCTTCCTGCTGTTGCGCCCGAGAGAGAACTTGTCGCACAAAAGGCCGGGCAGACCGTCATGACCCTCCTCAAGAACGGCGGCCCCTTGCCGCGCCAGCTCGTGACGAAGAAGAGCCTCGAGAACGCCTGCGCCGCGGTCGCCGCCACGGGCGGCTCCACCAACGCCGCGCTGCACATCCCGGCGATCGCGCACGAGGCGGGGATCCGCTTCTCCATGGACGACTTCGCGCGCGTCGCGCGGCGCACGCCGCTCATCGCCGATCTCAAGCCCGGCGGCCGCTTCCTCGCCAAGGACCTGCACGCCGCTGGCGGCGTCTATACGGTCCTCAAGGCGCTACTGGAAAAGGGCGCGCTGCATGGCGATTGCCTGACGCTTTCCGGGGTGTCTTTCGAAAAAGCCTTGTCCTCCTCTCGTGCTGCGGACGGCGAAGTGGTCCGCAAAGAGCCGATCCTGAAGAGCGGTGGCGTGGTCGTCTTGAAGGGCAACCTCGCGCCCGAGGGCGCGCTCATCAAGGTGGCCGGCCTCAAGAACCTGGCGTTCGAGGGACCGGCGCGGGTCTTCGACTCGGAGGAGGCTTGCGCCGAAGTCGTGAGGAAGCGCAGCTACCGCCCGGGCGAGGTGCTGGTGATCCGCTACGAGGGGCCGAAGGGCGGCCCGGGCATGCGCGAGATGCTGGGCATCACCGCGCTCCTCTACGGGCAGGGCATGGGAGAGAAGGTGGCGCTCCTTACCGACGGGCGCTTCTCCGGGGCCACGCGCGGCATGATGATCGGCTACGTCTCGCCCGAGGCGGCCGCCGGCGGCCCGCTCGCGCTGGTGCGCAACGGCGACCGAATCCGGATCGACGCCAACCGCGGTTCGTTGCATCTGCTGGTCTCGAGATCCGAATTGAAGAAACGCACGGCAAGGGCGCCCAGGCGCCCGGCACTCTCCGGGGTGCTCGAGAAGTACGCGGCGCTGGTGGGCTCGGCGCATCGCGGCGCGGTCACGCACCGCGGCGGCAAATGAGGCTTTCCTGGAATCGGTACGATCGTACCGATTTTGCGGTCGCGCCGCCGCCTTTCCAGGGCCCATAGAGGAGCAAACATGACCAAGCTCGGCTTCATCGGCATCGGCCTGATGGGAAAGCCCATGACGCTGCGGCTGCTCGCCGCGGGCCACGCGGTCGCGGTGTGGAATCGTCATGATGTGCGTCACCGACCAGAAGGCGGCTGAAGAAGTGCTTTTCGGCAAGCAAGGCATCGCGGCGGGGGCGAGCCCGGGAAAACTCGCGATCGATTTCTCGAGCATCGCGCCGGCCTCAGCGCGCGAGTTCGCCAAGCGCCTGGCGGAGACGGGGATGGGACTCGTCGACGCGCCGGTGTCCGGCGGGGTCGCGGGCGCGGAGCAGGGCACGCTCGCCATCATGGCCGGCGGGCGGCCCGAGCACATCGAGCGCGTGCGCCCGGTGGTGATGCACCTCGCCGCGCGCTTTACGCGCATGGGCGGCCCGGGCGCGGGGCAGGTGGCGAAGCTCTGCAACCAGGCGATCGTCGGCTCGCTGAAGGGCGGCTTCGCCGACTCGCTGCCGCTGCAGATCTTCGGCGCGCGCATGGCGGCGCGGCGCTTCGACCCGCCGCTCGCCGCCGCGGCGACGATGCTCAAGGACCTGCAGAACGCCGCCGCCGTGGCGCGCGAGAAAGAGGTGTGGCTGCCGAGGCGCGAGCGCGCGCTCGAGCTCTACCGGCGCCTCGATCGGGCGCTCGAGCCGACGACCATGGTCGAGCTGCGCCGCGACCAGTAGGCGAAGGTGGCGCGCACGATCGCCGGCTGCAGCAGGAATTCGCGGGCTTCCGCGGCGAGTTGCGGCGCCACCTCGCGGTAGCCGCCGGCGGCCATGGCGCGCAGCTGCATGCGCGCCGCGCGCTCGAAGAACACGGCGAGATAGACCGCTTCCTCGACGCTCGTCCCGGCGGCGAGCAGGCCGTGGTTGGCGAGCAGCATAGTCTTCGCCTCCCCGAGCGCGGCGGAGATGATCCGTCCTTCCTCGTCGCCCAGCGGCACGCCCGGCCATTCGGCGAGGTGCGCGGTGCCGTGCAGCATCGCGCTGTCCATGTGAATGGCCTTCAAAGGGGAAGACGTGCAAGAAAGCGCGGAGGCGAAAGGTGCGTGCGTGTGCACGATCGCCTGCACGTCAGGCCGCTGGCGATAGATCCAGATATGGAAGCGCACGACGAGCACCATGCGCTCGGGCGCCGCCTCGTCGAAGCCCATGCCGAAAGGCAGCGTCCACCAGCGCCCCGGCTGGTGCGCGCGCACCGTCACCTGTCCGGCAAGCCCCGACTCGTGGCCCTCGGCGGCGAGGATGCGGCAGCCGCTCGCGAGCGGCGCCCTCACCTCATCAGGCTGGGAAGCCACAGCGAAATGGCCGGGAAGGCGATGAGGATCGCGAGCCGCAGCACGTCGGCGGCCATGAACGGCAGCACGCCGCGGAACACGGTCGTGCTCGGCACCTGCGGCAGCAGCGTCGACAGGACGAAGAGGTTCATCCCCACCGGCGGGCTGATGAGGCCGATCTCGACGATGGTGACGATGAGCACGCCGAACCATACCGGGTCGAGGCCGAGGCCGACGATGAGCGGGAAGAAGACCGGCAGGGTCAGCAGCACCATGGAGAGCTCCTCCATCGCCGTGCCGAGCAGGACGTAGATGAGCATGATCATCGCGACGACCAGCACCGGGTGCAGCTCGAAGCGCGTCACCAGGCCCTTCAGGTCCCCCGGCATGCTGGTGATGTTGATGAAGTCGGCGAAGATCAGCGCGCCGATGAGGATCATGAACAGCATCGCCGTGGTGCGGCCGCTCTCGACGAGCGACAGGTACAGCGTCTTCCAGGTGAGGGCGCGGCGCCACAGCGCGAACACCATGGCGCAGAAGGCGCCCATGCCGGCGCCCTCGGTGGCGGTGAAAAGGCCGCCGTAGATGCCGCCGATGACGAAGGCGAAGAGCGCCGCCACCGGCCAGATGTGGCGCAGCGAGGCGAGGCGCTCGCTCCAGGGCGCGCGTTCGCCCGGGGGCCCTGCCCGCGGATCGCGCCAGCACGACCACTGCACGGCGGCGCAGAGCAGTGCCGCGCCGAGGATTCCCGGCAGGATGCCCGCGGCGAACATCTTGCCGATGTTGGTCTCGGTGAACAGGCCGTAGATCACCATCAGCGTCGAGGGCGGGATCATGATGCCGAGCGTGCCGCCGGCGGCGATGGCGCCGGCGGCGAGGCGGGCGGCGGGGGGGTAGCGTTTCATCGACGGGTACGCCACCTTGGCCATGGTCGCCGCGGTGGCGATCGAGGAGCCGCAGATGGAGCCGAAGCCGGCGCAGGCGATCACCGTGGCCATCGCCAGCCCGCCGCGCAGGTGGCCGATGCAGGCGTAGGCGGCGCGGAACAGCTCCTGCGCGATGCCGGCGCGCGCCACGAAGGTGCCCATGAGGATGAACAGCGGCACCACCGAGAGCGTGTAGTTGCGCCCGGTCTCGTAGACGTTGGTCTGCACCATGGCGAAGGCGACGGTGAAGTTCCAGTCGCGCATGTAGGCGTAGCCCACCACCCCGGTGATCGCCATGGCGAAGGCGATGGGGATGCGCACGAAGGCGAGGCAGAGCATGGCGGCAAGGGCGAGGACGCCTTCGATCACCGCGGCCTCGCCGAGAGCGCCTTGTAGAGGTGCAGCAGGCCCGAGAGCAGGATCATCGCCGCCATGAAGTAGACGAACGGGCCGACGACGATGCGCAGCACGTCGGTGGTGTCGCCGTAGGCGGAGATGCGCGCAGCCTTGAGCCACATCAGCCAGGTGAGCAGGAACATGAGCGCGGCGCTCGCCAGCTCGACCATCCGCGCCAGCCAGCGCCGGCGGCGCTCGCCGAGCAGCCGGTCGATGAGGTCCATCGTGACGTGCTCGTTGGCGTGCGTCACCAGCGGCAGCCCGGCGAAGATCAGGACGAGCAGCAGCAGCTCGGTGATCTCGAGCGAGCCGCGCAGCGGGCGGTTGACGACGTAGCGCATGACGACGTCCACGAAGGTGAGCGTCATCATGCAAAAAAGGATCAGGGAGGCGGCGACGCCGAGGACGGCGTCGGCCCGCCGCTCCCAGAGGTGCTCTTGCGGCTTCAGGTTCCTACTTCGAGAGCTTCTTCAGCTCGGCCCGGAACTCGGCCAGCGCCGCTTTGGCGTCGACGCCCTTGGCGCTCGCCTTCTTGATCCAGTCGTCGACCACCGGCGCCGAGAGCCGGCGCGCCTCCTCGAGCAGCGCGCCCTTGGCGTGCATGATCTTCACGTCGGACTTCTTCAGCGCCTCCATGCCCTTGAGGTCCGCCGTGTCCCAGGAGCGCCCGGAGCTGCGCGCCACGTACTCGTAGGCGATCTTCTCGATCGCCTGCCGGTCCTGCTGCGGCAGCTTGTTCCACTTGTCCTCGTTCATGAAAAAGCCGAAGGAGGAGCTGTACAGGCCGCCCGGGAAGAGCGTCGCCTGGCCGAGCACCGTCTCCAGCTTGAAGGAGACGATCGACTCGACCGGGAAGAAGATGCCGTCGGCGACGCCGGACTTCAGCAGCTCGTAGGACTCGCCCGCCGGCTTGAAGAAGGGCGTGGCGCCCAGCGCGGTGACGATCTGCTCGGAGATGCCGCCGCCGGAGCGGATCTTCAGGTTCTTGAAGTCATTCAAGCTGTGGATGGGCTTCTTGGTGAACATCTGCCCCGGGCCGTGCGTCCAGACGCCGAGCAGCTTCACGCCCTTGTACTCGCCCACCTTGTGGAAGCGCTTCCAGTGGATGCGCGAGTAGGCGACCGAGTTGGCCACCGCCGTCTCGCCGGCGCCGGGCAGCTCGGCCATCAGCGGCAGGATGTGCCGCGCCGGGGTGTAGCTTGCCGTCACGTAGGAAAGGTCGACCAGGCCGTCGCGCACGGCGTCGAAGGTCCCCGGCGGCGCCGCCGGTGCTTTCGGCAGGCCCTGGAACTTGACGCGTCCGCCGGTCGCCTTCTCCACTTCCTTGGTCCAGTTCGCCTGCCAGACGCTGATGTGGTGCGTCGGCGGCACCCAGGTGGAATACGTGAGCGTCGTCTGCGCCTGTGCGGCAGGCGCGAGCGCAAGTCCCACTGCCCCGCAGAGCGCGAGGTTTCGCAGCTTGTTCATCGGTCCTCCTCCGTTGAGCCTCCATCATAAATGTTTGCCGACGGCGTGCGCAAAATCACAACACTCGCGTTGTGTTTCGATTTCGATTTGGATACGATGCACCTCGCTTGCTTGTCGGAGCGCGGCGGCAGAAAAGGGGAGAGGCCATGCCACACGTGGTTACCAAATCCGACCTGGTGCAGGTCGCTGCGAAAGCCGGGAACGTCAGCAGGGCGGCCGCGGGCGAGGCGGTGAACGCGGTGTTCGACGCCATCGTCGCCAACGTTGCGAAGGGCAAGCGCGTCACCGTGGTCGGCTTCGGCACTTTCCTGCCGCGCAAGCGCAAGGCGCGCGCCGGGCGCAGCCCCATGAACGGCAAGGAGATCAAGATCGAGGCGAAGACCATCCCCGCCTTCGCCGCCGGGCAGGGCTTCCGCGAAGCGGTCGACAAGACGAGTTAGGTTTCCCTCGCAGGACGTTGTTTTAGCGGGCATTGCCAAGCGAGTCGTTGCTTGGCAGAATGCAGCGCGAAGCATATTTCTTGCCAATGGACAGCCCGCTCATCCTCTCGCTCGACGCGCACGGCGTGCCGCACCGCTGGATCAGCTGGCAGCAGGCGTGCTTCTACTACGCGAAGAACCTGGTCGCCTGGACCCTCGGCGACGCCACCTTCACGTACTACGGCGGCATCTCGCGGCTCACCGGCCAGCGCTCGAGCATCACCGCGCACTCGATCATCGCGGTGAAGGGCAAGGCGCTCGCCGCGAAGGGCTTCAACCAGGTGCCGCCGCTCAACAACCGGGAGCTGTTCCGCCGCGACCGGCACACCTGCGCCTACTGCGGCGCGGAGCACGGCTATTTCCGGCTGACCCGCGACCACATCACGCCGCTCTCGCGCGGCGGCCGCGACACCTGGATGAACGTGGTCACGGCCTGCAAGCACTGCAACGGCCACAAGCGCAATCGCCTGCCGCAGGAATGCGGCATGGAGCTCCTCTACGCGCCCTACGTGCCCAACAAGGCCGAGTACCTGATCCTCACCAACCGCCGCATCCTCGCCGACCAGATGGAGTTCCTGAAGCAGCACGTCGCTTCGCACTCGCGGTTGACGCTCGCCCCTGCCTGATTTCTGGCCGATTTTTGGCGCCATAGCGGTTTCCATCTCCTAGAGCGCGACGCCGCCGGCCGCCTGCGGGTCACGGACGACTTCCTGCGCGCCTACTACCTGCGCCCGGAGATCCATCCGGTGGCGGAGTCCGGCGAAGGGGAGGTCGCCATCCATTCGTCCCTCATGGAAGACCCCGGAAGGACCGTTGGCGAGCAACACCTGCAAGCCATAGAAGACCCCGACGCGCGGGAGAGCTACCGCATCCTGATGCGCTTCCGCGACCGGCTGCTCGCCGCCGGCACGATCGAAGGCTGCTACCTGGGCATGTTCAGGAAGCCGATCGACGTGCCGCCGATGTTCGTCGACCAGCTGGCGCACGTGGTGATGCGCAACATCCTCGAGGGCTGCGACGACCCGCTGCGCCTGCGCGCCGCCGAGCTCTTCTTCCGCAGCCAGAAGGCGACGCTGCAGGAGGGCCACGTGCTCGTCGCCGACGAGGAGACGGTGCAGATGCACGCGAGCGGCAGCCAGTATGGCGGCATCGGCCGGCTGATCGTCGAAGCGCAGGGCGACCTGCGCAAGACGGCGCTCGACGTCCTGGACCGCGCCAACGCGGAGCTCTACTGGCAGCGCGAATCGCGCCACGACACGGTGATCAGCCTCACCTATGGGCGCCCGGCGCTCGACGCGCTATGCCGCGACATCGAAGCTTGGATTGCGCACTTCCTCAACCTCAAGGTCTTGGTGAAACCGATCCGCCGGATCGACGAGCCGCGCTGGGCCTGGCACATCGGGCTCGACGCCGAGTCCACCGCGATCCTGAACGAGCTCTGGCAGGGCGGCGAGGTCGACTCCGGCCGCATGCGCCGCGTGCTGGCGCTGTTCGCGCTGCAGTTCGACGATCCCGCCGCCATGCGCGGCGACATCGCCGGGCGCACCGTCTACCTCGCGCTCTCGTGCGACGAGGGCGAAGTGGTGCGCATGAAGCCGCAGAACCTGCTCACCAATCTGCCGTTGCATGAAGCCTGAATACTGGGACCGCGCCAAGCGTGCGCTCGCGCGCCGCGACGCGGTGATGGGGGCGATCATGCGCTCGCGGCCGCGGGTGTTCCTGATGAGGAGGGGAGAGCCGTTTCTCACCCTGGCGCGCGCCATCTGCGGCCAGCAGATCTCGGTCAAGGCGGCGCAGAGCGTGTGGGATCGGGTGGTGGCTTGCGTCGGCGAAATCACACCTGAAGGAGTTCTTTCCAAACCCAGACCCCAGTTGCGCGCCTGCGGCCTCTCGGATCGCAAGGTGGAGTACATCGCCGACCTGGCGCAGCACTTCGCCGACGGCTCGATCCACGTGCGGCGCTGGCCGCAGATGGACGACGAGGCGATCGTCGCCGAGCTGGTCCAGGTGCGCGGCATCGGCCGCTGGACCGCCGAGATGTTCCTCATCTTCAACCTGCTGCGGCCGGACGTCTTGCCGCTCGACGACCTCGGGCTGCAGAAGGGGATCCGCGTCTCCTACTACAAAGGCAGGAAAGTGTCGTTGCGTACCATGACCCGGCTGGGCGAGACCTGGCGCCCCTGGCGCTCGGTGGCGACCTGGTACCTGTGGCGCTCGCTCGACCCCCTGCCGGTAGAATACTGACGGGCACCAGCAAGGAAGGGCGGTGCGATGGCGGAGATCGTCTCTCGCTTCACGTTCTTCCCGGCCGACGAGCGGCAGTCGCTGCGCATCGGCCGCTTCCTCATGGCGGCGGGTACCTCGCTGCTCGTGTGCCTGGCGCTGGTCGTCTGCGCCTTCCTCGGCCTGCTGCCATGGCGCGCCGCCATCGAGGGAACCGCGGGCATCGCCACGCTGGTCCTCGCGTTCTATGCGCTGTTCCGCAGCGGCCTGAACCTGCGCTTCTCCGACCCGAGCCTCACCATGGAGCAGGTGGCCGCGGCGCTGCTGTTCCTCGCCTATATCATGTACCACGCCGGGCCGGGCCGCACCGCGCTGACGCTGTTCTACCCGGTGGCGATGCTCTTCGGCGTGCTGCGGCTGAACGCCGCGCGGCTGATGGTGCTGGCGCTGATCGCCCTCGCGGCGCACGGCATCGTGCTGCAGCTCACGTACCTGCGCGATCCCGCCATGGACGTGCGCGGCGGCCTGATGGAGTTCGCGGTGCTGATGGTCGTGCTGCCGTGGTTCGCCGTGATGGGCGGCTACGTGAACCGGCTGCGCGTGCGGCTCTCCGACAGCCACCGCGATCTCAGGCAGGCGCTCGACCGCATCGAGGAGATCGCGGTGCGCGACGAGCTCACCGGGACCTTCAACCGCCGCTACGCGATGGAAGCGCTGGCGCGCGAGCGCGCGCGCGCCGAGCGGCGGGGGCAGCCCGTTTCCATCAGCCACATCGACGGCGACCACATCAAGTCGATCAACAAC
>JBQTJF010000062.1:0-8264 GCA_052387375.1 Betaproteobacteria bacterium
CCTCGGGCGCGCCGCGCGACTCGGTGAGGCCCGCCATGGCGCGCTGGAAGGCGTGCGAGTGCAGGTTGGCCATGCCGGGCAGCACCGCGCCGGCGAGGCGCTCTGCCTGGCCGGGGGAGGCGTTCACCGAGACCTCGAGGAAAGAACCTGCCTCAACTGAAAAGCGAACATTGCGCGCCCAGCCGCTCGGGAGCAGGGCGTGCTCGGCGAAGTAGGACGTCATTTCGCTATGGCAAGGAAGAGCTCGAGCAGCGTGCGGAGCTGCGGCTTGAGCCGCAGGGCGAGGTCCTCGCGGTAGGCGTAGGGGGGCGTCTCGTGCATGTAGGTCGCTTCCGAGAGCTCGAGCTGCACCGCGTGCACGCCGCTCGCCGGGTCGCCGTAGCGGCGCGCGATGTAGCCGCCCTTGAAGCGGCCGTTCAGCACGGCGCTGTAGCCTTCCACGGATTTGAGGAGCGCCTCGCCGACGCCCCGCGCGCAGGACTTGCCGCCGGCGGTACCGAGGTTGAGGTCGGGCAGCCGGCCCTGGAAGAAGCGCGGCAGCACGGAGAAGATGGAGTGCGCGTCCCAGAGCAGCGCGTAACCGTGCCGCGCCTTGATGGCGGCGAGCTCGGCGGCGAGCTTGTCGTGGTAGGGCTGCCAGTAGGTGCGGATGCGCTGATAGATCTCCGCCTCGAACGGCTCCCGGCTGTGGAGATAGAGCGCTTCCTTGTGGAAGGTGTCGACCGGCACGATGGCGGTGGTGTCCTGCCCGGGATACAGGCTGACGTTGTCGGGCGGGCGGTTGAGGTCGACCACGTAGCGCGAATGGGTGGCGACGAGCACCGAGGCGCCGAACTCGCCGAGGAAGTCGTAGAGCCGCTCGAGGTGCCAGTCGGTGTCGGGGAGCGCCTTTGCTTTCTCGGAGAGCTTCTTCTTGATGTCTTCTGGGATGAAGGTCCCCGTGTGGGGCATGGACACGAGGAGGGGGCTGCTGCCGGCGCGGAACTTGTAGAGCTCCATCAGTTGCCCGAAGGGAGAAGATCGGCGGCGAAGCGGCGGAAGGCGCCGGCGCGCACCAGCTCCTTGATCGCCTCGATGTCGGGCGAGAGCTGCCGGTCGCGGTCGTAGAAGGGCACGCGCGAGCGCACGAGCTGCAGCACTTCCCGCAGCGCGGGCGAGGTGAGGAGCGGCTTCCGGAAGTCGACGCCCTGCGCGGCGGCGAGGAGCTCGATGGCGACGATGCCGGCGCCGTTGTCGGCGATGTCGCCGAGGCGCCGCGCGGCGTAGGTGGCCATGCTGACATGATCCTCCTGGTTCGCCGAGGTCGGCAGGCTGTCGACGCTCGCCGGGTGGGCGAGGGACTTGTTCTCGGAAGCGAGCGCCGCGGCGGTCACCTGCGCCACCATGAAGCCAGAGTGGACGCCGCCGTGCTTGACGAGGAAGGGCGGCAGGCGGCTGATGCTCGCGTCGATGAGGAGCGCGATGCGCCGCTCCGAGAGCGCGCCGATCTCCGCCGCCGCCACGGCGAGCGCGTCGGCGGCGAGCGCCACCGGCTCGGCGTGGAAGTTGCCGCCGGAGAGCACCTCGTCGCCGACGATGAGCGGGTTGTCGGTGACGCCGTTCGCCTCGGTCTCGAGCGCGCGCGCGGCGTGGCGCATCCAGTCCAGGCACGCGCCCATGACTTGCGGCTGGCAGCGCAGCGAGTAGGGGTCCTGCACGCGGTCGTCGCCCTTCAGGTGCGAGGCGCGGATGGCGCTGCCGGCAAGGAGCCGCCGGTAGCAGCGCGCGGTATCGGCCTGCCCGGCGTGGCCGCGCAGCCTCTGGATGCGCTCGTCGAACGGCGTGTCGCTGCCCATCGCCGCATCCACCGAGAGCGCGCCTGCGGCGAGCGCAGCGGCGAACACGTCCTCGATGGCGAAGAGGCCGATGAGGCCGAGCGCGGTGGAGACCTGCGTGCCGTTGACGAGCGCGAGGCCCTCCTTCGGCGCGAGCCCGCCGGGAAGCAGCGCCAGCGCGAGATGGGCGAGGGGCGCGAGGTCGCCCGAGGCGCCGACCGAGCCCTTGGAAGGAATGGGCGGGAACCGGCCCTGGTTGTAGAGCGAGACCAGCGCCTCGATCAGCTCCGCCCGCACGCCGGAGGCGCCCTTGGCGAGGCTGGCGATCTTGAGCGCGATCACCAGGCGCACCGCCTCCTCGGCGAGCAGCGGCCCGGTGCCGGCGGCGTGCGAGAGCACGAGGTTGCGCTGCAGCTCGGTGAGCTCCGTGCGCGCGATGCGCGTCTGGGCGAGCTTGCCGAAGCCGGTGTTGATGCCGTAGGCGGGCTCGCCCGACTCGGCGATGCGTCGGACTGTTTGTGAGGAAGATTCGATTTCAGGTAAAGCAGCCGGATCGAGCGATACCTGCGGCGCGTCGCGCGCGATGCGCCTCAGCTCCTGAAGCGAGAGCCTGTCTTTGCCGAGGCGCATCACTTCAGCATAGGCAGATTCAGTCCCTTTTGTCGCGCGCAGGCGATCGCCTCTTCATAGCCCGCGTCGGCGTGGCGCATCACGCCGCTCGCCGGGTCGTTCCACAGCACGCGCTCGATGCGCCGCGCCGCGGCCTCGGTGCCGTCGCATACGATCACCGTGCCGGCGTGCTGCGAGTAGCCCATGCCCACGCCGCCGCCGTGATGGAACGATACCCAGGTGGCGCCCGAGGCGGTGTTCAAGACCAAATTCAATAAAGGCCAATCGGAGATCGCATCCGAGCCGTCCTTCATCCCCTCCGTTTCGCGGTTCGGGCTCGCCACCGAGCCGGTGTCGAGGTGGTCGCGGCCGATGACGATCGGCGCCTTGAGCTCGCCCTTGCGCACCATCTCGTTGAACGCGAGGCCGGCGACATGCCGCTGTCCGAGCCCGAGCCAGCAGATGCGCGCCGGCAGGCCCTGGAAATGAATTTTCTTGACCGCCAGGTCGAGCCAGCGAACTAGATTTGAATCATGTTTAAACAACTCCTTTACCTTCACATCGGTGGCCGCAATGTCCTGCGGGTCGCCCGAGAGCGCCACCCAGCGGAACGGGCCCTTGCCGACGCAGAACATCGGCCGGATGTACGCCGGCACGAAGCCCGGAAAGTCGAAGGCGTTCTTGATGCCGGCGTCCTTCGCCTCCTGGCGGATGTTGTTGCCGTAGTCGACGCAGGGGATGCCCATGTCCTTGAAGCCGAGAATGGCGCGTACGTGATGCGCGATCGACTGCTGCGCCGAGAGCGCCACCTCGTCTGGCTCCTTCTTCCGCAACTCCTTCCACTTCGCGAGCGACCAGTGCTCGGGCAGGTAGCCGTTCGCCGGGTCGTGGGCGGAAGTCTGGTCGGTGACGAGCGCCGGGCGGAACTGCGTTTCCCGGGATTTCTTCAGGATCTGCGGCACGACCTCGGCGGCGTTGCCGAGCAGGCCGACGGAGATCGGCTGCGTGGTGTTTTTGAGGACGTGCAGGGCCTCGTCCAGAGTGGAAGCTCGTTTGTCGAGATAACCCGTTCTGAGGCGCATCTCGATGCGCTCGGGATCGCACTCGATGGCGAGCATCGACGCCCCGGCCATGGTGGCGGCGAGCGGCTGCGCGCCGCCCATGCCGCCCAGGCCGGCGGTGAGGATCCATTTGCCCTTCCAGTCGCCGTGGTAGTGCCGGCGGCCGGCCTCGGCGAAGGTCTCGTAGGTGCCCTGCACGATGCCCTGGCTGCCGATGTAGATCCACGAGCCCGCCGTCATCTGCCCGTACATCATCAGGCCTAGCCTATCCAACGAGTGGAAGTGCTCCCAGCTCGCCCACTTAGGCACCAGGTTCGAGTTGGCGATCAGCACTCGCGGCGCGTCGGGATGGGTCTTGAACACGCCCACCGGCTTGCCCGATTGAATGAGGAGGCTTTCGTCTTCATTCAAGGAACGAAGACTTTTTACTATTGCATCAAAAGCATCCCAGTTCCTCGCCGCTTTGCCGATGCCGCCGTAGACCACCAGGTCCTCGGGGCGCTCGGCGACATCGGGGTCGAGGTTGTTCATCAGCATGCGCAGCGGCGCCTCGGTGAGCCAGCTCTTGGCGCTCAGGGCGCTGCCGCGTGCAGCTCGAACTTGTCTATTCATTTTTGAAAACCAATGGAAATTCCGGCGCGCTCAGTGGGTCGCCGGGCTTGAGCTTGAGATCGGGGAAGGGCGGCGAGGTCTTGCCGCCGCGCTCGACGTAGACGGCGTCGTCGCCCACCCAGCGCGAGGAGAAGGCGCGCCGGATGCGGGTGGAGCGGTTGGCGGGCGCGCCGTGCACGGTGCGGACGCTGAAGGCGATCGCGTCGCCGGGCGCCATGTCCCAGCCGAGGATGCCGAGCTCGGCGCGCTTCGCCTCGATGTCGGGGATCTGCTCGAAGTCGTCCTTCGGGTAGAGCGGCGTGCCGTCGAAGCGCGTCGGGCGGAAGCCCCTGCCCCAGCGGTGCGAGCCGGCCACGCACTCCATCACCGTGTCGCGCGCCACCGGGTCGAGCGGGGTCCAGAAGCTCACGCTCTGGCTGCCTTCCACCGCGTAGTAGGGCTGGTCCTGGTGCCAGGGGGTCACGGTGCTCGCGCCCGACTCCTTGACGAGCACGTGGTCGTGGAAGAAGCGCGCGGTCTTCGAGCGCATCAGCCGCGCGGCGATCGCCGCGGCGGGCGACTCGAAGACGAAGGCGCGGAACTCCGGGATCCTCTGCCAGTTGCAGAAGTCCTGGAAGAAGGGCGCCGAGCCGTCCTGCGGGCGGTAGGTGCGCTCGAGCGGGCTGGGCTCGGCCAGCACCTTCGCCACGCCGGCGCGCAAGGGCTCCACCCAGTCGCCAAACGCCCCGCGTAGGACGACCGCGCCGTCGGCCTGGAAGCGCTCGACCTGGTCGTTCATGCGTGCAGGATCCCCATGAGGTTGACGAGCAGCCGCGTGATGGCGAGCGCGGTGATGCCGTTCACGTCGAGCGACGGATAGTGCTCCGCCACGTTGATCCCCGCCACCTTCCCGCGCCGCGCCAGCCCGGTGATGAGCTCGGCCGCCTCGTCGAAGGTGAGGCCGCCGGGAAGGGGCGCGCTGGTGCCGGGCATCACCGCCGGGTCCATGCCGTCGCAGTCGAAGGCGATGTAGTAGCGCTCGCCGGCCGGGAACTCGGCGAGCACGCGTCCGACGCCGCGTTCCTTCAGCTCGCGCGCAGTGACGATGGCGTTGCCGCGGGCGAGCGTGTCGCGCACGTCGTCGGGACGCGCGCTGCCGACGCCGCGCGTGCCGCAATGCACGATGCGCTTCACCCAGGGCATCTCCGCCGCGCGGCGCATGGGGCTCGAATATCCCTCGCGCACTCCATCGACCTCGTCGCGATAGTCGATGTGCGCGTCGATCTGCAGGATGTGCAGCGGCCCCTGTCCTTCGAAACCGCGCAGCGCGAGCGCGGTGGTCGAGTCGTCGCCGCCCAGCACGATGGGCGTGGCGCCTGCGCGCAGGATGGCGCGCACCGCGGCGGTTGCCTCGGCGGCCGGCACGTCGCCGCAGTCGGCGAGCGGCAGCGCGCCCGGTGCGCGGCCGAGGTCGAAGTCGTAGTGCCCGAGCATGCGCCCGTAGCGCGCCGAGCGGCTGCGGATGGCGGCGGGCGCCTCGGCGGCGCCGGCGCTAGAGCGGCCGGGGTAGGGGATGCCTTGGGGGATGCCAAGGATGGCGAAGCGCGCCAGCAGGTTATCTAAAGACGCACTTTCACAGCCCAGAAAGTTCGTCATTTCGCGCCCAGGGCGACCGAGGCCTTGTGCGCCTCGTCCACGACGAGCTCGCCCAGGCGCCGCAAGTCCTTGTCCGCGACGCGATACGAAGGCGCGGTGATGCTGAAGGCGGCGACGATCTCTCCGCCGGGCCCGTAGACGGGGGCGGCGATGGCGGTGACGTCGCGCTCCAGAGTGTTGCGGCGCGCGACGTAGCCCTGCGCGTTGACGCGCCCGGCGATCGCCGCGCCGGCGGCGGTCTTGCGGATCGGCAGCATGCGCCCGAGCCAGGAGGCGTGGTGCACGCTGCGCGGGCTGACCACCTGGCGCAGGTACACGGCGTTGTCGGCGTCGGCGCGCACCGAGAGGTTCGCGGTCTCGCCGCTCGCCTCGGAGAGCCGGCGCAGGTGCGGCTCGGCGAGCTCGTAGATGGTCAAGCTGCGCACCGCGGAGAGGCCGAGCTGCACCAGGCGCGTGCCCGGTGCGTAGCGGTTCTCGCCGTCGCGGCGCACGAAGCCGGTGCGCTCCAGCGTGGCGAGCAGGCGGGCGGCGGTGCTCACGGGAAGCGAGCTGCCGCGGGCGAGGTCCGAAAGCGTGGCCGCCGGCTGGGCCGCGCTCAGCAGCCCGAGCAGGTCGAAGGCGCGCTGCACGGCGCGGACGGGGGCTTGCTCCTTTGCCATCTAGTGGAATAGTATGCCGCACGATGGCAAAGCGCAACGCCGACCTCCTGGTCGTGCAGGCCGCCGAGCTCGCCACCTGCCGCGGTCCGCGCGAGGGCTTGAAGGGCGAAGCGCTGGCGCGCCTGGACACCGTGCCCGGCGGCGCGGTGGCGATCGGCGGCGGGCGCATCCTCGCCGCGGGATCGACCGAGCGCATCCGCGACGAGTTCGAGGCGCCGCGCGTCATCGACGCACGCGGGCGCCTGGTGACGCCGGCCTTCGCCGACCCGCACTCGCACCTCCTCTACGGCGGCACGCGCCACGAGGAGTACGAGGCCAAGGTCACCGGCCGCAGCAACGTGCGCCTCGCCGGCGGCATCCGCTACACCGTGGCGAAGACGCGCGAGGCGAGCGACGAGGCGCTCACCACGCAGGCGCTGGCCGACCTCGACATCATGCTCGCGCACGGCACGACGATGCTGGAGGCGAAGACCGGCTACGGCCTGGAGCGCGAGCAGGAGCTGCGCCTTCTTCGCCTCACTGCCGCGCTCAAGCATACGGTAGAAGTGGTTCCCACCTTCCTGCCGTTGCATGTGCTGCCCGAGGAATACAAAGGTCGTCGCGGGGAGTATCTGAAAATCGCAAAAGATTCTTTATCTGAGGCGGCGAAACTGGCCCGCTATTGCGACGTTACCTGCGATCCCATCGGCTTCACCTACGACGAATGCCTGGAGGTGGGGGAGGCGGCGCGCGCGCTCGGCATGAAGATCCGCGTGCACGCCGACCAGATGGGCGACGCGCGCGGCGCGGCGCTCGCCGCGCGCCTCGAAGCATCGGGAGCCGATCACCTCGACTACGCGAGCGACGAGGGCCTCGCCGCCATGGCGAACGCGGGGACGGTGGCCACGCTCCTGCCCGGGGTGACGCTGCATCTCATGGAGCAGGCGGAGAAGCCCTTCATCCAGGATCTGGCGAAGCGCGCCATCGCCGCGGGCTGCGCGGTGGCGCTCTCCACCGACTACAACCCGGGGAGCTGCCCGACGCAGTCGATGCAGATGGTGATGCAGCTCGCGGCGCGGCTCTTCCGCCTCGGCTACGCCGAGATCTGGCACATGTGCACCCTGAACGCCGCGCGCGCCCTCGACTGCGCCGAGGAGCGCGGCAGCCTCGAGCCGGGCAAGCGCGCCGACCTCGTCGTCTGGTCGGTGCCGGCGCACGGCATGGTCATCAACCGCTTCGGCGTCAACCTCGTCGAGACGGTCATCGCCAGTGGCAAGATCGTGCATTCAACCAAGGAGGAAACATGGCACTGAAGAGATTGACGGCACTGCTCGCCCTGGCGGCGTTCGCCGTTCCCGCCGCCGCCCAGAACGTGAGGATCGGCTTTCACGCCCCGCTCACCGGCTTCGCCGCCGCCGACGGCAAGTCGGCGCTGAACGGCGCCGAGCTCGCCGTCGAGCAGATCAACGCCAGGGGCGGCATCAAGGGCCGCAAGATCGAGCTGGTGGTGAACGACGACCAGGCGCGGCCCGACCAGGCCGTGCCGCTCGCCAACAAGTACATCGGCGACGGGCTGAAGATCGTCGTCTCGGGCAGCTACTCCGGACCGACGCGCGCCTCGGCGGGCGTCTTCCAGGGGGCGAAGGTCCCCTACATCTCCGCCTATGCCATCCACCCCGACATCACGCGCGCCGGCAACTACGTGTTCCGCACCTCCTTCATGGGCGAGGTGCAGGGCAAGGCGGCGGCCAAGTTCATCGGCGACGGGCTGAAGAAGAAGAAGGCGGTGCTGGTGACGCTCAACAACGACTTCGGCCAGGCGCTCTCGGCCGGGTTCAAGGAGGCGGCGCCGAAGTTCGGCGTGCAGATCGCCTCCGAGTACACCTACGCCATGG
>JBQTJF010000063.1:0-3002 GCA_052387375.1 Betaproteobacteria bacterium
CGGCTGCGGCTACTGCTTCTACGCCTGCCCGTTCGGCGCGCCGCAGTTCCCGCAGGCGGGCGCCTTCGGCCTGCGCGGCAAGATGGACAAGTGCACGTTCTGCGCCGGCGGCCCCGAGGCCGACCGCTCGGAAGCCGAGTTCCAGAAGTACGGCCGCAACCGCCTCGCCGAGGGCAAGCTGCCCGCCTGCGCCGAGATGTGCTCGACCAAGGCGCTGCTCGGCGGCGACGGCGACGTCATCGCCGACATCTACCGCGAGCGCGTGCTGCGCCGCGGCAAGGGCTCCGAGGTCTGGGGCTGGGGTACGGCCTACGGCCCGGGCAGGCCCGGCGCGGTGCCGCCGCAGCAACAGCAGCAGCGCCCGGGGCGGTCATGAGAGCCGTCCTTCTTCTGGTGGCGGCGCTCGGGCTCGCGGCATGCAGCGAGTCCGAGCAGGTGGTCGTCTACGAGCAGGGCAAGTACAAGGGCAAGAAGGACGCGCTGCCCTGGGACAACGAGCCCGTCGTGGCCGAGTTGCGCGGCGGCAAGTGGACCAAGGGCAACCGCGAAAGCTGGGAAGAGGCGATCAAGACCCGCCAGCTCGCGCAGCACGAACACAAACGCATCTACCAGTAGGTCGCAGGACAAGGTAGAGCGGCCGAGGAGGACTCATGCAGATCGTAGGCAGGATCACGCTGGCGCTTTTGTCTTCGCTGTTCCTCGCCCTTGGCGCGCAGGCGCAGGCGCCGCAGGACCCCGTCAAGGAGCAGCAGCAGCGGCAGATGAGCCAGCCGGGCAACAACGCGCCGGTGTGGCGCTCGGTGCGCGAGGAAGCCAAGGAGCACTACACCAGCCTGCCGGGCCGCGAGATGGGCGTGCTGGTGCAGTCGGCGGGCGAGACCTGGCGGCAGATCCGCAACGGGCCGGTGACCTTCTACGGCGGCTGGCTGGTGGTGATCGTCTGCCTGATCATCGCCGCGCTGTACTTCGGCCGCGGGCCGGTCAAGCTGCACGACAGGCCCACCGGGCGCCTCATCCACCGCTTCTCGAGCTTCGAGCAGGTGGTGCACTGGTGCACCGCCATCAGCTTCGTGGTGCTGGGCCTCTCGGGCCTGATCATGCTCTTCGGCAAGCACGTGCTGCTGCCGGTGATCGGCTACACGCTGTTCGCGTGGCTCGCCGCGCTCGCCAAGAACCTGCACAACTTCGTCGGGCCGTTCTTCATCGTCTCGGTGCTGGCGATGGTGCTGATCTGGATCCGCGACAACCTGCCCCGCGGCTACGACTGGCAGTGGTTCGGCCGCGTCTGGGGCTTCTTCATGCGCGGCGAGCACATCCCGTCGGGGCGCTTCAACGCCGGCGAGAAGGCCTGGTTCTGGATCGGCGTGGTGGGGCTCTCGATCGTCGTCTCCTACACCGGCGTGATCCTGCTCTTCCCGAACTTCGACCAGACGCGCGCCATCATGCAGGAAGCCTGGATCTGGCACGTGGTGGCGGCGATCGTCTACATCGCCCTGTCGCTCGGCCACATCTACATGGGCACGATCGGCGTCGAGGGTGCCTACGGCAACATGCGCACCGGCTACACCGACGAGACCTGGGCGAAGGAGCACCACTCGATCTGGCATGACGAGGTGAAGTCCGGCCGCGGCGCCGGCGCCGGGGGAGCGGTTCCCGCGGGCGCGCCGCACATGAGGGAGAAGACATGAAACGCATCCTGATCGCACTCGCCGGCGGGCTGCTGATCGGCGCCTTCGCCGCCGTCCAGGCCAAGCTGCCGCCAGCGCCGCCGGAGGAGAAGGCCGCCGCCGCGGCCAAGGCCGAGAAAGCAGCCGCCGCCAAGGCGAAGGATGCCGAGCTGCTCGGCAAGGCGCAGGACAAGGCGGTCGCCAACTACAAGAAGAAGCAGGGCGGCGGCATGTCGCCGGCTTCGATGAGCGCCACACCGAAAAAGAAGAAATGAGGGCCGCCCTGCCGGCCCTGGCGCTCGCGGTCCTTGCCGCCTGCGCCAGCACGCCCTCCGAGCCGCTGCGCGCCAGCGCGGGGCTGCAGCCCACCAAGGGCAACAAGATCATCGGCGAGGTCAACTTCGAGCAGCTGCCCGGCGGCAAGGTGCGCGTCATCGCCCACCTCGACCGCCTCAAGCCGAACGCCGAGCACGGCTTCCACATCCACGAGGTCGGCGACTGCAGCTCGGGCGACGGCATGAGCGCCAAGGGGCACTTCAACCCCTTCGGCAAGCCGCACGGGCACTTCGGCAGCGCCGAGCGCCATGCCGGCGACCTGCCGGGGCTCAAGTCCGACAAGAGCGGCCGCGCCAAGCTCGCCACGGAGCTCGACATCATCGCGCTCAGCCCCGGCCCGGGCAGCATCATCGGCAAGTCGGTGATCGTGCACGCCGACCCGGATGACTACAAGACGCAGCCCACCGGCAACGCCGGCGCGCGCCTCGCCTGCGGCGTGATCCGGGCGCACTGAATCTGGGAGGAGGAGGCTGAAAGGGCGCCGCGAGGCGCCCTTTCTTTTCGTCCTTTCTGAACGTTCAGCAGGCCTTCGGCCTGCGAATCGCAGCTTTTTAGGTTCCTTCGACGAGGATGAGCTTTCCCCGCGAGGCTTTCTTACGCAGCTCGATGAGCGGCGCGTACTCGGGCGAGCGGTACCACTTCTGCGCCTGCTCGATCGAGGGGAACTCCAGCGCCACGAAGCGCTTCGGTGCCCAGCCGCCCTCCAGTGTCTCGATCCTGCCGCCGCGCACGATGAACTTGCCGCCGTACTTCTGCACGACGGGCATCACCTGCTTGCGGTACTCCTCGTAGGTCGCGGGGTCCGTCACCTCGATTTCGCCCATGACATAAGCACTCATGCGAGAAATCGTAGCAGAACGCCGAGCGCGGCCAGGGCGGCGACCGTTTCCACCAGGCCGCGCTGCAGGCGCAGCATCAGCACCGCGGCGAAGAGCGCCAGCGCGGCCGCCTTCCAGTCGAGCGTGGCGGGGTCGAAGGCGTACCAGCGCAGCGGCCCGG
>JBQTJF010000064.1:0-1563 GCA_052387375.1 Betaproteobacteria bacterium
CGGCGGCGCCGCATACGGCAGGGCACGACCGGGCTACCGCAAGGAGCTCACCGAGGTCGGCGCCGGCACGCCGATGGGCGAGCTGCTGCGCCGCTATTGGCACCCGGTGGGCCTGTCGCCGGACGCGGGGAGGACGCCGCGGAAAGTGCAGGCGATTGGCGAGGAGCTGATCCTCTTTCGCGACGGCGCCGGGCGGCCGGGGCTCGTGTATCCGCGCTGCGCCCACCGCGGCACCAGCCTCTACTACGGCAAGGTGGAAGAACGTGGCATCCGCTGCTGCTACCACGGCTGGCTCTACGACGTGGAAGGCCGCTGTCTCGAGCAGCCCTGCGAAGAAGGCGGCGGCTCGCGCCGCGATCGCGTGCGGCAGCCCTGGTACGCCGTCGAAGAGCGCTACGGCCTGATCTTCGCTTACATGGGCCCGCCTCAGAAAAAGCCGGTGCTGCCGCGCTACGACTGCCTGGAAGAGCTCGCCCCCGGCGAATCGGTCGAGGCAGACGACAGCTCGATCGGGTCGGGCGGCCCGCAGATCGTGCCCTGCAACTGGCTGCAGCACTGGGAGAACGTAGTGGATCCGTTCCACGTTCCGGTGCTACACGGCTCCTTCAGCGGCGTTCAGTTCACGGAGCAGATGGGCATCATGCCCAAGGTCACTTTCGAGACGACCGAGCGGGGCGTGAAGGTGACGTCGCTGCGCGATCTGGGCGGTGGCAAGGTGCATCGCAGGATCACCGAAGCCGTATGCCCGACCTTGCGCGTGGTCCCCGATCCGCGCGTTTCACGCTATCAGAGGGTCGAGTCTATGGGCTGGGTGCTGCCGATCGACGACACGCGCTTCCGTATCTACACCGCCGGGCGCGTCACCGAGCCGGGCGCGCTCGGGAGCAGACGCTCGCGGCTGGGCGGCAAGACCTGGGCGGAGCTCAGCGAGGAGGAGCACCAGCGTTTCCCCGGCGACTACGAGGCGCAGACCGGCCAGGGGGCGATTACCTTTCACTCCGAAGAGCATCTCGCCGCGAGCGACAAAGGCGTCGCGCTGCTGCGCCGCTTCCTCGAAAGGCAGCTCAAGACCGTGGCCGAGGGCGGCGACCCGGCGGGCGTGGCGTTCGCCGAATCGGGAGCGTACGTGCGGTTCGACGCGGGCAACTTTCTCACCGAAGTTGGGAGGGAAACATGAAACGACTGCTCGTTGCGATCTCGATGAGCATTGCGGGTGCCTTCCCTCCGTGCGTGGCGGCGCAGGCCGAACCGACCGAGCTCACGGCGCGACAAGCCGCGCGGCTGATTCGCGCGGGCAAGCTGAACAGCGAAGACCTGGTGCGCGCCCTCGCCGAGGCCGCGGCGAGTAAAAAGGATCTCAACGCGTTCATTACGCTCGACGTGGACGGGGCGCTGAAAGCGGCGCGGGCTGCCGATGCCTCCGCCCGGAACAAGAAATTCAAGGGACCGCTGCATGGCGTGCCGATCGTGGTGAAGGACAACGTGCATGTCGCCGGCATGCCGAACACCGCGGGAACGCCCGGGCTGAAGGACTTCCGGCCGAAGGCGAACGCCCCGGTCGTC
>JBQTJF010000065.1:0-27499 GCA_052387375.1 Betaproteobacteria bacterium
ATCGCGACGTCAAGCCCGCCAACCTGATGTGGCACCAGGAGACCGACGCGCTCAAGGTCACCGACTTCGGCATCGCGCGCCTCACCGCGAGCTCCAAGACCAAGACCGGCATGGTCCTCGGCACGCCCTCGTTCATGTCGCCCGAGCAGCTCGCCGGCAAGCGCATCGACGGCCGCTCGGACCTCTTCTCGCTCGCCGTGACGCTCTACCAGCTGCTGTGCGGCAAGCTGCCGTTCGAGGGCGAATCGATGGCGCAGCTCATGTTCAAGATCGCCAACGAGCCGCCGGCCGACATCAAGGCCGCGAGCCCCGCGGTCCCCGACGCGCTGGTGGCGTTCCTCGACCGCGCGCTCGCCAAGGACCCCGAGCAGCGCTTCCAGACCGGCGAGGAGTTCGGCGGCGCGCTGCGCGCCGCCGTGGCGGTGAAGGCCGGCGGCAGCGTCGACATCGAGCTCTGACATGGCGGCGGACCTGACCCAGGCGCTCGAGATCGCCACCTGCACCGACCCGGGCATGGTGCGCTCGCACAACGAGGACTCGATCGCCGCCGACGCGGCGAACGGCCTGGTGGTGCTCGCCGACGGCATGGGCGGCTACAACGCCGGCGAGGTGGCGAGCGGCATGGCGACCACGGTCATCGTCACGGAGATGCGCCAGCTCCTCACCGGCGTCAAGCCGCACGACGTCGACAAGGGCACGAGCGAGGAGGTGGCGGCGCGCCTGGTGCGCGAGCAGGTGATGAAGGCGAACACCTCCATCTACCAGGCGGCGCAGAGCCAGCCGCAGTACGCCGGCATGGGCACGACGCTGGTGGTGTGCCTGTTCTACGACAACCGGGTGCTGGTCGCGCACCTCGGCGACTCGCGCCTGTACATGCTGAGGGACGGCAAGTTCAAGCAGGTGACGCGCGATCATTCGCTGCTGCAGGAGCAGATCGACTCCGGCATCATCACCGCCGAGCAGGCGAAGAAGGCGGCGCACAAGAACCTGGTGACCAAGGCGCTGGGCATCGATCCGGTGGTCGAGCCGGAGATCCACGAGTACGCCACCAGGCCGGGGGACCTGTACCTGCTCTGTTCGGATGGGCTGTGCGACATGGTGGAGGACGAGGACATCGGCATGACCCTCCAGGCGCTCGGCGGCAACCTCAAGCTCGCCGCGCAGCAGCTGGTGCAGATGGCCAACGACAACGGGGGGCGGGACAACGTTTCAGTTATACTCGTGCGCGTCCTCCGGGAGTACCCCGGCGCCCGCGGCGTCATGGCCAAGGTGTTCGCGTGGTTAAAATAACCTCCCCCAGGGGCAGCTATGGCTAAACTGATACTCAGCATGGATGGTCTGGTGCTCAAGGAGATCCCCTTGACCAAGGAGCGCACCACCATCGGCCGCAAGCCCCACAACGACATCCAGATCGACAACCTCGCGGTGAGCGGCGAGCACGCCGTCATCGTCACCATCCTCAACGACTCGTTCCTCGAGGACCTCGGCAGCACCAACGGCACGGTCGTCAACGGCAATCCGATCAAGAAGCATTTCCTGCAGAACAACGACGTCGTCGAGCTCGGCAAGTACAAGCTGAAGTTCGTCGGCGAGGCGGCGCCGGCGCCCGCCGGCGACAAGGCCGACTTCGAGAAGACCATGGTGCTGCGCCCCGCGGCGGTGAAAGCGGCGCAGCAGGCGGCGCCCGCCGGCGGCGGCGGCGCGCAGGCCGCGGTGGCGGCCCGCGCCGACGCGGTCAAGCAGGCCGCGGCGACCGCGTCCGCTACTGGCACTGCGGACAAGGAGGTGAAACCCGCTCCTGCGCCCGCGCCTGCTGCCGGGCCGGCGCCTGCCGCCGCCCCAGCGGCTGCCCCTGCCCCCGCGGCGAAGCCGGCGCAGCCCCTCGGCGCCATCCAGCTCCTCTCCGGCGGCAACGCCGGCAAGGAGCTCGAGCTGGCGAAGCCCCTCACCACCCTCGGCAAGCCCGGCGTGCAGGTGGCGGTGCTGACGCGCCGGCCGCAGGGCTACTTCATCACGCACGTCGAAGGCGCGAGCCGGCCGCACGTCAACGGCCAGCAGATCGGCCCGGCTCCGCATGCGCTGAAAGATCATGACGTGATCGAACTGGCCGGCGTGAAGATGGAGTTTTTCCTCAAAGGCTAGCTCTGAAACAGCACATCGTAAGGATTTCGATCGGCCTTGCGATAACGCTGCTGTTCATCGGCCACGCGGCCGAGTTCTACCCGAGCGCCGACCGCAAGCTGAGGCTGGTCACCCAGCTCGACAACATCGTCTACGACACGCGGCTGCGCATGACCATGCCGCGCGGCAAGGACGAGCGCATCGTCATCCTCGACATCGACGAGCAGAGCCTGGGCGAGATCGGCCACTGGCCCTGGCCGCGCAACGTCATGGCGGAAGTGGTGGAGAAGCTCTTCGGCCGCTACGGCGTGAAGCTGGTCGGCTTCGACGTGGTGTGGGCCGAGCGCGACGCCAGCTCGGGCATCGACGTGCTCGATCGGCTGGCGCGCAGCCAGCTCAAGGAAGTGCCGGCGTTCCAGTCGGCCTACGCGACGCTGCGCGAGGACCTCGACTTCGACGCGCGCTTCGCCGCCAGCCTGCGCGGCAAGCCGGTCGTCCTCGGCTACTACTTCAGCCGCGACGAGCGCGCGGTGCGCGCCAACGCCATCCCCGAGCCGGTGCTGCCCAAGGGCAGCCTCGGCACGCGCAAGCTCGAGCTCTCCGCCTGGACGGGGTACACCGGCAACCTGCCCATCTACCTGAAGAACGCCGCCGCGGCCGGCCACTTCAACCCGCTGCCCGACATCGACGGCGTGATGCGCCGCGTGCCGATGATCCTCGAGTTCGACGGCGCCTACTACGAGTCGCTCTCGCTCGCCATGGTACGCGCCTACCTCGCCCTGCAGACCGGCCAGGCGCCGAAGGTCGAGCCCGGCTTCCCGCCGCAGAAGACCGCCGGTCTCGAATGGCTGAAGGTCGGCGAGCTCACCATCGCGGTCGACGAGACCGGCAGCGGGCTCATCCCCTATCGCGGCCGCAGCGGCAGCTTCGCCTACGTCTCGCTCGCCGACGTGATCAAGGAGCGCGTGCCGCCCGAGCGCCTGCAGGGGCGCATCGCGCTGGTCGGCGCCACCGCGCCGGGGCTGCTCGACCTGCGCGCCACCCCGGTGGAGAGCGTCTACCCCGGGGTGGAGATCCACGCCAACCTGATCGCCGGCATCCTCGACCGCGAGCTCAAGCAGAAGCCGCGCTACGTGCAGGGCGCGGAGGTGGTGCTGCTGCTGATTGGCGGGGTGGCGCTGTCGCTCGCCATCCCGATGCTCTCGGCGCTGTGGGCCACCGCGGTGGCGGTGCTCGGCTTCGTCTTCATCACCGCGTTCAACGTCGCGCTCTGGGAATACGCCAACATGGTGGTGCCGCTCGCGGCCTCGATCCTGATGACCGCCAGCCTCTACACCATGAACATGGCCTACGGCTACTTCGTCGAGTCGCGCTCGAAGCGCCAGTTCGCGGAGCTGTTCGGCCAGTACGTGCCGCCGGAGCTGGTCGACAAGATGGCCGCGGACCCGAGCCGCTACAACATGGAGCCGCGCAGCGCCGAGCTGACCATCCTGTTCTCCGACGTGCGCGGCTTCACCAGCATCTCGGAGGCGCTCAAGCCCGAGGAGCTGCGCGAGTACATCAACGAGTACCTGACGAGCATGAGCACCATCATCCGCAGCAAGTACCGCGGCACGCTCGACAAGTACATCGGCGACGCGGTGATGGCCTTCTGGGGCGCGCCGGTGGACGACCCGCAGCACGCGCGCAGCGGCGTGCTCGCCGCGCTGGAGATGCAGAAGGAGTGCCGCGCGCTCAACGAGCGCTTCGCCGCGCGCGGCTGGCCGACGCTGAAGATCGGCGTCGGCGTGAACAGCGGCCGCGTGCGCGTCGGCGACATGGGCTCGCAGGTGCGCCGCGCCTACACCGCGATGGGCGACGCGGTGAACGTCGCCTCGCGACTGGAGGGCCGCACCAAGGGCTACGGCGTCGGCATCCTGGTGGGCGAGGCCACCCGTAACGCCCTTCAGGACATCGCTTTCCGGGAAGTGGATCGGATCAAGGTCAAGGGCAAGGACGAGGCGGTGGTGATCTACGAGCCGCTCGGCCTGCAAAGCGAAGTCAGAAGCAGCATGCAGGACGAGCTGCGCCTCTGGGGCCAGGCCCTGCGCGCCTACCGCTCGCAGCAGTGGGACCAGTGCGACGTCAACCTCCTCAACCTGCAGCGCATGAACCCGGCGTGCGAGCTGTACCGCGCCTACGCCGAGCTCGTCGCCGACAAGCGCCGCAACCCGCCCCCGCCCGGATGGGACGGCGTGACGGCGTTCGACGAGAAATAGGGGGGACGCGCATGCGCCTACGCGTCCTCGGCTGCTCCGGCGGCATCGGCGGCCGCCACCGCACCACCTCGTTCCTCCTCGACAACGACGTGCTCATCGACGCCGGCACCGGCGTGGGCGACCTGACGCTGGCGGAGCTCTCCCAGATCGACCACATCTTCCTCACCCATTCGCACCTCGACCACGTCGCCTCGATCCCCTTCCTGGTCGACACCGTCGGCGGCATGCGCTCCCGGCCGCTGACCATCCATGCCACGCGCGCCACCGCCGAGATCCTGAAGAACCACCTCTTCAACTGGGCGATCTGGCCCGACTTCACCGAGATCCCGACGCCCGAGGCGCCGTTCATGCGCTACGAGGAGATCGAGCTCGGGCAGACGGTGCGCCTCGGCGCCCGCGCCATCACGCCGCTGCCGGCGCGCCACACCGTGCCGGCGGTCGGCTACCACCTCGACAGCGGCGCGGCGAGCCTGGTGTTCACCGGCGACACCGGCCCGAACGACGCGCTCTGGCGCGTGGTGAACCGCATCGCCAACCTGAAGTTCCTGATCATCGAGACGGCGTTCTCCAACAAGGAGCGCCACCTCGCCGAGATCTCGCGCCACCTCTGTCCCGACACGCTCGCCCTCGAGCTCGCCAAGCTCGAGCGCAACGCCGAGATCTACGTCACCCACCTCAAGCCCGGCGAGATCGAGCCGACCATGCTGGAGATCGAGGAATGCGCCGGCAAGTTCGCGCCGCGCATGCTGCAGAACAACCTGGTGCTCGAGTTCTGAGATGAAGTCGAGCATCGGGCAGCTGCGGCACCTCGCGCCGCTCGCCGGGCTGTCGAACGAGCGCCTGGCGGAGCTGGCGGAGATCGCGCACGTCGAGCACGTGGCGCGCGGCGCCGACCCGCTCGCCGGCCGGCCGGCGCCGCAGTCGATCGTCCTGCTCGCCGGCGAGATGCTGCTCGCCGTCCAGGGCGGCGGCACGCTGGTCGTGGTGGGCGGCACCGAGGAGACACGCCATGCGCTCAACCGGCAGAAGCAGAAGGTGGCGCGCGCGCGCGCCATCTCGGAGGTCGACCTGCTCACCCTCGACGACGAGCTGCTCGACATCCTCGCCACCTGGGACCAGGTGGCGGCGGGCACCGAGGGCGCGGCGCCGATCGGCGGCGCGCTGTCGCTCGGCCACCTGCGCGCCGGCGCCTTCTCGCAGCTGCCGGCGGCGCACATCGACGAGCTGCTCACGCGCTTCGAGCGGGTGCGCGTGGCGCGCGGCGACACCGTGATCCGCGAAGGCGACGAGGGCGACTACTACTACGTCATCGAGACGGGGCGCTTCCAGGTCGAGCGGCTGGTGGGCGGGGCGAAGGTGGTGCTCGCCGAGCTGCGCGGCGGCGATGCCTTCGGCGAGGAGGCGCTGGTCTCGGACGCCAAGCGCAACGCCTCGGTGACCGCGCTCTCCGACGGCGAGCTGCTGCGCCTGGGCCGCACGCACTTCAACGAGCTGCTGCGCGAGCCGCTGCTCAAGCGCCTGCGCTTCGAGGAGGCGGCGGAAAAGGTGAAGAAGGGCGCGCTCTGGCTCGACGTGCGCTATCCCTCCGAGTACCAGTACGACAAGCTGCCCGGCGCGATCAACGTGCCGCTCGCCGAAGTGCGCAACATGTTTCCCGTTCTCGACCGCTCGCGCGAGTACGTCGCGTACTGCCAGAGCGGCCGGCGCAGCGCCGCGGCGGCGTTTCTTTTTGCGAGCCGCGGCTTCCAGGTCTGGCTTCTCGAAGGCGGCCTCAAGGCGGCCGAAAAATCGTTGTAAATCATGGCCTATGCGGCTACCATCTCAAGTCTAGCAAGAATGCAGCGGCAGGGGAGGTCGGAATGAGCGCAGTCCTGCAGCACGCGAGCGCGCAGAGCGACGTCGGCGCGCGCCTGGCGTTCCAGAAGCAGCTCCAGGCGGTCACCAACAAGATCCACGCCACCAACAACATCGACGAGATCATGCTCGAGGTGAGCGCCGACGTGTGCGCGCTCTTCAACGCCGACCGCCTCACCATCTACTCGGTGAGCGAGGACAAGCAGGCCATCGTCTCCAAGGTGAAGACCGGCCTGAACTCCTTCAAGGACCTGAAGCTGCCGATCGCCGAGCACTCGATCGCCGGCTACGTCGCCCTCGCCAAGAAGGCCATCAACATCAAGGACGTCTACGACGACGGCGAGCTGCGCGGCGTGAACCCCAACCTGCGCTTCCTGCAGGAGGTCGACAAGCGCACCGGCTACCGCACCAAGCAGATGCTGGTGGCGCCGATCGTCGAGGCCGGCTCGAGCGAGCTGATCGGCGTCATCCAGATCATCAACAACAAGGCCGGCGTGCCCTTCGGCGGCCTGGCCGAGGAGGGCGTGGGCGAGCTCTCGCAGACCCTCGCCATCGCCTTCAAGCAGCGCCAGAAGCCCACCGCGGTCAAGACCAAGTACGACTACCTGATCGCCGACGCGGTGCTCTCCGCCGGCGAGTTCGAGCTCGCCTCGCGCCAGGCGCGCAAGAAAGCGCTCGACATCGAGCAGGTGCTCGCCGAGGCGTTCCAGGTCAAGGTCCCCGCGATCGGGCAGGCGCTCTCCAAGTTCTTCGGCGTGCCCTACGAGCCCTTCAAGCAGGACCGCGTCAAGCCCGCCGACCTCCTGAAGAACCTCAAGCGCGAGTACGTCGAGGGCAACCACTGGCTGCCGATCGACGAGAGCAAGGAAGGGCTGGTGGTGCTGTGCCTGGACCCCGAGCGCATCCGCTCCTCGCGCATCGCCTCTAACGTCTTCCCCAAGGCGCGGCTCCTCTACAAGGTGACCACGCAGAAGGAGTTCAAGGAGGCGGTGAACCAGTTCTATGGCCAGGAGACGGCCATGGACATGGGCAACATCGACGAGATGCTCTCGGGCATGGAGGGCGAGGAGGCCGAGGCGATGGAGGGCTCCGGCGCCGACGAGGTCTCGGCGGCGGCGGACAACGAGCTGGTCAAGCTCGTCAACAAGGTCATCGTCGACGCCTACAACCAGGGGGCGTCCGACATCCACATCGAGCCCTATCCGGGCAAGGCGAAGACCGAGATCCGCTTGCGCAAGGACGGCTCGCTGGCAGCGTACATCGAGGTGCCGGCGAGCTACCGCTCGGCGATCGTCGCGCGCATCAAGATCATGTGCGACCTCGACATTTCCGAGAAGCGCAAGCCCCAGGACGGCAAGATCAAGTTCAAGAAGTTCGGCCCGCTCGACATCGAGCTGCGCGTGGCGACCATCCCCACCGCCGGGGGGGTCGAGGACATCGTCATGCGGATACTGGCCGCCGGCGAGCCGATCCCGCTGGAGAAGATGGGCTTCACGGCGGGCAACCTGGAGAAGCTGCAGGCTGCGGTGTCCAAGCCCTACGGCCTGTTCTTCGTCTGCGGCCCGACCGGCTCGGGCAAGACGACGACGCTGCACTCGGTGCTGAAGTTCCTCAACACCCCGGACACCAAGATCTGGACCGCGGAGGACCCGGTCGAGATCACGCAGAAGGGCCTGCGCCAGGTGCAGGTGAACAAGAAGGCGGGCCTCGACTTCGCCGTCGTGATGAAGGCCTTCCTGCGCGCCGACCCGGACATCATCATGGTCGGCGAGATGCGCGACAAGGAGACCACCTCGACCGGCATCGAGGCCTCGCTCACCGGTCACCTGGTGTTCGCCACGCTGCACACCAACTCGGCGCCGGAGTCGATCATCCGGCTGCTCGACATGGGCATGGACCCGTTCAACTTCTCCGACGCGCTGCTCGGCATCCTGGCGCAGCGCCTGGCGAAGCGCATGTGCAGCTGCAAGCAGTCCTATACGCCGGAGCCGGCGGAGCTCACCTCGTTCCTGCGCGAGTACTGCGAGGAGCTGATGAGCACCTCGAGGTTCAAGGCCGACCCGAAGGGCGCCATGGAGGCCGTCTACAAGGACTGGGTCAAGACCTACGGCAACGACAAGGGCCAGCTCAGCTTCTACAAGCCGGTGGGCTGCGACAAGTGCGGCGGCAGCGGCTTCAAGGGGCGCTGCGGCCTGCACGAGCTGCTGATCGCCTCCGACCGCCTGAAGAAGGCGATCCAGGAGCACGCGCGCGTCGCCGAGATGCTGGCCATCTGCCTCGAGGAGGGCATGCGGACGCTGAAGCAGGACGGCATGGAGAAGTGCCTCACCGGGGTGACGCACATCAAGGAAGTGCGCTCGGTGTGTATCAAATAGGCCCGGAACGCCATGCGGCCCGCGCTTCGTCGGAAACCCGGCCATGGTGACGGAGGCCGGCATTCGCAAAATAGGTACGATCGTACCCATTTCGTAGGACCAACCCCCCGCTCGCCCCCGACTGGATCGGGGACTCACGACCCCCTTGTCAGAAGGGGGTCGGCGCGAACTCCGTGACCACGACCGTCGACACCAGCCAGGGCCTGCGCTTCGCCAGCGGCGACGCGCCCACCGCCGCCGAGGACCTCGGCCAGCGCCTCGAGCAGCTGAACGCCATCGGCGCCTCGCTCTCGGCCGAGCGCGACATCGAGCGCCTGCTCGAGGCGATCCTCACCGCGGCCAAGACCATCACGCGCGCCGACGGCGGCACGCTGTACCGCGTCGCCGAAGACCGCACGCTGCGCTTCGAGATCGTGCGCACCAGCTCGCTCAAGTACTACCTGGGCGGCACCACCGGCAACCCGGTGCCCTTCTACCCGATCCAGCTCCACAAGGACGGCAAGCCCAACCACAGCATGGTGGCGGCCTACGCGGCGCTCACCGGCAAGACGGTGAACATCGCCGACGCCTACGCCGCCGACGGCTTCGACTTCTCCGGCACGCGCGCCTTCGACTCGAAGACCGGCTACCGCTCGAAGAGCTTCCTCACCGTGCCGATGCGCAACCACGAGCGCGAGATCATCGGCGTGCTGCAGCTCATCAACGCGCAGGACCCGCGCTCGGGCGAGATCGTCGCCTTCTCCGCCTCCGACCAGCGCCTCGCCGAGTCGCTCGCCTCGCAGGCGGCGATCGCGCTGACCAACCGCATGCTCATCAACCAGCTCGAGCAGCTGTTCGAGTCGTTCATCAACCTGATCAACACCGCGATCGACGAGAAGTCGCCCTATACCGGCGGGCACTGCCAGCGCGTGCCGCAGCTCACCATGATGCTGGCCGAGGCGGTGAACGAGACGCGCGAGGGCGCGCTCGCGACCTTCAGCATGAACGACAAGGACCGCTACGAGCTGAAGATCGCCGGGCTGCTGCACGACTGCGGCAAGGTGACCACGCCGGTGCACGTGGTGGACAAGGCCACCAAGCTCGAGACCATCTACGACCGCGTCCACCTCATCGACACCCGCTTCGAGGTCCTCAAGCGGGACCTCGAGATCCAGCACCTCAGGAAGGAAATCAGCGACCGGCAGTTCCGTGACCGGGGCCGCGAGCTGGAGGACGACCGCAAGTTCCTGCACGCCTGCAACGTCGGCAGCGAGCGCATGCGCGAGGAGGACATCGCGCGCGTGCGGCGCATCGCCGAGTACCGCTGGCGCGACATCACCGGGCACGAGGCGAAGTTCCTCACCGAGGACGAGGTGAGGAACCTCACCATCCGCGCCGGCACGCTCACCGACGACGAGCGCAAGATCATCAACCACCACATCGTCGCCACCATCAAGATGCTCGAGGCGCTGCCCTGGCCGCGCCACCTCACCAAGGTGCCGGAGTACGCCGGCGGCCACCACGAGCGCATGGACGGCAAAGGCTACCCGAAGGGGCTGACGCGCGAGCAGATGTCGGTGCAGGCGCGCTGCATGGGCATCGCCGACATCTTCGAGGCGCTCACCGCCAAGGACCGGCCCTACAAGAAGGGCAAGACGCTCTCCGAGTCGCTGGAGATCCTCGGGCGCATGAAGCGGAACAACCACGTCGACCCGGACCGCTTCGACATCTTCGTGCGCCGCAAGGTGTACCGGCGCTATGCGGAGATGTTCCTCGACCCGGAGCAGATCGACGCGGTCGACGAGTCGCGCATCCCCGGCTACCAGCCCTAGCCGGCCGTTCGTCGGACGTGACGTAAGTCACGGCGGCCGCAGCGCGCGCTGCCTGTAAAATCCGCCCGCCTCATGAGAAAAGCCTTCTTCCCGATCGTCCTGGTCATCTTCACCGCCTCGGGCTTCGCCGGCCTCATCTACGAGTCGGTGTGGAGCCACTACATCAAGCTGTTCCTCGGGCACGCGGCATACGCGCAGACGCTGGTGCTCGCCATCTTCATGGGCGGCATGGCGATCGGCGCCTGGTGGTGCAGCCGCATCTCGGGGCGATGGCGCGACCTGCTGTTCGCCTACGCGATCATCGAGGCGCTGATCGGCCTCGCTGCGCTCGCCTTCCACGCGGTGTTCAACGCCGTGACGGACTACGCGTTCGACCACATCATTCCGGGCATCGGCAACCCGGCCGGGGTGCAGATCTTCAAATGGGCGCTTGCCGCCGCCCTGATCCTGCCGCAGTCGGTGCTGCTCGGCATGACCTTCCCCCTGCTCACCGCCGGCGTGGTGCGCGTACGGCCCGAGCGCTCCGGCCATGCCATCGCCATGCTGTACTTCACCAACAGCCTCGGCGCCGGCGTCGGGGTGCTGGCGAGCGGCTTCTATTTCATCCCGGAGGCCGGACTGCCCGGCACGCTGATCGCCTCGGGCATGATCAATCTCGCCGTCGCCGCCGCCGTGGTCCTGCTGCCGCGCCGCCCGGCCTCGTACAGCACCGCGTTCCAGCCGCAGCCCGTACCGGCGCTTTCCGCATCCAGCCTGCGAACGGTCCGCCTGCTGCTCGTGGTGGCCGCCCTCACCGGCGCCTCGTCCTTCATGTACGAGATCGGCTGGATCCGCATGCTGGCGCTGGTGCTTGGCAGCTCGACGCACGCCTTCGAGCTCATGCTCTCCGCCTTCATTCTGGGCCTTGCCTTCGGTGGTCTTTGGGTGCGCCGGCGCATCGACGCCACCGGCGACACCATGCGCCTGCTCGGCTTCGTGCAGCTCGCCATGGGGATCGCAGCCCTCGCCACCCTCCCGGTGTACGGTGCTTCGTTCTATGTCATGCAATGGCTGGTGAATTCGCTCACACCGACCGAGCCGGGCTACGCCGCGTTCAATGTGGTCAGCCATGCCATCGCGCTGGCGGTCATGTTCCCGGCGGCCTTTTGCGCCGGCATGACGCTGCCGCTCATCACCAAGACGCTGCTGCGCCTGGGCTCGGGCGAGCGCGCCATCGGCCAAGTCTATGCGGCGAATACGGCCGGCTCGATCGCCGGCGTGCTCGCCGCCGTGCACATCGGCATGCCGCTGCTCGGCGTGAAGGGCCTGATCATCGCCGGCGCGGCGATCGATCTCGCCCTGGCGGTCGTGCTGATCGGGGTCTCGCCGGGGCGGCTGCGCCAGGCGCTCGCCGCCGGCGTGGCGGCGGTGGCCCTCGCCGCGGTGCTTGGCGCAGCGCTCGGCGTGCGGCTCGACGCGCACCACATGGCCTCCGGCGTCTACCGGCACGGCGTGCTCATCGATCCGGGCCAGTACCAGCTCCTCCATCACGAGGACGGCAAGACCACCACCGTCAGCATCACGGTGCACCGCACCACCTACAGCCTGCGCAACAACGGCAAGTCGGACGGCTCCGCAGAGTCCGATCCGGGCGCCTCGCGCACCGGCGACGAGGCCACCATGGCGCTGCTCGGCGCGCTGCCGGTGCTGCTCAAGCCGGAGGCGAAGCTCGCGGCCAACATCGGCTTCGGCACCGGCCTCACGGCGCATGCGCTGCTCGCCTCCGAGCGCCTCGAGCGCCTCGACACCGTCGAGATCGAGCCGGCGGTGGTGCGCGCCGCGCGCAACTTCATGCCGCTCAACCGCCGCGCCTACGAGGACCCGCGCAGCCGCGTGCACATCGAGGACGCCAAGACCTTCTTCTCCAGCCAGCAGGCCCGCTACGACGTCATCGTGTCGGAGCCCTCCAACCCCTGGGTGAGCGGCGTGGCGAGCCTGTTCTCCGCGGAGTTCTACCGCCACGTGCGCCGGCACCTCAACGAGGGCGGCCTGTTCGTGCAGTGGGTGCAGCTCTACGAGTTCTCGCCGCAGCTGCTCGCCTCGGTGATCGAGGCCCTGCGGCCGGCTTTCTCCGACTACGTGATCTGGCTCGCCAACGACGGTGACCTGATCATCACCGCGGTGAACGGCGGCAACGTGCCGGAGCTGCACGCCGCCGGCTTCGGCAACCCGGCGCTGGCGGCGACGCTCGAGCCGCTGCGCATCCGCAGCGTCGAGGATCTCAAGTGGCACCGGGTCGGCGGCAAGAAGATCATGGACCTGTACTTCCGCTCCTTCGGCGCCGAGGCCAACTCGGACTTCTTCCCCGTCATCGACCTGAACGCCGCCAAGGCGCGCTTCATGCGCTCGGTGGCGATCGGGCCGATACGGCTCACTTCCGCGGCGCTGCCCCTGCTCGACCTCTTCGAGCCGGGCTACCTTCCGGACCCCGAGCGCGTGACGGAGGGCGAGCGGCCGGGCGGGCTGCGCCGGCCGCAGTTCGCCTTGCAGGCGGCCGCCGCCGGCGACTACGTGCTGCGCGGCGACCTCAAGGCGCTCGGCAGAATCCCGCCCGAGCCGGCGGGCGAGCTGGCGCTGCTGCGCTCGGCGCTGTTCGATTGCCGCCCGGCGCTGCGCGACGGCACGCTGGCCGAGGGCCTGGACCGGCTCGCCCGCCTGACCACCGTCTATCTGCCGAAAGAGCGGGCGGCGGCGATCTGGACCAAGCTCTCGCAGTCGTCCTGCCGCGGCAAGCTGACCGCGGACGAGGCGCGCTGGCTGCGCCTGTACACCGCGGTGGCGCTGCGCATGCCCGAGCGCATGGCGGCCGAAGCCGAAGCCATCCTCGAGGCCGAGAAGGAGATGTCGGCGGATTTCCGCGCCTATGCCGTCGCCGCGCTCATGGCGGGACGTATCCTCTCGGGCGATCGCGGCGCGGCGGTGAAGGCCTTTCAGGCGCACCGCGGCAGCCTGCGGCCGGCCCCCCAGTGGCAGCCGGCGTTCACCTTCCTTAGCGCCCACGCCTTCGGCCCCATGGGCGGCGCAGCGTCCGGACCGGGCGACAATAATTGAGCGCGCGTGACCAAAATTGGCAGCCGCAAGGCCAAAAACCAGGAAAATCATGGGCATTTTTCACACTGCAGCATGGCATGTGTTTTGCTCGACGCTCCATGCAGTCGACACCTCAACAACGGAAAGGGAGCACCGAATGAAGCAGATCCAACACGGCTTTACGCTGATCGAACTGATGATCGTGGTCGCGATCATCGGCATCCTCGCGGCGGTAGCGCTGCCGGCTTACCAGGACTACACGATCCGCGCCAAGGTCTCGGAAGTGATTCTCGCCATGAGCGCCTGCCGCACCTCGATCACCGAGGTGTACCAGTCGGGCGGCACCGCCCCGGCGGCCAACCAGTGGGGCTGTGAAGGCGTCAGCTCCAAGTACGTCGAGGCGCTGACGACGGACGCGAACGGTGTCGTGACGGCGAAGATCCGCAACATCGCCGCCACCATCGTGAACGGCAAGCTGGTGACGCTGGTGCCGATGATCGACGGCGCGACGCCGGCGAGCTCGGCCACCGACATGGGCAAGGGCCTGTACGGCTGGATCTGCGGCCATGCGACGGGCACCACGCTCGACAAGAAATACCTGCCCGGCTCCTGCCGCGGCACGCTGTAAGTCGCAGCTCGGTTGATGAAAAAGGTACCCTTCGGGGTACCTTTCTTTTTTGGAAAGGTGCCTCGAGGAGGTACCTTTTTTTTTGGCTAGGTTCTCACCCTTTCTCGGGCCCGGCGCGCTCATCGCGCTGGGGCTTGCGCTGTACCTGCCGTTCCTCGGCAACCCGCTCGTCTTCGACGACCCCTTCTTTTTCTCCGGGCGCAACTTCGCCCGCTACGCCACCACGCCGCTGGGGCTCGAGCTGCGCCTGCCGGGGTATTTCACGCTCGCGTTCGTCGAGGTGATATCGGGGCACATCGAAGCGCATCGGCTGGTCAGCCTGGCGCTGCACCTGTGCGTGGCGCTGGCGCTTTACAAGCTGATCCTCGACCTGCTGCGCCACGCCGCGCCGACGGCGCCTGCGCGCCTCGCCGCCTTCGGCGCCGCCGCGGCGTTCGCGCTGCATCCGGTGGCCGTGTACGGCGCCGCGTACCTGATCCAGCGCACCGGGCTGCTGGCGGCGCTGTTCTCGCTGCTGTCGCTGATCTTTTTCTTCCGCGGCCTGCGCGAGCGGCGCCATGCCGACGCGCTGACCGGCGCCGTGCTCTTCTCGCTTGCCGTGCTCTCCAAGGAGACGGCGCTGCTCGTCCCCGCCGTCGCTATGGCCGGCTTGCTCGTCTTTCGTCCCGAGCGGCAATTCGGCCTGCGGCACGCCTCGATCTATGCCGCGCTTTGCGTCCCGGCGGCGCTGCTCGCGGTCGCGCTCGTCAAGGGCAAGATCGGCACCGCCTACGAGCCGGATTTCGGCGTCGTGGCGCAGCAGGTCGGCACCGCCGGCGCCGGCGGCGCCTGGCTGCAGAGCGCGGCGACGCAGCTCGAGCTCTTCTTCCGCTACCTGTGGCTGTGGCTGTGGCCCGACACCGGCGCGATGTCGATCGATGTGCGCGTGGAGATGGCCGGCAAGCCGTGGCGCGGGCTGGCCGCCTTTGCCGGCTATGGCGCCCTCGCCATCTATCTTCTTTGCCAGCGCGGCCGCGCCGCGGTCGCCGGCTTCGGACTGCTCGCCTTCTGGCTGCTCTTCCTGGTCGAGCTGACGACCGTGCGCTTCGCCGATCCCTTCGTGCTCTACCGCAGTTACCTGTGGGCCCCGGGGTTGGCCATCGCCGTGGCGGCGACGCTTTCTTATCGCTGGCTGTGCCTTGCGATCGTGGCCGCGCTGCCGTTGCTCGCATTCCAGGCGCACGATCGTCTGCAAAGCTTCTCCAGCGGCCTGGCGCTGTGGCAGGACGCCGCGGACAAGCTGACGGCGCAGCCGGTGCCCGGCGGCTCGCGCACGCTCTACCAGCTCGGCCGGGAGTACTTCTATCGCGGCCAGGCCGACAAGGCGATCGCCATCGCCGAGCGCTGCATCGCCCAGTACCCGCAGACCTACGACTGCTATTTCGCCCGCGCCGCCATCCATGTGGAGCTCGAGCAGTACGAGGCGGCGCTTCCCTTCATCGCGCGCGCCGCGGCGCTGCGCCCGGAGTCCGGCTCGGCGCGGCACCTGCTCGGCTTCGCGCTCGAGAGCCTGGGGCGCGAGGAGGAGGCGAAGGGACACTACCGCGCGGCGCTCAAGCTCGGCTTCCACGGCGCCGCGCAGCGGCTGCAGCGCCTCGAGGACCCGGGCAAGGGCCTCCTGCCGCCTACTCGAAGCGCAGCGCCTCGACGGGATTGAGCAGCGCTGCCTTGCGCGCCGGGTAGAAGCCGAAGAAGACGCCGATCACGAAGGCGAAGGCGACCGCCAGGCCGATCGCCTCGGGCGAGAGCAGGATGCGCCAGCCGAGGAAGCTGCCGATGGCGAGCGAGGCGCCGACGCCCAGCGCGACGCCGATCAGGCCGCCGATCAGCGACAGCGTCACCGCCTCGACGAGGAACTGCCCGAGGATGTCGCGGGTGCGCGCGCCCACCGCCATGCGCAGCCCGATCTCGCGCGTGCGCTCGGTGACCGAGACCAGCATGATGTTCATGATGCCGATGCCGCCGACCAGCAGCGACACCGAGGCCACCGCCGCGAGCAGCAGCGCCAGCACGCGGCTCGAGGCCTCCTGCGCCGACATCACCTCCTGCAGGTTGCGCAGCGAGAAGTCGTCGTCGGCGCCGGGCTGCAGGCGGTGGCGCTGGCGCAGCAGCGCGCGCACCTGCTCCTCGACCAGCTTGGTGTCGTAGCCCTCGGCCGCCTTCACCCAGATCGTGCTCACCGCGCGCTGCTTCGCCTGGGTCGCCGCGCCGAGCACGCGCCCGCGCGCGGTGGCGATCGGCACGATGACGACGTCGTCCTGGTCGGTGCCCATCAGCGACTGGCCCTTCGTCTCGAGCACGCCGACCACCGTGAAAGGCACGCGCTTGATGCGGATCACCTGGTCCACCGGGTCGGTGGAGCCGAACAGCTGCCGCGCCACGGTGCTGCCGATGAGGCAGACCTTGCCCGCGCCGGACACTTCCGCGGGCTCGAAGCCGCGCCCGGCGGCGATCGGCCACTGGCGCACCTCGAGATACTCGGGCGTGGTGCCGTAGATCTGCGTCGACCAGTTGGCGTTGCCCCACACCACCTGCGCGCCGCCGCGCAGCGCCGGCGCCGCGAGCGCCTCGGGGATCTCGCGGTTGATGGCGATGGCGTCGTCCTCCGAGAGCGTCTGCCCCGAGCCGAGCGCGAGGCGCACGCCGCCCTGCGTGCGCGCCCCGGACATGACCAGCAGCAGGTTCGAGCCGAGCGCGCGGATCTGCTCCTCGACGCGCTTTTGCGCCCCGGCGCCGACCGCGATCATGACGATCACCGCGCCCACGCCGATGACGATGCCGAGCATGGTGAGCGCGCTGCGCAGCTTGTTGATCGCGAGGGCGCGCAGCGCGATGCGGAACAGGCCGGTGAGGTTCATCGCGCTTCGCCTCCCCTGCCAAGGGGGTCGTGACCCCCGCCTACGCGGGGGGAACGGGGGGTTTCCCGGGATGTAACCGATCGGTTACATTTCGGGCACCTGGACGCCGGTTTCCAGGGCCGGAAAAAACCAACCCCCCGCTCGCAAGCTCGCTCCCCCCTTATCAGGGGGGCGGCAGAGGCGGCGGTGCTCATGCCGGCACCGCCTCGCGCGCGAGCGCCGTTGCGGCGTCGAGCGGCGCGTTCGCCTCGTCGCGCACGATGCGGCCGTCGCGGAAGCGCAGGATGCGCCGCGCGAAGCGCGCCACGTCGTTCTCGTGCGTGACGACGAGCACGGTCATGCCCTGGCGGTTGAGTTCCTGAAAGACCGCCATGATCTCGAGGCTGGTGCGCGAGTCGAGGGCGCCGGTCGGCTCGTCGGCGAGGATGAGCAGCGGCTCGGTGACCAGCGCGCGCGCGATGGCGACGCGCTGCTGCTGGCCGCCGGAGAGCTGCGCCGGATGGTGGTGCGCGCGCTCCGCCAGGCCGACGCGCTCGAGCATGCGCATGGCTTTTTCGGATCTCTGTTTTCTCTGCATCCCGGCATAGACCAGCGGCAGCTCGACGTTCTCCACCGCCGGCGTGCGCGCGAGCAGGTTGAAGTGCTGGAAGACGAAGCCGATCTGGCGGTTGCGCAGCTGCGCCAGGCGGTCGGGGTCCAGCGCGGCGACCGGCTCGCCGGCGAGCAGGTACTCGCCGCTCGTCGGCCGGTCGAGGCAGCCCAGCACGTTCATGAAGGTGGACTTGCCCGAGCCGGAGGGGCCCATCACGGCGATGAACTCGCCCTTGTCGATGGCTGCGCTCACGCCGGCGAGCGCGCGCACCTCGGTCTCGCCCATGGCGTGCACCTTCACCAGGTCGCGCACCTCGAGCAGCATCAGAAGGGCCGAAACCGCGGCAGCCCGCTCTGCTGCGCTTCGCCGCCCGCGGCGGCGAGGCCGACGATCACTTCCGCGCCCTCGGGCAGCGCGCCGCCGAGCAGCTCGGTGCTCGAGCCGTCGGAGAGCCCCAGGCGCACCTCGACCGCGACCGGCTCCCCGTCGCGCAGCATCCACACCCGGCCGGCGGCGGCCGGCGCGCGGCCGCGCGACTCGGCGAGCAGCTTTTCCCAGGCCGGCCGCTGCGCCGCCGTGACGATCTCGCCGATGCGCGCGCTGGTGTCGGCGCGGATGCGGTCCACCTCGCGCCGGCGCTCGGCCTCGGAGCCGAGCTCGCGCAGCGCCGCGAAGCGCCGGCGCGACTCGTTGAAGATGTCGTCGAGCTGCGCCTTCTGCGCGTCGCTGGGGTTGAGCTCCTTCATCAGCTGCTCGCGGAACTGCCCCGGCGCTGCAACCGATGTGTTCGCCTGTGGTGCCGGTTCGCCCGCGCCCGGCGGACGCCATCGTAGCGCCGCATTCGGCACCTTCAGGGCGCTGGCGCGGCTCTCCACCTGCACCCGCACGTTGGCCGTCATGCCCGGCAGCAGGGCGAGGTCGGGGTTCGCCGCCGAGATGATCACCGTGTAGCTGACGACGTTCTGCACGTTCTGCGGCGACTTGCGGATCTGCCGGATCTCGCCGGAGAAGCTGCGCCGCGGGAAGGCGTCGACGGCGAAGCTGACCGGCATGCCGACGCGCAGGCGGCCGACGTCGGCCTCGTCGATCGCCGCCTCGACCTGCATGTCGCGCAGGTCCTGGGCGATGGTGAAGAGCACCGGCGCCTGCAGGCTCGCCGCCACCGTCTGGCCGGCGTCGACGTTGCGCAGGATCACCGTGCCGTCCACCGGCGCGCGGATGATGGTGCGCTCGAGGTCGACCTGCGCCTGCTCGAGCAGCGACTGGCGCTGCTTGACCGTGGCGAGCGCGCTGCGCACCTGCGCCTCGCTCACCTTGAGCTGCGCCTGCGCCGCCTTCAGCTGCTCGCGCGTGCCGTCGTACACGGTGCGCGCCTTGTCGAGCTCGGCGGGGGAGAGGTACTTCCTGTCGACCAGCGACTGCTTGCGCTCGAGGTCGCGCTGCGCGTCGGCGAGGGTCACCTTGACGCGCCCGATCTCGGCCTGCTGCGCGGCGAGCCCCGAGCGCGCCACCGCCACCGCGCTCTGCGCGGCGTCGAGGTCGGCGCGCGCCTGGTTGACGCGCAGCTCGAAGGTCGCCGGGTCGATGCGCGCGATCACCTGGCCGCTCTTCACGGGCGTGTTGAAGTCGGCGTGGATCTCCTTCACCTGACCGGAGATCTGCGAGCCGACCTGCACGGTGGTGACGGCGTTCTGCGTGCCGCTAGCCGCCACCACGGGGGCGAGCGGGCCGCGCTCCACCTTGGCGAGGCGATAGCGCAGCTCGCCGTTGCCGGCGCGCGATTGCCACCAGTACCAGCCGCCGGCGACGCCGGCGGCGAGCACGAGCAGGAGCAGGGCCTTGCTCAGCGAAACCTTCATGGACGGAGACTTTACTGCGAAATGCCGGGATTCCCTTCGACGCCGCGCAGGCGGGGAAGATTCACTCGCAGCGGCGGCAGCGACTTGCGGCTGCGCAGGTACGCGCTCACCGCGTCCCAGACCGGCTCGCCGCCCGCGCCCTCGGCCACCGGCGCCCAGCCGGCGACCTTGTAGCGCCGCGCCGCCTCGATCGGCTTGCCCTGCAGCCGCATGTCGGAGATGCGCGAGCCGATCCTCGCCGCCGGCTCGCAGGCGTAGGTCATGCCGCTGACGCGCACCATGTCGCCGCCCTGCTGCAGGTACGGATCGGGGTTGAAGAGGTTGTCGGCGACGTCCTCGAGGATCGCCTTGATCTCGCCGCCGGTGAGCTCGTTCAGCGTCACGTACGGGTAGGTGATCGCGGTCTGGTCCATCACGTGCTCGAGCGTGATCGCCTCCCCCGGCAGCAGCGTCGTGCCCCAGCGGAAGCCCGGCCCGAAGGCGATCTCGGCGCCCTTCGCCTGCAGCAGCGCCTCGAGGATCAGCTGGTCCCAGGTGCCGTTGAAGTTGCCGCGCCGGTAGAGCAAGCCTTCGCTGACGGCGAGGGGCTCGCGCAGCTTCTGCTGGAAAGGTCTTCTCGTTTCTGCGATGTACGCAGCCATGACCGGATCGGCGGGCAGCAGGTTCGCGAAGACGGGCAGCAGCCGGTAGCGGAAGTCCTCCACGCCGCGGCGCGAGACCTGCAGGTCCATGACGCCGAGGAACTTGCCGTTGGAGCCGGCGTTGGTGACCAGCGTCGAGCCGACGCGCACCGGCGCCGGCACGCCGTCGTGGGTGTGGCCGCCGAGGATGACGTCGAGGCCGCGCAGGCGCGAAGCGAGCTTGAGGTCGACGTCCATGCCGTTGTGCGAGAGCAGCACCACGGCCTGCGCGCCCTCGGCGCGAACCTCGTCGATGTTCCGCTGCAGGCGCGGGTACTGGATGCCGCAGGTCCACTCCGGCACGAAATGGCGCGGGTTGGCGATCGGCGTGTAGGGGAAGGCCTGGCCGATGACGGCCACGGCGACGCCGTTCAGGCTGCGCAGCGCGTAGGGCTTGAAGACGGGGTCCTCGAAGTCGTTCGTCTTGACGTTCTGGGCGAGAAATTCGATGGGGGAGAGCTCGCGCAGCACTGCCTCTTCGACTCTCGCTGCCCCGTAGGTGAACTCCCAATGTGCGGTCATCAGGTCGACGCCGAGCAGCTTCTGCGCGCCGATCATGTCCGCGCCCTTCGTCCACAGCGCGGTCGCCGAGCCCTGCCAGGCGTCGCCGCCGTCGAGGAGCAGCGCATGCGGCCGCGCGGCGCGCAGGCGCTTCATCAGCGTGGCGAGGTGCGCGTAGCCGCCGACCTTGCCGTAGCGCCTCGCCGCCGCCGCGAACTCGAGGTGCGTGAAGGCGTGGGCGGGCGGGGTTTGCGGCTTGATGCCGTAATGCTTGAGGAACGCTTCCCCGGTCAGGTGGGGCGGCATCCCGTTGCCGATGTTGATGCTCGGCTCGCGGAAGTAGACGGGCAGGAGCTGCGCGTGCACGTCGGTGACGTGCAGCAGGCTGACGTTGCCGAACGGCGGCGCCTCGTAGAGCTCGTCGGCCGCCTGGGCGTGGGACAGGCCGCGCCGCAGCGTCGCCCCCGCCGCGCTGGCGAGGGCGAGGAGCCGCAGGAATTCCCGTCTATGCAACTACTGGTTTACCGGGGAAGCCGGATCGAGCAGGAGGGCGACCAGATCCTTGATCTGCTGCTCGTTCAGCGTGCCGGAGTGGCCCAGGCGCGGCATCTGCGAGCAGGCGTTGTACGCCTTGGCGTTGTAGATCTTGCCGTACACGTACTGCTGGATCTCCGGCCGGTTGCCGCGGACCTTGCCGAAGCCGGCGAGGCTCGGGCCGATGGTGCCGAAGGCCTCTTCCTTGGGCGAGATCTGGTGGCAGTTGTAGCAGCTGCCGCCTTCCTGCACGCCGGGCTTGTCGCTCCACATGGCGCCGCGCCCGCTCTGCGCGATCCTCTCGCCCCGCTTCCAGTCGCCGATCAGGCTGCCGCTCGGGAACTTGATCGCCTTGAGCTGCGCCTCCTCGAGCGGGCGGGCGAGGTCGGCGGGCGGGCTGTCGGCGTGCAGGTTGCACAGCCGCTGCACCTCGTCGAGCTCGACGCGGTCCATGGTCGCCTGGCCCCGCGCGTGGAAATCGCGCTTGAGCACGGCGGTGAGCTGCTGCAGGTCGCCGGGCGACGGCTTGGGCCGCTCGCCGACGCTCGGCGCGGTGGCGCACGCGGCGAGGACCGCGGCGACAGGCAGGAGCAGGAATCGTCTCATCGCCGCCTCCTAGCGCTTGATCGACGGGCCGCGATACGGCTCGCCTTGCGCGGTCACCGTCAGAAACTGGATGAGCGCCACTATGGTTTCCGAGCCGAACGCCGGCTCGGGCATGCGCATCTGGCGGTAGCAGTCGTTCATGCGCCACTGCAGGGTCTTGAACTGGCTGTTGGAGACGCGGTAAGCCGGCCAGGTGGCGATCAGCGGCCGCGCCTGCTGCGGCTGATAGAGCACCGGCAGCCCCGACATGCGGATGCGCTTGCCTTCCTCGCCATGGCAGGACGCACAGGAGAAGTCCCACGGGCCGGCGCGGTGGAAATAGAGCTTGTGGCCGAGCTCGTAGGCGGCCTTTTCCTTCGCGTGGCGCGTTCCCGGCCGCAGCGGCATGCCGTGCGAATGCCCGGCGATGTACGCCGAGAGGTACTCCATCTCGGAGGGCCGGTCGGCGTTGCCGAAGACGCGCTTGATCGCCTCCTCGCGGCTGCGCCCCTGCAAGGTCATCATGCAATGCAAAAGCCGCGTCTCGAGGTCCATGACGCGGTCGACGTCCTTGAAGTAGCGCGGCAAGGAGGCGTAGGCGCCCTTCAGCACGCCGGGCCCCTGGCCGAGGTCGCACTGCTCGAGGGAAACGTTCTTCGGCCCCTGCGGCTTCTTCCAGAGCTCCTCGCCGCCGAGCTCGAAGAGCTCCACCGGCGCGCTCTCCCTCGCCATCTTCTGGTACTCGGCGTAGGGCGACTCCTGCGCCTGCGCCGAACCGAGCGCCAGCGCGAGCACGGTGCTGCATGCGATTGCGCGCATCCTCCTCCTCCTCGTGTTGCGGGCGGCGGTCAGGCGACCGCGGTTTCCGTCCTGTTGCTCTCGCCCTTGTTGTCGGCCCAGCTCACCTCGATCTTGTCGCCCTTCGCCCCGCCCTTGAGGCGGAACGAGAACACCGGGTTGCGCGACACCGCCTGGCTGACCTGGCTTTCGATGACCGGCTTGCCGTTCACCTTCACGGTGACGCTCTGGATGAAGTGCGGCTGGCCCTTGGTCTGCTGCTCGGTGGTCATCGGGTGCGTCATCAGCACGCGCACGTCGGTAAAGCCGCCGCTCTGGGTCGCACGCATTTTCATGGGACCTGCCATATCAGCCTCCGCATCCGCCGATGGTGACCTTGATTTCCTTGCTGGCGCTGTAGTGCTTGCCGCCGGCGCTGGCGATCACGCGCACGTCGGAGGTCTCGCCCATCTTGGCGTTGAGCTTGACGAAGGGCAGCGCCCCTTCCATGAAGTCGAACCTGGCGACCAGCGGGTAGGGGTTCTTCTCCACCAGCACCGCGATCGAGGTGGTGCCCGGAATGTTGCTCGTCACCTCGATCGGCACCACGGCGCCGTTCTCGGCGATCTGCGGCGCCTCGATGACGATGGCGTTGCTCGCTTCCGCGCCCGGGGTGCCCAGGCTCTTCAGCGCCGCCTCGGCGCTCTTCGAGGCGAAGGCGTCCTTGTTCCAGGCGGCGGCGAGCGCGGCGACGGGCTTGAGCAGCCCGGCGACGAGCAGCGCGCCCAGGGCCGCGGCGCCGCGCAGCAGGCCTCTACGACTGTGCTTCATTCGTGGATCCTCCTTTTACTTCAGGAAATACTAATACACGCCCCACCGCCGCGGCCAGCGCGACGATCAAATATTCTTGTTCCCGCATTCGCGCGCGCTTCACGGCCGCAGGTACGCATAGCCCTCGCGCTGCTGCAGCCGCGTCACCTCGGCGACGCCCGAGGGGACGTAGGTCGCGTACTCGATGAACTGGTCCTTCGTCAGCTTGCGGTTGCGCAGCGTGATTTCGCAGACGTCGAACTGCACGCCCCGCATCTTCAGCCGCTCGACCAGGTCCTCGTACTTGTTGCCGTTCTTGTCCTTGGCGCCCTTCATGAGGAAGTCGACGCCCTGCGCGTGCGTGACGACGACGATCTTCGCGCTGGGGTTGACCTCGAGGTGGTTGCCGATGTTGCGCAGCCCGTTCGAGGCCTGCGCGAAGCCGTCGTTGATGTGGTAGACGACCTTGTCCTGCCCGCCGCCGACCGCCGCACAGCCCGCCGCCAGAACGCAAAGGGCGCTTATCGCCCCCATCAAAACTGTGATACCGCGCATCGGCTCCTCCTCCCAGTATCACGGCAGAATACGTCTTCTCTCGAGGGGAACGCAAATGCCCGGGCTGGTGCGCCCGCATGGAGGAGGAATGCTCGGGCCGCTCATGCTCGCCGGCGAGGCGCTGGCGGCCGAGCGCAAGCGCGCGGCGTCGCTGCCGGCGATCCGCATCAGCTCGCGCGAGAAGGGCGACCTGATCATGCTGGGCATCGGCGGCTTCACGCCGCTCGACGGGTTCATGACGCACGCCGACTGGCAGGGCGTGTGCGACGCCTACCGCACCGCCGCCGGCCTCTTCTGGCCGATCCCCATCACGCTGTCCACAACAGAAACCATTGCTGTAGGGACAGAACTTGCTCTTCTGGACCCGGACGGCGGCGGGCCGCTCGCCACGATGCAGGTGCTGGAGAGCTACAAAGTCGATAAAGAGCGGGAGTGCAGCTCGGTATTCCGCACGACGGATGCCGCGCATCCGGGCGTGAGGATGGTGATGCAGCAGCCGGCCTTCAATCTCGCCGGGCCGGTCAAGGTGCTCTCGGACGGCGGCTTCCGCGAGAAGTACGGCGCGCTGTTCATGACGCCGGCGCAGACGCGCGCCGAGTTCGAGCGGCTGGGCTGGTCGCGCGTCGCCGCCTTCCAGACGCGCAACCCGATGCACCGCTCGCACGAGTACCTCGCCAAGGTGGCGATCGAGACCTGCGACGGGGTGCTGGTGCACTCCCTGCTCGGCGCGCTCAAGTCGGGGGACATTCCCGCCGAGGTGCGCACGCGCGCGATCGGCGTGCTGATCGAGAAGTACTTCCGGCCGGGGACGGTGGTCCAGGCCGGCTATCCGCTCGACATGCGCTACGCCGGGCCGCGCGAGGCGCTGCTGCATGCGCTGTTCCGCCAGAACTACGGCTGCTCGCACCTGGTGGTCGGCCGCGACCACGCCGGCGTCGGCAGCTACTACGGCCCCTTCGACGCGCACCGCATCTTCGACGAGGTCCCGCGCGACGCGCTCGAGACGCGGCCGCTCAAGATGGACGTGACGGTCTGGTGCTACCGCTGCGGCGGCATGACCTCGGGGCGCACCTGCCCGCACGGCGACGCCGACCGCCTGCAGGTATCGGGCACGCAGCTGCGCAAGTGGCTGTCGGAGGGCAGCACGGTGCCGCCGGAGTTCTCGCGGCCGGAAGTCCTCGAGGTGCTGCGCAGCTACTACGCCGTGCTTTAGCTCAGGCGGCCTGCATGGCCGCGAGCCGCTCCTTGGCGAACTGCACGAAGCCGTTCACCAGCCGCGAATGGAACCTTTCCTTCGGGTAGACGACCGAGAGCTGGCGGATGAGGGGCGGGTCGAGCGGCACCTGCACCAGGCGGCCGAGCTTCACCTCCAGCGCCGCGATGGCGCGCGACATGATGGCGAAGCCCAGGCCGGTGGCGACCAGGCCCTTCAGCGCCTCGGGGCTGCCGAGCTCCATCACCACCTGCAGCGCGTCGGGCGGCACGCCGGCCTTCTGCAGGTAATGGTCGATGACTTCGCGCGTGCCCGAGCCGGGCTCCCGGCTCACGTAGGCGTGCTCCATCAGCGCTTTCGGCGTGACGCTGCTCAGCTTCGCCAGGGGGTGCGAGGGGGCGCAGACGACGCGCAGCTCGTCGTCGCAGCACGCGTCGGTGACCAGGGAAGGAAGGTGCGAGGCGCCCTCGATGAAGCCGAGGTCGAGCGTGCGCTCGGCGATGCGTCCCTGCACGGCCTCCGAATTGGCGACGAAGAGCCGCGGCACCACCGCCGGGTTGCGCGCCTTGAACTCGCCCAGCACCTGCGGCAGCAGGAACTCGGCGATGGTGGTGCTCGCGCCGATGAGCAGCGGCCCGGCCGCCTGGCCGCTCATCTCCTTGAGGCGCGTGTCGAGCTCCGAGGAGAGCGACAGGATGCGCTCGGCGTAGTCGAGGGCGATCTGGCCGGCCGGCGTGAGCGAGATGCGCCCGTGCGCGCGGTCGAAGAGGCGCGTGCTGAAGTGCTCCTCGAGCTGGCGGATCTGGAAGGTGACCGCGGGCTGGGTCATGAACAGCGCCTCCGCCGCCTTGGTGAAGGAGAGGTGCTTCGCGACCGCGTGGAACACCTGGAGCCGCCGATCGGCCATCCAGGAAGTTTACGTTATGACGCCTACGGCTGTTTCGGCGTCTTGTATTCGGCTTCCTTCTGGAACGGCTCCCATACGGTCTGGTAGCCGACAAACCCCTTTTCGTTTGGCGGCAACGGACGCGTTGTCAAGAAACGCGTATGGCCGTCGGGGACCTTGGGGGCGGGCTTTTTTTCCTCGGTCATCAGTCACCTCTGCTCAAACGGGCCTCATGAGCGACGGGTCGACATCCGCGCCGGCGACGATCGCCCGGCCCGCTCTTGTCTCTTGGTCAGTCGCGTCGCGCACGGTCAGTATCTCGAGCGTAAAGACGACCTCCCTGCCGCACAGCGGATTGTTGCCATCGACGGTCAGCGTCTCGTCGTCCATCCGCGTCACGATGAAGCTGCGGGTCTGGCCCTTGTCGTTCTCCATGAGAACGGAGGTGCCGATCTGCCGGTACTCCTCGGGGACGTTCTCGATGCGATCGGTCACGACCAGCGATTCGTCCCTGGGGCCGAAGGTCCGATTGCCATCGATCGGCACTTCGATGACGTCGCCAGCGGACTTTCCCTCCAGTTGCCGATGGACGGAAGGGGCCAGGATTTCATTGTGCCCATGAACATAGCCGAGCGGGAATTCGACGCTGGTCAGGACATGCCCCGACTTCTTGTCGGTCACCTTGTAGGTGAGCTCGACAAACTTGCCATCGCGGATGGTTTCAGAAGATGGAGGCACCAAAAATCCTGACCTTTCCATTCTCATAGCCGAGGACAAGCCGGCCAAGCCATTCGCCCGGCTTCTTGGTGCTCCGCTGCCGGTAAAGAACCGTCACATGCTCGCCCCGGCGGATGATGCCGAGCGAGTCGACTTCCTCGGACAGATTTCTCGCCAACTCGCTGTTTGCGAACTGGTGGCCGGCAACGACCTGATCCATGGCAAGCGCCAAGGCGCTGGAGAAGTTCTTCGCGAAGTCTCCGTACTTGCCCTCGTTCGAATTCTTGACGAGGTCGCGCCACAGCGGGTCGGCGATCGCGAGAATCTCCTTGTCGGTCTTATCGATGATATTCAATCCGCAACCAGGTGGTAGCAGGGTGCCTTCTCCATGGTGTACTCGCCCGTTTTCGGATCGCGACGCGAAACGGTCAGCACGTGCCAGTTTGCGTCGTCCACCTTCATGGCGTCGCCCCGGTAGTAGTAGCCCGGCCAGCGGGTCTCCTTGCGGAACAGCGTGTGCTGCGTGACGCACTCGGCGGCGCGATGACGGTGCTTCAATTCCCACGCACGCAGCAGCTCGTGAACGTCCTTTGCGGCCAGGCTCTCGAGGTCTTCCTCCATGATCCTGAGCTTCTTGAGGCCGATATTCAGGAGCTTCTCGTTGGTCATGTAGCTGACGGTCACTCCGCCGCAATACTCGTCCATCAGCTTCTGCAGGCGGTCCAGGCCCTGCTGGGGATTGATGTAGTGCGGGTTGACGTCGCCCGCCACGATCGC
>JBQTJF010000066.1:0-8745 GCA_052387375.1 Betaproteobacteria bacterium
AAAGCGAATCGAATGAGCGAAGTACTCCATTACGCCGTCCGCGACGGCATCGCCGTCCTTTCCATGAACAACCCGCCGGTCAACGGCCTGTCCAACGCGCTGCGCGCGGCGCTGATGGAGCACCTGAAGATGGCCGACGCCGACGCCGGGGTGAAGGCGGTGGTGATCACCGGCTCGGCCAAGGCCTTCTCCGGCGGCGCCGACATCCGCGAGTTCAACAAGCCGCGCGTCAAGCCGGACCTGCCCGACGTCAACGACCGGCAGGACGCGATGTCCAAGCCGCTGGTGGCGGCGATCGGCGGCTTCGCCCTCGGCGGCGGCCTCGAGCTCGCGCTCGCCTGCCACTACCGCGTCGCCGCGCCGCGCACGCAGCTCGGCCTGCCCGAGGTGAAGCTCGGCATCCTGCCCGGCTCGGGCGGCACGCAGCGCCTGCCGCGCCTGGTGCCGATGGCGATCGCGGTGGAGATGATGACCACCGGCAACCCGATCCCGGCCGAGAAGGCGAAAGAGCTCGGCCTGATCGACGAGATTGCGCAAGGCGACCTGCTGGATGCCGGCATCGCTTTTGCGAAAGGGGTGCTCGGAAAACCGTTCAAGAGAGTGCGCGATCTCTCCGCCCGGATCGACGGGGACGCCAGGGCATTCTTCTCCAAAGTCAGGGAAGAGGTGAAAAAGGCCTCGCGCGGCTACCCGGCGCCGCTCGTGATCCTCGACTGCGCGGAGGCCTCGCTCAAGCCCTTCGACGAGGGGCGCAAGTCCGAGCGCGAGGGCTTCACGAAGCTGGTGGACTCTCCGGAATCCAAGGCGCTGCGGCACATGTTCTTCGCCGAGCGGCAGACCGCGAAGATCCCCGACGTGCCGGAGGACACGCCGGTGCGCGAGATCCGCAAGGCGGCGGTGATCGGCGCCGGCACCATGGGCGGCGGCATCGCCATGAGCTTCGCCAACGCCGGCATCCCGGTGACGCTGGTGGACGTGAACCAGGACGCGCTGCTCAAGGGCCTCGCCAGGATCAAGGGCAACTACGCCGCCACGGTGTCCAAGGGCCGCCTCGCGCAGCCCGACATGGACAAGCGCATGGGCCTCATCCAGGGCACGATCAGCCTCGGCCAGGCGGCCGACGCCGACATCGTCATCGAGGCGGTGTTCGAGCGCATGGACGTGAAGAAGGACATGTTCCAGAAGCTGGATGGGATCGTGAAGCAGGGCGCCATCCTCGCCACCAACACCTCGACGCTGAACGTCGACGAGATCGCCGCCGCCACCACGCGCCCGCAGGACGTGGTCGGCACGCACTTCTTCTCGCCGGCGAACGTGATGCGCCTGCTCGAGGTGGTGCGCGGCAAGCAGACCGACAAGGGCGTGCTCGCCACCACCATGAAGCTCGGCAAGGCCCTGAAGAAGGTGCCGGTGGTCGCCGGCGTCTGCGACGGCTTCATCGGCAACCGCATGCTGGAGAAGTACGGCCAGCAGACGCTGTTCCTCATCGACGAGGGCGCCAGCCCGCAGCAGGTCGACAACGCGCTGCGCCGCTTCGGCATGGCGATGGGCCCCTTCACCATGTACGACATGGCGGGCAACGACATCGGCTGGGAGGTGCGCAAGCGCCGCTACCGGGAGCGCCCCGACTTCGTCTACTCGAAGTTCGCCGACCGCATCTGCGAGCTCGGCCGCTTCGGCCAGAAGACCGGCAAGGGCTTCTACCTGTACGAGCCGGGCAGCCGCAAGCCCATACCGGATCCGGTGGTTGAATCCATCATCAACGCTCACCGGAAGGAAATTGGCATCAAACCCCGGCAGATCGCGGACGGCGAGATCGTCGAGCGCTGCATCTACGCGCTGGTCAACGAGGGCGCGCACATCCTCGAGGAAGGGATTGCGCTGCGCGCGTCGGACATCGACATGGTGTACCTGACCGGCTACGGCTTCCCGCCCTACCGCGGCGGGCCGATGTTCTACGCCGACACGGTCGGCCTCGACAAGGTGCTCGCCGCCATCCAGAAGTTCCAGAAGGGCTACAAGGGCGAGCAGTGGAAGCCGGCGCCGCTATTGGCTCGCCTCGCCAAGGAAGGAAGGAGATTCAATGACTGAAGCAGTGATCGTTGCCACAGCAAGAACGCCGCTGTGCAAGTCCTGGCGCGGCGCCCTCAACATGACGCACGGCGCGAAGATGGGCGGGCACGTGGTGCACGCCGCCATCGAGCGCGCCAAGGTCGACCCCGGCGAGATCGACGACGTGATCATGGGCTGCGCCAACCCCGAGGGCGCCACCGGCTGGAACATCGCGCGCCAGATCGCGGTGCGCGCCGGCTGCCCCGACAGCGTGCCGGGCATGACGGTGAACCGCTTCTGCTCCTCCGGGCTGCAGACCATCGCGCTCGCCGCGCAGCGCGTCATGGCCGGCGAGGGCGACGTCTTCGTCGCCGGCGGCATCGAGTCGATCTCGATGGTGCAGAACGAGATGAACAAGCACCACTTCCAGGACGAGTGGCTGCACCGCCACCGGCCCGACGTGTACTGGCCGATGCTGCAGACCGCCGAGTACGTCGCCAGGCGCTACGAGATCCCGCGCGAGAAGCAGGACGAGCTCGGCGTGCAGAGCCAGCAGCGGGCGGCAAAGGCGCGCGCCGAGGGCAAGTTCAAGGACGAGATCGTGCCCATCACCACCAAGATGAAGGTGGTGGACAAGAACACCGGCGCGGAGACGATGAAGGAAGTGACCGCGGCCGAGGACGAGGGCATCCGCCCCGACACCACCTACGAAGGCGTGTCGCAGATCAAGCCGGCGATCGAAGGCGGCTGCATCGCCGCCGGCAACGCCAGCCAGTTCTCCGATGGCGCTTCTGCCTGCGTTGTCATGAGTGCGAATGAGGCCGCGAGGCGGGGGTTGACTCCTCTTGGAATATTTCGCGGCTTCGCCGTCGCCGGCTGCGACCCGAAGGAGATGGGCATCGGACCGGTCTTTGCCGTTCCCAAACTCCTCGAGCAGACCGGCAAGAAGGTCAAGGACATAGACCTGTGGGAGCTGAACGAGGCCTTCGCAGTGCAGGTGATCTACTGCCGCGACCGCATCGGCATCCCCAACGAGCGCCTCAACGTCGACGGCGGCGCCATCGCCCTCGGCCACCCCTACGGCATGTCCGGCGCGCGCCTCACCGGCCACGCCCTCATCGAGGGCAAGCGCCGCGGCGCCAAGCTGGTGGTGGTGACCATGTGCATCGGCGGCGGCATGGGCGCTGCCGGCCTCTTCGAAGTCGCCTAAGGCGACAACACTTAACGGGGTCAGAGCAAATTAACGTCAACCGCTTATTTGTTCTGACCCCATGAAGATCGCCATCGTCGGCACCGGGGCGATGGGGTCGGTCTACGCCGGCCTCTTCGCTGCCGCCGGCCACGAAGTCTGGGCCATCGATGCCTGGCGCGAGCACGTCGAGGCGATGCAGCAGAAGGGGCTGCGCCTCGAAGGCGCCTCGGGCGACCGCACGGTCAAGGTCCACGCCACCACCGATGCGAAGGATGCCGGTCCCTGCGACCTCGTCGTCCTCGCGACCAAGGCGATGCACGTTTCCCAGGCCGCCTCTTCCATCAAGCCCCTGCTGAAGAGCGACACGCCAGTCCTCTCGATCCAGAACGGCTTAGGCGGGCCCGAGACCGCAGCCTCCATTCTCGGAAAGGACAAGGTAATGGTCGGTGTCGTCGGCGGATTTGGCGCCTCGATCAAGGCGCCGGGGCACGCGCACCACAACGGCATGGAGCTCGTGCGCCTGGGCGAGTTCGGCGGACCGATCACGCCGCGGCTGAAGAAAGTGGAAGGCGTCTGGAAAGGCGCCGGCTTCAAGGTGAAGGTCTTCGACGACATCGACCAGCTCGTCTGGGAGAAGCTCCTCTGCAACTGCGCCTATTCCGGCCCCTGCGCGCTCTCCGACGGCACCATCGCCGAGGTCATGAGCGATCCCGACCTCTCGCGCGTCTCGGCGGACTGCGCGCGCGAAGGCTTCGCCGTCGCAAAAAAGAAAGGCGTGAAGCTCGGCTTCGACGACCCGGTCGCCTCTGTGCGCGATTTCGGCTCGAAGATCCCGAACGCCCGGCCTTCCGTGCTGCTGGATCTCATGCTGAAGAGGAAATCGGAAATCGACGTGATCAACGGCGCCATCCCGCGCGTCGCCAGGACCCTCGGCATGGAAGCGCCGGTGAACGAGGCGGTCGCGGCGCTCGTACGGGCGAAAGAGCGAAAGCTGGGGTGCACCTAGCCATGCCGCTCGTATCCGCACTCGAGGAGCTTGGAAGGGAGATGACGGCCTGGAGGCGCGACCTGCACGCGCATCCCGAACTCGGCTTCCAGGAGCAGCGCACCTCCGATCTCATCGCCGCCAGGCTGACTTCGTTCGGTGTCGAAGTGCATCGCGGTGTCGGCAGGACCGGCGTGGTCGGCGTGCTGCGCGCCGGCAAGGCAAAGCGTGCCGTCGGTCTGCGCGCCGACATGGACGCGCTGCCGATCCGGGAAGCCAATGGCTTCGAGCACCGCTCGCGGCACGAGGGGCGGATGCATGCATGCGGGCACGACGGCCACACCACCATGCTGCTCGGCGCGGCCAAGTACCTCGCCGAGACGCGTCGCTTCGACGGCACGGTGCATTTCATCTTCCAGCCGGCGGAGGAAGGCATGGGCGGTGCGCAGGCCATGATCGCCGACGGCCTGTTCCAGCGCTTTCCGTGCGAAGCGGTGTTCGGCATGCACAACCGACCCGGCATGCCGCTCGGGAAGTTCGCCGTGCGCTCCGGCGCCACGATGGCCGGCGGCGCGTTCTTCGACATCGACATCGAGGGCGTCGGCGCCCATGGCGCGCGACCGGAGTCGGGCATCGATCCCGTGCTCGTCGCCGCGCACGTGGCGACCGCCTTGCAGAGCATCGTGGCGCGCAACGTGCGCCCGGTCGACACGGCGGTCGTCTCGGTGACGCAGATCCACGCCGGGGACGCCTACAACGTCATCCCGCAAACGGCGCGGTTGTCCGGGACCGTTCGCGCCTTCTCGGACCCCACCATGCAGCTGATCGGGCGCAACCTCGCACGCATCGCCGAAGGCGTGGCGAGGGGATTCGGCGCGACCGCGAAGACGGACTTCCGCATGACCTATGCGCCGCTGGTGAACGATGCGACGGAAGCGGAATTCGCCGCGAGCATTTGCAGCGAGCTGGTGGGCGCCGACAGCGTGCGCCGTGATCCGCCGCTGATCATGGCATCCGAGGACTTCTCTTTCATGCTGAAGGAAGTCCCGGGCTGCTACATCAACATCGGCAACGGCGACGGCGAGGGTGCGTGCGAGGTGCACAACCCGTCCTACGACTTCAACGACGCGGCGCTGCCCTACGGCGCCAGCTTTTTCGCTCGCCTGGTCGAGAAGCGCCTCGCCGGCTAAGCGGAAGGCCGGCTCACGCCCGCGCGATTACCGCCGCGACGCCGCCGCCCGTCGGTCCCTGGTGATAGCCCCAGCCGGCGGACGCATAGATCGCCGGGTCGCCGACGACAGACGCCACCAGAGCGCCGAGCACCGCCCGGGCGGGCCGTGTATTGAGGTCGGAATCGGTAAGCAGCGTGGTGCGCCAGCCCCGCACCAATCCGTCCAGCGGCACCTGCCCCTTCGCGAATACGTTGACGATGCGCTCGCGCTCCGCGCGACTCGGGATGTCGCTCAATCCGACGGCGCGCAGCGCGCCGCGGACGCCGTCGGCATCGATGAGGTCCTCCAAGCGATGATGGCCGATGACCAGCGGGCTGACCGAGGTAGCGGAATTGCCCATCACCAGCACCTGGCAGTTCATGAGCTCGATGCCGGAGGAGGACGCGCCGCGCGTCGTATAGATGCTCGCGTCGGTGCAGATGGCCTTTGGGTCGAAATCCGCGGGCACTTCACCAAGCCCTACGGCGATGCCGAAGGCCGAGGCGCCGTTCGAGAAGCCCAACGAACGGGTCGTGTCCTCCGTGACCACGCGCTTGCCGCGCGCCTTTGCTGCGTTGATGCGCTCGGTCGTGAGCAGCGGGCACTTGACCTGCACGTAGTGCACGTCGTCGGTGCTGGGGAGCTGCGCTGCCCCCATGGCTTGCCGGACCGCGTCCGCGACCAGGCGCACCTGCACCTCGGTGCCGAGCTCCTCGGGCAGAAGCTCGCGCGTGCCGGCCATGGCGACGGAAAAGCGCTTGCGGCCGGCCGCCGGGCGCGCCTCCGCGTTGCGCCGCGTGAACGCCGTGCCGTGCGGCGAGATGATGCCCTCGCATCCCCCCGACATGACGAAGGCGACGCGCGCTTCGGCTTCCGCTTCGGACTTGCCGGTGCGTCGGGCGATGAGTTCGCGGAAGCAGCGGTGCGCGAGCGGTCGCGAGAAGTCGTTGACCCGGCCATTGCCCTCGGTCTTGGCGATGATGCCGACGATGTCTTCCGCGCCGAACGCGCCGTCGTCGATCAGGCGCTCGAGCGCGGAAACGTCGTCCGGGCCGGCCATGGGAAACTTGAAAACGCCGCAGTCCCAGCTCATCGACGCGCCCTACTGGAAGGAGATGCCGGCGGCGCGAACCACCGAGCGCCAGCGCTCGATCTCCGACTCGACGAACTTCTGCATTTCGGCGGGCGACATCGGCGCCGGCGCGAACGAGAGCTCCTCGAAACGCTTGCGGACCTCCGCAAGCTCGACGGTGGCGAGGATCTCCTTGTTGAGGCGCTGCACCACCTCGCCCGCGGTGCCCGCCGGCACGGCGATGCCGAACCAGGTATTGACGACCAGGTCGGGGAAGCCGGCTTCCGCAAGCGTCGGCACCTCGGGCAGCTGCGGCGCCCGCTCGCGTCCGCTCACGGCGAGCGGCTTCACCTTGCCGGCGCGGATCTGCGTGAGCAGCGCCGGCATCGAATCGATCGTCCCGTCGATGCGGTCCGCCATGATGTCGTTCAGGGCCGGCGCGGAGCCCTTGTAGGGCACGTGCGTAATCTGCACGCCGGCGCTCAGCTTGAACCGCTCGAGCATGAAGTGGCTCGGCGTCGCGTTTCCGCTGGAGCTGAAATTCAGCGCCCCCGGCTTGCCCCTGGCGATCGCCACGACCTCCTTGACGTTCGTGGCGGGAAAGCCGGGACGCACGACGAAGGCGAGCGGAATCGTCCCGAGCACGGCCACGTGCTGCAGGTCCTTCACCGGGTCGTAGCTGAGCGGCTTAGGCGTGGACGGCGCGAAGGCGATGGGCGCCGTGCTCGTGAGGAGCAGCGTATAGCCGTCCGGCGGCGACTTTACCGCGATCTCGGTGCCGAGGATTCCGGCCACGCCCGGTCGGTTGTCGACGACCAGCGGCTGGCCGAGGCGATGGCCGAGCCGCTCGCCCACCAGGCGCGCCACGATGTCCGAGGTGCCGCCCGGCGGAAAGGTCACCACGAGCCGCATCGGCTTGGTGGGCCAGGACTGCGCCAGCCCCGTGTGCGCGACACCGCACAGCAGGATCAGGGCCAGCAATCTCATTGTTGCTCTCATCGTTCTCCTCCGTCTGAAACCAAGCTCACGTGCGCGGCGGCGATGCGCCAGCCGTCTGCGGTGCGAATCCAGGCCTGCGTCTGCCGCCCGCGACGGCGCGGCTCGAGGCGCTCGAACTCGCAGCAGGTGGTGGCAAAGTCGCGACCGAAGGCGGTCACCACCGTGCGGAGCAGTCGCCGGCGCGCCGACGATGCCTCGCGCGAAGCGCGAAAGCCGGCGATCGCCGCATGGCCGTACAGCTCCTCTGTCGCCCCGTAGCGCACGGCGAGCTGCATTTCCTCACCGTAGCGGAAGCCTCACCGTAAAGATAGATCCCTGGCCGAGCGCGCTCTTGAGGCTGATCTCTCCGCCGTGTAGCTCGACCAAGCGCTTGGTCAGCGCGAGACCAAGCCCGGTGCCTTCCGCCTTGCGCGTGTAGTCGCGCCCGACCTGCTTGAATTCCTCAAAGACCGCGGCCTGGTCCTCGGGGGCGATGCCAATGCCCGTGTCCCTGACCGCGATCTCGACCTTGTCGGTATCCATCTTTTCCCTCACGTCCACCCGCCCGCCGTCGGGGGTGAACTTCACGGCGTTGGAGAGCAGGTTGAGCAGGATCTGCTTCACCTTGCGCTCGTCGGCCTGCAGGACGCCCAGGCGCGGGTCCATCTCCAGGCCGAGCGCGATGCCGTGGCGCTGCGCGCGCTCGCGCACCAGCGTCATCGCGTTCGACACCGCGGCGGGCAGGTCGAAGGTGGAGAGCTCGAGCTCCATCCGTCCGGCCTCGATCTTGGACAGATCGAGGATGTCGTTGATGAGGGATAGCAGGTGGCGGCCGGACTCGTGGATGTCCTTGAGGTACTCGGTCTGCTTCTCGTTCACCTCGCCGTACATCCTCTCCAGCAGCACCTCGGAGAAGCCGATGATGGCGTTGAGCGGCGTCCTCAACTCGTGCGACATGTTGGCGAGGAACTCCGACTTGTGCTTGTTGGCCACTTCCAGCTGCGCGCTTTTCTCCTGGATCTCGCGGAAGAGCCGCGCGTTCTGGATGGCGATCACCGCCTGGTCGGCGAAGGTCTTGAGCAGCGCGATCTCCTTGTCCGAGAACGGACCGGTGAAGTCGCGCCCGACGAATATCGCCCCGATTGCACGGTCTTCCCACAGCATTGGCGCGAAAATGACCGACTTGTTTCCCGCGATCTTGCCGCCACGCCGCGCATAGTCCGGGACGTCCGGCGCCTCGACGTCCGGGTAATGG
>JBQTJF010000067.1:0-5227 GCA_052387375.1 Betaproteobacteria bacterium
GTTGCAGGAAGCGCGCCTCGATATCCGGGGTCATCGGCTCGTCCTTCGCCTCGAGCACCTGCACGCGCGCGACGAGGAACGGCCAGCCCTCGAGGAACTCCAGCACGCGGAAGCGGCTCTGGCCCTGCACCACCAGGTGGTGCGCGCCCTCGCCGCCGGTGATGTAGCGCACCACCTGGCCGACCGTGCCGACCCAGTAGAGGTCGTCGGCGCCGACCGTGTCCTTGGCCGGATCGCGCTGCAGGAGGAAGCCGACCTTCTTCTCGGCGCGCACCGCTTCCTGCGCGGCGGCGACCGAGCTCTTGCGGCCGACCGTGATCGGCGAGATCACGCCCGGGAAGAGCACGGTGTTGCGCATCGGGATGACGATCAGCGCGTCGTCGGGCAGGGTCTTCATTCGTTCTCCTTCTTCCTGAAGCTCAGCGTCAGCACGCCGTCGGCGAGCTCCCTGCCGACGAGCTCCAGCCCGGCGTAGGGGTCGCCGAGCGGCAGGCCGATGTGGCGCTCGAAGCGCCCGTAGGGGATCTCGATGCGGTGCACATGCGTGGTATCGCCGCAGCTCGGAAAGGGCCGCAGGGCGGAAATCGTCACGCCGGCGGGATCGAGGCCGACCGTGATCGAGTCGGCGCGCACGCCGGGCAGCGCCACCTGCAGCGTCAGGCCGTCCTCGGTCTCGAGCACGTCGACCGGGGGCTCCCAGGCTGCGGCGGCGTGGGTGAAGAACTGGCGCTGCAGGCGCTCGGCGCGGTCGAGCATCGACAGCGCCTCGCTCCACATCCAGTGCGAAAGATCGCGCGATCTCATGGGCGTTAGATGGCGACGGGAAAGGGGTGAAACAAGGGCCTTGCAAGGGACAGACCCGGGTCTGTCCCCGTTTCAGGGCTTTTTAGCCTGCTCCAGCAGCCACTTGCGGAAGGCGGAGACGGCCGGGCGGTCGGCGATGACCTCGGGGCACACGAGGTAATAGGCCGATTGCGGGCGCAGCTCGACCTTGAAGGGCGCCACCAGCCGGTGCGAGGCGAGGTCGGCGTCAACCAGAGGGCGCAGCGCCAGCGCGACGCCGAGCTTCTGCGACGCCGCCTCGAGCGAGAGGATGTTGGAGGAGAAGTGCGGGCCGCGGCTGCCGTCGACGCGGTTCTCGACGCCGGCCGCCTCCAGCCACTTCCGCCAGGCGTTGCCGTGGGCGACCGTGTCCATGGCGTCGTCGTGCAGGAGCGTGTGGTGTACCAGATCTGCGGGTTCTGTGAGAGGAGGATCCAGGTCCGGGTTCGCCACCACGGTCGTCGCTACGCTGAACAGGCGATCGGCGCGGTAGCCGGGATAGTCGCCCGCGCCGAGGTGGATCTCGACGCCGGAAGCGTCGCTGCGCAGGTCGAGGTTCGAGGTCAGCGCCGCCGAGTCGAGCGCGCCGGCGTCGACCATCTTGCTCGAGGCGACCACCTTCACGTCGATGCGCGGCTCGCGCTTCGCGAAGTCGGGCAGCCGCGGCATCAGCCAGCGCGCGGCGAACACCGGCGGCGCGGTGATGACGAGGTCGGTCTCCTGCGCGCGCTCGCGCACCGCCTCCACCGCCGCGGCGAGCGCGTCGAAGCCCTCGCGCAGGCGCGGCAGCGCGGCGCGCGCCGCCTCGGTGAGCTGCACGCCGCGGCCGGCACGGCGGAACAGCTCCACCCCGAGGTACTCCTCGAGCGTCTTGATCTGGTGGCTGACCGCGGCCTGCGTGATGGAGAGCTCGTTCGCCGCCTCCTTGAAGGAGAGGTGGCGCGCGGCGGCCTCGAACACGCGCAGGGCGTTCAGCGGCGGCAGGCGATAGATCACGAAATCAGTGAGTTTTTCTTATGCAAGAGGTGAGATTTGATCGTTTGTCCCCTGGCGCTGCAGGCCCTATCTTGCACAGCGTGATAGGAGAAATGCAGATGACGACCAAGTACACATACCGTACCCCGACCGCCGCCGAATTGTACGCGGTGGAGCAGGAAGCCCGCCGGCTGCGCGCCGAGGCGATCGCCAGCGCCCTGAAGGCGGGCGTGCTGAAGGTCAAGGCGCTCTTCGAGCGGCCCGTCTCGCGGAACGTGCGCCATGCGTAGCGAGCTCGTAACACCCTTCTGGCGGGAGGCGTATGCCTCGCTGCCCGAGCAGGTGCGCAGCCGCTACCTGGTCGACTTCGTCGCCGCGGAACGCTGGGAACTTGCGCTCGCCGCGGCGATCGAAGGCTGGTCGCGCGTGAAAAACGCACTTGCGCGCAAGCCCGCCTTGGCGCAATAAGAAGGCGGCAAAAGACAGACTGCCTCGCCGTCCGAGCTCCGAAGCCTCCTCCTCCTCCTCTGGCCTAGGGCCAGCTCGGGCGGCGAGCATTAAAACCAAGACCTGCGTAAGGACAACGTTCAGAAAAAACGGAAGTCGTAGCTAAGATACGGGGGTGAAATCCCGCCCCCGGGCCGCGGGCGCCGTGGTGTTCCGGCGCACCGATCGCGGCATCCGCATCCTCGTCCTGCGCGCCTTCAGGAACTGGGACTTCCCCAAGGGCGTGGTCGAGCCCGGCGAGGACCAGCTCGCCACCGCCAGGCGCGAGGTGCTCGAGGAGACCGGGCTCGAAGACCTCGACTTCCCCTTCGGCGACGAGTTCAAGGAAACGCTGCCCTACGCCGACCACAAGGTGGCGCGCTACTACCTCGCCGAGACCGAGGAGCACGCCATCGAGCTGCCCGTCTCGCCCGAGCTCGGCCGCTCCGAGCACCACGAGTACCGCTGGGTCAGCTACGACGAGGCCGAGGACCTGCTGCCGCCGCGCCTCGCCATCGTGCTCGAGTGGGCGAAGCGGACCATTTCCGGCGGCTGAAATCAGGGACAGACCACGTTTTCCCGCGCATGAGCCGCGACGACTATCGAGGCCGGGCGCTCAAGATCCTGCCGCACGCCTGCGCCCGCTGCGCGCGCGAGTTCAGCGGCAAGCGGCTGCGCGAGCTCACCGTGCACCACAAGGACGGCAACCACCACCACAACCCGCCCGACGGCTCGAACTGGGAGCTGCTGTGCCTCTACTGCCACGAGAACGAGCACGCCAGGGTAGAGGACTCACGCGCCGGGGGATCGAAAGAAGCGAAAATCGCGCCGGCAAAGCACCGACCCCTCGAGGGGCTCGGTGACCTCCTCAAGCGCAAGAAATAAACGTGGTCTGTCCCTGATTTTCGGGTTCTGATTTTCGGGTTTTAGCCGCTGTTCCTCAGGCCGGCGGCGACGCCGTTGATGGTGAGGTGGATGATGCGCAGCAGCCGCTCTTCCCTGCCGGCGCGGTAGCGGCGCAGCAGCTCGACCTGCAGGTGGTTGAGCGGGTCGAGGTAGGGGAAGCGGTTGCGGATCGAGCGCGCCAGCGTCGGGTTGTCGGCGAGCAGCTCCTCGCGCCCGGTGATGGCGGCGAGCCAGCGGCGCGCGCGCTGCCACTCCTGGGAGATGCGGCCGAAGGTCTCCTCGCGCAGCCGCGCATCTGGCACCAGCTCGGCGTAGCGCGAGCCGATGGCGAGGTCGGTCTTGGCGAGCACCATGTCCATGTTGGAGAGCACCGTCTGCCAGAAAGGCCAGGCGCGGTGCATCTCGCGCAGCTCTTCGAGCGTCCCTTCGCGCGCCTCGAGCCAGCCCTCCACGGCCGAGCCGAAGCCGTACCAGCCGGGCAGCATCAGGCGGCACTGGCTCCAGCTGAACACCCAGGGGATGGCGCGCAGGTCCTCGATCGACTCGCCCGCCTTCCGCGAAGCCGGGCGGCTGCCGATGTTCAAGTCCGCGATCTCGGCGATCGGCGTCGAGACGCGGAAGTAGGCGACGAAGCCCGGCGCTTTTACGAGGCTCCTATAAGCGTCCAGGGATTTTGTGGACAGAGATTCCATGATCGCCATGTCCCGCTCGCGCTTGCGGTGCTGCGGCGGGCGCGCCAGGCTCGCCTCCAGCGTCGCCGCGGCGAGCGTCTCGAGGTTGCGCCGCCCGCTCTCCGGGTCGGCGTACTTGCTCGCGATCACCTCGCCCTGCTCGGTGAGCCTGAGCGCGCCGTCGACCGTGCCGGCGGGCTGCGCGAGCACCGCCTCGAAGCTCGGGCCGCCGCCGCGACCGATGGTGCCGCCGCGGCCGTGGAAGAGGCGCAGGCGCACGCCGCGCGGCTGGCAGGTCGCGAGCAGCGACTGCGCCGCCTTGTAGAGCGACCAGTTCGAGGTGAGGTAGCCGCCGTCCTTGTTGCTGTCGGAGTAGCCGAGCATCACCTCCTGCTCGTTGCCCCTGCCGGCGACCCAGGCGCGGTAGAGCGGCAGGTCGAGCGCCGCGGCCATCACCTCGCCGCAGCGCTCCAGGTCGCCGATCGACTCGAACAGCGGAATGATGTCGAGCTCGAGCGGTGCCGCCGTGCCCGGCTTGAGCAGCCCCGCCTCGCGCAGCAGCAAGCCCACTTCCAGCAGGTCCGACACCGAGTCGCAGTGCGAAATGACGTAATGCGGCAGCACGCGCGCGCCGTAGCGGCGCCGCCCTTCCGCGGCGGCGGCGAGGATGGCGAGCTCGTTCTCCACGTGCGCCGAGTACTCGAGGTGTGGCGAGCGCAACGGTCTCGGACCGGAGAGCTCTCGTGCCAGGAGATCGATACGCGTTTTTTCATCGAGCTTGTCGTACTCGGCGGTGACACCCGCGCGAGCCAACAATTCACTTACCGCCGCCTCGTGGGCATCCGAGCTCTGGCGCAGGTCGATCGGCGCGAGGTGGAAGCCGAACAGGCTCACCTTACGCTGCAGGGCCTTGAGCCGCCCGCCGGCGAGCTTGCCCGCGCCTTGGGAAAACAAGGCATCGGCAACGACCTTCAGCTCGGCGCCGAATTCGTCGGCAGCGGCGTAAGGCTGCCCCTGGGCGATGGGCGGAGGGCTGGCGCGGTGCTCGGCGAGCGACTCGGCGGTGGCGGCGAGCCGCGCGTAGATGCCGGTCATGGCGCGGCGGTAGGGCTCGTGGGCGCGGTAGGGCGAGCGGTCGCCGCGCGCGGCGAGCGGCGCGATCGGCGCCGGCGCCGGGCGGATGCGCTCGGAGATGCCGAGCTCCTTGCCGAGCAGGTTCGCCTCCTCGAGGTAGTGCGACAGCGCGAGGCGCGCCTGCTGCGAGAACGCCGAGCGCAGCACCGCCGCGTTGACGTGCGGGTTGCCGTCGCGGTCGCCGCCGATCCAAGTGCCCACGGTGAGGAAGGGCGGCAGCTCGGGTGGCTCGG
>JBQTJF010000068.1:0-7941 GCA_052387375.1 Betaproteobacteria bacterium
GCGTAGGCGTCGTCGTAGAACTCGGGCGGCATGAGGCCGCCGCGGATCACCTTCTCCGGCTGGCCGAGGACCTCCTCGCGTGCCCGGCCGGTGATCTCGCTGAAGGCGCGGTTCACGGTCACTATCGTGCCGTCGGCGGCGGTGATCATGATCGCCTCGGTCATCCCCTCGAGGGCGTGCGCGGCGAGGAGGAGCTTCTCCTCGCTCTCGCGGAGATCAGTGACGTCGTGCGACACGAGCAGCACCCGGTACGGCGGGCTTCCGGTCACCACCGGCTGCAGGTGCGAGCGGTACTGGCGCATGCGGCCTTCGCGGTCGACGAGCCGCAGCGTGAAATCGCGCGGCTTGCCGGTCGCGGCCGCGCGCGCGAGGGCCGTGCGCAGGTGATCGGCGTCGTCGGGGTGCATGCGCTTGTACACGTCGCCGCCCTGGCCCAACTCATCGGCGACGAGGACGCGGCGGTACGACGGGCTGGTGTAGAGCCAGCGGCCCTCCTCGTCGACCAGCGCCACCAGGTCGTCGGCGTTCTCGGCGATCATGCGGTAGCGCTCCTCGCTCGCGCCGAGCGCGTCGCGCGCGGCGGCGAGGCGGCGGTTCTGCGTCCAGACGACGAAGCCGACGGCCGTGATGTAGGCGATCGAGCCGGCGGCGGCGAGGAAGGTCACCCAGGGGCTCGTCTCGGGCGCGAAGCGCAGGCCGCCGACCACCGCCCACAGGCCGGCGCCGACGGCGCTGCAGCCGAGCGAGAGCGCCGCGCCCCAGGCGCCGCGGTTGACGACGGCGTTCAGCATCGCCGCGGCGATGAGGGCATAGGCGATCCACAGCGGGAAGCCGAGGTAGGCGACCCAGGCGCCGAGCAGCGTCGAGTCGAGGAAGAGATTGTCGAGCTCGGCGCGCGTCGGCCGCGGCGAGAGCATCGCGCGCCAGTAGAGAAGATGCGGATACACGAGGAACTGCAGCGCCATCACCGTCCAGGCGAGCGCACCGGCGCCGCGTTCCCACAGCACGACGCCGACGACGATGAAGCAATAAGCGAACGCGGCGGTGCGCACGCGGAAATTCGTGTGCACCAGCCGCGGCGCTTCCATTTTTCTTCCCTTTTCCCCTTGCGCTACGCCCTGCATGACTGCACACTAAGTCACGGTTTTTTTATCTGCATGTGAGATTTTGTCATGACAACCCAGCTTGAGTCCTTGCGCCGCCACTCCCTGGTGGTCGCCGACACCGGCGACATCGAAGCCGTGGCGCGCTGGAAGCCGCAGGACGCCACCACCAATCCCTCGCTCCTGCTGAGCGCCTCGGAAGACCCGCGTTTTCGCCCCCTGGTGGACAACGCGATAAAAGAAGCGCGCGGCGACGCGTCGCTCGCCATGGACTGGCTGGCGGTGCAGTTCGGGGGCGAGATCCTGAAGCACGTGAAAGGGCGCGTCTCGACCGAGGTCGACGCGCGGCTTTCCTTCGACCTGCGCGGATCGATCGAGCGGGCCCGCAGAATCATCGGCTTGTACGAGCGCCTGGGCGTGGCGCGCGGGCAGATCCTGATCAAGCTGGCGAGCACCTGGGAAGGCATCCGCGCCGCCGGGCAGCTCGAGCGCGAGGGCATCCACTGCAACATGACGCTGCTCTTTTCCTTCGCGCAGGCGCTGGCGTGCGCCGACGCCGGCGTGACCCTGATCTCGCCCTTCGTCGGGCGCATCTACGACTGGCACCGGCAGCAGCGCAAGGTCGAAGACATCCCGCTCGAGGACGATCCGGGCGTGGCCTCCGTGACAAAGATTTACACCTACTACAAGAAGCACGGCTACGCGACGCAGGGATCTTCCTCGAGGGGGACGTCGTCGACCTTCCTCTGCTGCTTGTGCCAGTCGTAGATGCGGCCGACGAAGGGGGAGATGAGCGTCACGCCCGCTCGCGCGCACGCCACCGCCTGCGCGAACGAGAAAAGCAGGGTCATGTTGCAGTGGATGCCCTCGCGCTCGAGCTGCTCGGCGGCGCGGATGCCTTCCCAGGTGCTCGCCAGCTTGACCAGCGCGCGCTCGCGCCCCACGCCGAGGCGCTCGTATAAGCCGATGATTCTGCGGGCGCGCTCGATCGAGGCGCGCGTTTCAAACGAGATGCGCGCATCGACCTCGGTCGAGACGCGCCCGCGCACGTGCTTGAGGATCTCGCGGCCGAACTGCACCGCCAGCCAATCCATGGCGAGCGACGCGTCGCCGCGCGCTTCTTTTATCGCGTTGTCCACCAGAGGACGGAAGCGCGGGTCCTGCGACGCGGTGAGGAGCAGCGACGGATTTGTCGTTGCGTCCTGCGGCTTCCACCGCGCCACCGCTTCGATGTCGCCGGTGTCGGCAACGACGAGGGAATGCTGGCTTAGGGAATCGAGTTGCGACATCATTTCGATGGGGAGTTGGGGGAATTATAAAAGCATCGCGAGCACTGCCGAAGCTCGTCCGCGTCAATTACACGGTGCGTGCCGTGTCGTTCGCCTACGCGGCGGCGCCGATCGGCCTGCACATGGCCGGGCTGGGCGCGGCCGCCGGCGGCTGGGCGCTGTTCGCGCTGCAGTTCTTCCTCTACCCGCACTTCCTTTACCTGCGCGCCAGGCATTCGGCGCACCCGGCGCGCGCCGAGCTCGACAACCTGTACCTCGACGCGGCGCTGCTCGGCGCCTGGGCCGCCTACCTCGGCTTCCCGACCTGGATCACCTACGCGCTGGTCGGCGCGACGACGCTCAACGCCGCGGTCAACCGCGGCGCCTGGGGGATGGGCGTCTCGCTCCCCTGCAGCGTCGGCGGCGCGCTGCTTTGGGGCGCGCTCGGCGGCTGGCGGCACGGGCCGATGACGAGCGACCTGGTGACGGCGATGTGCGTCGCCGGCGCGCTCGTCTACACGAGCGGCATCGGCTACGTCGTCTACCTGAAGAACAGGCGCATCGCGCGCACGCGCGACGCGCTGCGCGCGAGCGAGGAGCGCTACCGCCTGATCGCCGAGAACGCCGCCGATCTGATCGCGCTCGTCGACCACGAGAGCCGCTGGCTCTACACCAGCCCCTCCTACGAGCGCATCATGACCAAGGAGGACCTCGCCGCCGGCGCCGACGCCTGGGCGCGCGCGCACCCGGACGACGCCGAGCACGCGCGCGTCGCCGTGCTGCGCGCCGCCGCCACCAGCAAGCCGCGCGAGATCGCGCTGCGCATGGTCGACCGCGACGGTCGCGTGCGCCAGTATCGCTGCCGCGCGCAGGCGGTAGGCGAGGGCGACCGCGGGCACGTGCTGCTCGTCTCGCACGACGTCACCGCGCTGCGCGAGAGCGTGGAGCGGCTGCTCCTCGCCGCGCACGCGCTCGAGGGCATGACCGAGGGCATCCTCATCACCGCCGCCGACGGCACGGTGGCCACGGTGAACCGCGCCTTCAGCGAGATCACCGGCTACACGCGCGACGACGTGCTCGGCCAGCCCGAGAGCGCGATCCGCAACGCGCTGCAGCCGGCGGAGTTTTACGACGAGGTCCACGCCATCGTGCAGCGCGACGGCTACTGGTCGGGCAGCACCTGGAGCCGGCGCAAGAACGGCTCGGTGTCCCGCGAATGGCGCAGCGTGCGCGCGGTGCGCGACCCCGCGGGGGCGGCGACCCACTACGTGCACGTCTTCTACGAGGTCAACGCCGGCAAAAGCGCGGGCGAGCCTTCCGCAACGGCCACCATTCCGCCCCGTCCCAAGGGCTCGTAAGCATGCTGTAGGGTTTTGAAAGTTCTCGCTTTTCAGGCTTATCCCGGAGTACACTAAGGAGCGTCCCGAACAAGTCGGCGTCGCAACGCCGCTTAAGGAGTGCAAGGACTTGCAACCGACCGATATTCGCAACCCGGACTACTTCCATAAAGTCGTCGATTGCCAGTGGGCCTGCCCGGCCCACACGCCGGTTCCCGAGTACATCCGCATGATCGCCGCCGGGCGATATTCGGATGCGTACATGGTGAACTGGAAGTCGAACGTCTTCCCCGGCATCCTCGGCCGCACCTGCGACCGCCCCTGCGAGCCCGCCTGCCGGCGCGGCCGCGTCGAGGAAGAGAACCAGCCCAAGCCCGAGCCCGTCGCCATCTGCCGCCTGAAGCGCGTCACTGCGGACTACAAGGACGACGAGCAGATCAAAAAGGAGATCTTCGCCAACAAGAAAACCAGGTCGAACGGCAAGCGGATCGCCTGCATCGGCGCCGGCCCGGCTTCGCTCACCGTGGCGCGCGACCTCGCGCCGCTCGGCTACGAGGTCACCGTGTTCGACCAGGACCCGCGCGCCGGCGGCATGATCTGGTCGCAGATCCCGCGCTTCCGCCTGCCGTTGGAAGTGATCGACGAGGAAGTCGGATATATACTGAATTTAGGAGTCAGTTTCATCCACCGACGGATCGACTCCATGAAAACCTTGATGTCCGAGGGCTGGGACGCCATCTTCGTCGGCTCGGGCGCGCCGCGCGGCCGCGACCTCGACATCCCCGGGCGCAAAGAAGGCGCGAAGAACATCCACATCGGCATCGACTGGCTGTCCAGCGTCTCCTTCGGCCATACCTCCAAGATCGGCAAGAAGGTGATCGTGCTGGGCGGCGGCAATACCGCGATGGACTGTTGCCGTACATCAAGACGCCTCGGCGGCGAAGACGTCAAGGTGATCGTCCGCTCCGGATTCGACGAGATGAAGGCGAGCCCCTGGGAGAAGGAGGATGCCATGCATGAAGGCATCCCCATCCTCAATTTCCTCGTCCCCAAGACCTTCCAGGTGACCAACGGCAGGCTGTCCGGCATGACCTTCGAGAAGGTGAAGGCCGTCTACGACGACAAAGGCCGCCGCAGCCTCGTCCCCACCGGAGAGCCGGCCCAGTTCTTCGAATGCGACGACGTTCTCGTCGCGGTCGGCCAGGAGAACGCCTTCCCGTGGATCGAGCGGGACAGCGGGGTGGCCTTCGACAAATGGAACATGCCCGTGGTCGACAAGGCCACCATGCAGTCTTCTGTCCCTAACGTCTTCTTCGGCGGCGACGCCGCCTTCGGCCCGAAGAACATCATCTGGGCGGTGGCGCACGGGCACGATGCCGCAGTCTCCATAGATAAGCTTTTAAATAACGAGAATCCGAATGAGAGACCAGCCCCCGGCGTCACCCTGATGTCGCAGAAGATGGGCATCCACGAGTGGAGCTACGACAGCGAGATCGTGACCGACCAGCGCTACAAGGTGCCCTGGCGCGACATCAAGGAGACGCTGAAGAACGTCAAGGCCGAGGTCGAGCTCGGCTTCGACGTCGCCACGGCGTGGAAGGAGGCGCAGCGCTGCCTCAACTGCGACGTGCAGACCGTCTTCACCGACAAGCTGTGCATCGAGTGCGACGCCTGCGTCGACATCTGCCCGATGGACTGCATCTCGTTTCTTGATAACGGAACCGAAGCCGATCTGCGGACGCGGCTGAATGCCCCCGCCAAGGACCTCACGCAAGATTTGTATGTTTCTTCTGAGTTAAAGACGAAAAGAGTCATGGTGAAGGACGAAGACGTCTGCCTGCACTGCGGCCTGTGCGCGGAGCGCTGCCCGACCGGCGCCTGGGACATGCAGAAGTTCCTGCTCGAGATGACCATGGCCGGGCCGGGCGCCCGCGCCCCCTACCACAAGAAAGCCGCATGAAAAGAATCGAAGCGGTCAACGATTTCGTCATCAAGTTCGCCAACGTCAACGGCTCGGGCTCGGCGTCGGCGAACGAGCTCTTCGCCAAGAGCTTCCTGCGCATGGGCATCCCGGTCGGCCCGCGCAACATCTTCCCCTCCAACATCCAGGGGCTGCCGACCTGGTACGAGGTGCGCGTCACCGAGCCGGGCTGGCTCGGCCGCCGCGGCGGCGTCGACCTGATGGTGGCGATGAACCCGCAGACGTGGGCGCAGGACGTGAAGGAGATCGACCCGGGCGGCTACCTCTTCTACGACGACACCAAGCCGCTGCCGAAGTCGAAGTTCCGCGACGACATCCACGTCGTGGGCATGCCGCTCACCGAGATCTGCAACGCCACCTATACGGACGCGCGCGAGCGCCAGCTCTTCAAGAACATCATCTACGTCGGCGCGCTCGCCGGCATGATGGGCATCGAGCCCGAGGTGATCGCCGAGCTGATCGGCGAGCAGTACAAGGGCAAGGAGAAGCTCCTCAAGCCGAATCTGAATGCTTTACAACTAGGACTCTCTTTTGCCAGAGAGCACTTGAAGAATGCCCTCGGCCTGCGCGTCAAGCGCGCCTACAACGTCGGCGACAAGATCTTCATCGACGGCAACTCGGCGGCGGCGCTGGGCTGCGTCTACGGCGGCGCCACCGTGTGCGCCTGGTACCCGATCACGCCCTCGTCGAGCCTCGCCGAGGCTTTCACGAACTACTGTTCCAAGCTGAGAGTCGACAAGGAAACCGGCAAGCGCAAGTACGCCATCATCCAGGCCGAGGACGAGCTCGCTTCGATCGGCATCGTTTGCGGCGCCGGCTGGAACGGTGCGCGCGCCTTCACCGCCACGAGCGGCCCGGGCATCTCGCTGATGAGCGAGTTCATCGGCCTGGCGTATTTCGCCGAGATCCCGGTCACCATCATCGACGTGCAGCGCGGCGGCCCCTCGACCGGCATGCCGACGCGCACGCAGCAGTCCGACGTCATCGCCTGCGCCTACGCCTCGCACGGCGACACCAAGCACATCCTGCTCTTCCCCGAGGACCCGCACGAGTGCTTCGACATGGCGGCGCAGGCGCTCGACCTCGCCGACCGGCTGCAGACGCCCGTCTTCCTCATGACCGACCTCGACATCGGCATGAACCAAAGATTGTGTTCGCCTTTTTCCTGGTCCGATGAGCGGAGCTACGACCGCGGCAAGGTCATGACCGCGGAGGAGCTCGAGGCGGGCAAGGAGTTCGGCCGCTACCTCGACGTCGACGGCGACGGCATCCCCTACCGCACGCTGCCGGGCACGCACCCGACCAAGGGCGCCTACTTCACGCGCGGCACGAGCCGCAACCCGTACGCCGTGTACTCGGAAGCCGGGCCCGACTACCAGTACAACATGGAGCGGCTGCTGAAGAAGCACGAGTTCGCCAAGACGCTCCTGCCTCGTCCGGTCTTGAGCCCTTCCCCCGAGCCTGCCCGGTTCGGCTGCATCTTCTACGGCTCCACGTCGCCGGCGATGCACGAAGCACTGGATTCTCTTCAAAAGAACAATATTTACATTAACGCGCTTCGCGTCCGCAGCTTCCCGTTCCAGGACGAGCTGTTCGACTTCGTCGCCTCGCACTCCAAGGTGTTCGTGGTCGAGCAGAACCGCGACGCGCAGCTCAAGACCCTGCTCGTCAACGACGCCGGCATCAACCCGGCGAGCCTGATCTCGGTGCTGCACTACGACGGCACGCCGATCACCGCGCGCTTCATCACCGAGGAGATCAGCCGGATCGTCTCGGCCCTGAACGTGCGGCCGATCAAGAAGGACAAAGCGGCATGACTTACGTTGCGAAGCCCAAGCTCCATCACCCGACCCTGCCGAAGAACAAGCTCGGCTTCACCCGCCGCGACTACGAAGGCAAGGTCAGCACCTTGTGCGCCGGCTGCGGCCACGACTCGATCAGCGCCGCGCTCGTGCAGGCCTTCTGGGAGCTCGCCATCGAGCCGCACCGCGTCGCCAAGCTCTCCGGCATCGGCTGCAGCTCCAAGACCCCGGACTACTTCCTCGGCCAGTCGCACGGCTTCAATACCGTGCACGGGCGCATGCCCTCGGTGCTCACCGGCGCCAGCCTCGCCAACCGCGACCTGATCTACCTCGGCGTCTCCGGCGACGGCGACTCCGCCTCCATCGGCCTCGGCCAGTTCGCCCACGTCATGCGCCGCGGCGTGAACATGACCTACATCCTGGAGAACAACGGCGTCTACGGCCTCACCA
>JBQTJF010000069.1:0-18614 GCA_052387375.1 Betaproteobacteria bacterium
GTCGCCTACCTGCGCGCGCTGCCGCCGTTGCCCGACGAGCCGAAATAGCGTGGAATAGCGCTCGGCGAGCGCCTGTTATTCCCGATGAACGAAGCCCAGCGCCTGGTTGATCTCATCCCGCGGCTGCGGCGATACGCACGCGCGCTGGTCGGCGACAGGGCATCCGCCGACGACCTGGTGCAGGACACCCTGGAGCGCGCCTGGGCGAAGCTCCACCTCTATCGCCGCGGCACGGACCTGCGCGCCTGGCTGTTCACGGTCATGCACAACGTGCACGTCAACAAGCTGCGCGCGGCGCGCGCCACCGATCCCCTCGAGGAGGAGATGCCGGAGCTCGCGCAGCGCGCCGCGCAGGGCGACGCCCTGGTGGTGCGCGACCTCGATCGCGCCATCGCCCGGCTGCCGGCGGAGCAGCGCGCGGTGCTGCTGCTGGTGACGCTCGAGGAGATGAGCTACGACCAGGTGGCGCGCACGCTCGGCATCCCGATCGGCACGGTGATGTCGCGGCTGTCGCGGGCGCGCGAGAAGCTGCGCGCGATGATGCTCGGGCAGGCCGCGGCGGCGAAGCTCAAGGTGGTGAAGTGAGCATGGTCCAGGCGAACGAAGCCGATCTGCAGGCCTACGCCGACGGGCGGCTCGACGCGGCGCGCCGAAGCGAGGTCGAGGCATGGCTCGCGGCGCATCCCGATGAGGCCGAGCGCATCGCCGACTACCGGCGCCTGAGCGAGGAAATGCGCAGCCTGTACGAGCCGGTCATGCGCGAGCCGCTGCCGGGCTCGCTCGGGGGGCTGGCGGCGCCGGGCCGGCGGCGCGGGGCCCGGGTTGCCGCGGTCGCCGCCTGGATGGCGCTCGGCGCCGCGATCGGCGGCTTCGCCGGCTGGGAGCTGCGCGGCGAGCGGCAGGTGGTCGCCCCCGCGCCGGACCTCGGCGCCGCCATGGCTCGGCGCGCCGCGATCGCGCACGCCACCTACTCCCCCGAAGTGCGCCATCCGGTCGAGGTCGGCGCCGACCAGGAGGCGCACCTCGTGGCCTGGCTGTCCAAGCGGCTGGGGGCGCCGTTGCACGCGCCGAAGCTCGAAGCGGTCGGCTACAGCCTTGTGGGTGGGCGGCTGCTGCCCGGCGATACCGGGCCGGTCGCACACTTCATGTACCAGAGCAACCGCGGCACGCGCATCACCCTTTACGTGCGCAGCGAGATGGCGGGCAATCGCGAGACGGCGTTCCGCTATGCGCGCGAAGGCAACGTCGGCGTGTTCTACTGGGTCGACCGCAAGCTGGGCTACGCGCTCTCCTCGAACGACATCAGCAAGGAAGACCTGCTGAAGGTCGCCAACGCCTTTTATCGCCAATTGAACCCGTGAAGCAGCGGTGTAACCGATCGGTTACATTTTCGGCCGCCGCGGCGGCTTTTTCAGGGCCGGTCAGTCGCTAAGGCGCTTTGTAGCCATAGGCGGCGGAAGAGTTTGACGAGCGCGGGCAGCTGGTAGTTCGCGTTCAGGCCGCTCGGATTGGGCAGCACCCAGAGGCGCGCGCCCTCGAAGCGCCCGGGCTGCGGACCCGCCGCCGCCTGCTTGAGCGAGAAGGCGTGGCAGTAGGCACCGACGCCGAGGAAGGCGACGATGCGCGGCCGGTAGCGTCTCAGCTTCGCTTCGAGTCGCCGGCGACCGGCGACGAACTCCTGCTGAGCGAGCTCCGCCGCCGTTGCGGTCGCGCGGTTGACGAGGTTGGTGACGCCGCATCCGACTTTCAGCAGCTGCTCCTGCTCCGAGGGATGCAGCGCTCGCGGGGTGATGCCGGCGCCGTGCAGCGCCGGCCAGAAGCGGTTGCCGGGACGGGCGAAGTGGTGGCCGGTCGCCGCCGAGTAGAGCCCGGGATTGATACCGACGAAGAGCACCTTCAGCCCCGGCGCGATCACGTCGCGGATGCCGCGATCTGCGGCGGCGAGCAGCTTGGCCTTACTGGGCGGCCGGGCGGATGAGGTAGCCGCCGGACTTCTCGTCGGGCTCAAGCTTCACCAGCCCCTTACCCTCGGCCTCCTCGAGCAGGTCGGAGAAGGCACGGAAGCCGTAGTAGGACTCGTTGAAGCCCGGCTTGCGCCGCTTGAGCGCCTGCTTGACCATCGAGCCCCAGATCTTCTCGCCCTCGCCGCGCTCGGCGATGAGCGCGTTCAGGGTCTCAATCACCAGGTCGAACGCCTCCTGCTTCTTGTCGCCGCCGGCGGGCGCGGCGGCGTGGCGCTTCTTCGCGGCGCGGCGCTTCTGCTCGTCCTGGCGCACCAGGTCGTCGTAGTAGATGAACTCGTCGCAGTTGGCGATGAGCAGGTCCGAGCTCGAGTTCTTCACGCCGACGCCGATCACGGTCTTGGCGTTCTCGCGCAGCTTGGAGACGAGCGGCGAGAAGTCCGAGTCGCCGCTGACGATGACGAAGGTATCGACGTGCGCCTTCGTGTAGCACAGGTCCAGAGCGTCGACCACCATGCGGATGTCGGCCGAGTTCTTGCCCGACTGGCGCACGTGCGGCACCTCGATCAGCTCGAACGAGGCGAGGTGCATGGCGGCCTTGAACTCCTTGTAGCGCTCCCAGTCGCAGTACGCCTTCTTCACCACGATCGAGCCCTTGAGCAGCAGCCGCTCGAGCACCTTCTCCATGTCGAACTGCGCGTACTTCGCCTCGCGCACGCCGAGCGCGATGTTCTCGAAGTCGCAGAACACCGCCAGGCTCCTCGACTCGGAATTGGCCATCAGGTCGCGGCCCTCGCGGTGCGCAGGGCGCGGCGCCGCTCGCGCCAGCTCTCCACCAGCGAATACGCGGAAGGCACGACGACCAGCGTCAGCAGGGTCGAGGTGATCATGCCGCCGATCACGGCGATGGCGAGCGGCGCGTTGGCCTCGGCGCCGGCGCCGAGGCCGATCGCCGCCGGCAGCAGGGCGAGGATCAGGGTGAGCGAGGTCATGAGCACCGGGCGCATGCGGATCGGGCAGGCGTCGCGCAGCGCCTCGTCCACGCCCATGCCCTGCGAACGGCGCTGGTTGGTCAGGTCGACGAGCAGGATCGAGTTCTTCGCCACCAGGCCGATCAGCAGCACCAGGCCGATCATCGAGTAGATGTTGAGCGAATGCCGGGGTATCTCCAGCCCGAACGAGGCACCGAGCGCCGCGAGCGGCTGGAACAGCCATAGCGCGAACACCCCGCCGATGACGGCGAGCGGCACTGCGATCATGATCAGCAGGGGCTGCAGGAAGCTGTTGAACTGGCTGGCGAGCACCATGTACAGCAGGATGAGCGCCAGCGCGAACGTGAAGGCGGCGGCGCCCCTCGTCTTCTCCAGCTGCTCGGCCTCGCCGACGAAGGTCACGCTGTAGCCGATCGGCAGCGTCGCCGCCGCCTCGCGCACGAGCTGCAGCGCCGCGCCGAGCGGCACGTTCGGGGTGGCGTAGGACGTCGCCGCATACTGCAGGTCGAAGCGGCCGATCACCGCCGGGCCGATGGTTTCGCGGAAACGCGCCACGTTGTCCAGGCGCACCAGCTGACCGTTGCGGTTGCGCAGGTAGATCTTGCTGAGATCGGCCTGCTGCTGGAACTCCCCGTCCTTCGCCTTGACGCGCACGTCGTAGCGCTCGCCGTCGCCGGGATGGTCGTTGTACTTGGCGATGTCGACGCCGCCGGTCAGCATGTTCACCGCCAGGGCGACGTCCGACGAGGTGAGCCCGAGCGCCGCGGTGCGCACCCGGTCGGGCTCGAGCACGAGCTGCGGCAAGTCGAGCTGCAGGTCGGTATCCATGCGGCCGATGCGCGGGTCGGCCTGCAGGCGCTCCTGCAGCCCGGCGGCGAGGCGCCCCATCTCCTGCAGGTTGGGCCCGCGCACCACGAACTGCAGCGGCTCGGTGCGCTGGCGCGGCACCAGCCCGGGCGCGCGCGGGAAGGCGCGCACGCCGGCGATCTGCGCCAGGTCGCGGCGCACCAGCTCGAGCAGCTGCTGCTGCGAGCGCTTTCGCTCTGAGCGAGGCTTCATGCGCACCACGACGATCGCCTGGTTCACCTGCCCCGCCGAGCCCAGGCCGATGACGCCGTAGACGGTAGTGACCTCCGGGTACTGCGACACGAGCTGCTCGGCCTCGCGCAGCTTGCGCTCCATGTAATGGATGGAAGCGCCGGCGGGGGCGCGCATGCTGACGAAGAACTTGCCCTCGTCCTGCTGCGGCGCGAGCTCCACCGGCAGGGCGCGAAAGAAATAGAACGACGACGCGAACATCAGCGCCGCGACGGCGATGACCACCCAGCGGTGCGCGAGCGCCCAGCCCAGGCTCGCCCGGTACGCGCGGTCCATGCCGGCGAAGAACCGCTCCAGCGCCCAGTAGGCGCGGCCGTGCTTCTCCCGCACCTCGAGGAACCGGGAGCACAGCATCGGCGTGAGGGTGAGCGACACGAACAGCGACACCAGCACGCCGAAGGTGACGACCACGGCGAAGGAGCGCAGGAACTGGCCGAGGATGCCGGAGACGAAGATCACCGGCGCGAAGATCGCCGCCAGGGAAAAGCTGGCGGCGATGACGGCGAAGGTCACCTCGCGGCTGCCGCTCACCGCCGCCTTGACGCGGTCGGGCTCGAGGTGCTCGCGGTGGCGGTAGATGTTCTCCAGCACCACGATGGCGTCGTCGACCACCACGCCGACCAGCAGCAGCAGCGCGAGCAGCGTCACCGAGTTGAACGTGTAGCCGAAGAAGTACATCACCGCGATCGAGCCGAACAGCGACACCGGGATGGCGGTGGCGATGATGAGCGTGGAGCGGAAGCTCTTGAGGAACAGCCACACCACCAGCGCGGCGAGCAGGGTGCCCTCGAGCAGGTGGCTCTTCAGCGACTGCACCATCTCGTCGATGAACAGCGCGTCGTTCTGCACCGGGTTGAGCTCCAGGCCCGGCGGCAGCTGCGGCCGGATCTCGTCGTCGACGCGCCGCTCCACCTCCTCGATGATCGCCACCGTGTTGGTGTTCGGCACCTTGACGATGCCGATGCCGACGCTCTGGCGCCCGTTCGCGCGGGCGAGCTGCCGGAAGTCGGTCAGGCCGTCCTCGATCTCGGCCACGTCGCGCAGGCGCACCGGCGCGCCGTCCCTGTAGCCGACGATCATCGCCGCCAGCTCGTCGAGCTTGTGGAACTCGAGGTCGAGCTTGACCAGGTGCTCGCTCGAGCGCCCGGTGAGGAAGCCGCCCGAGAACTGGATGTGCTCCTTGCGGAAGCCCTCGGTGATGTCCTGCGCCGCGATGCCGTGGGCGGCCATGCGCGAGGGCAGCAGGTTGACGCGGATGGTACGGTCGCGCCGGCCGCCGATGCGCACTTCGCCGACGCCGTCGATGGTCTCCAACCGCTTCTTGATGACGTTGATCGCGTACTGGTTCAGCTGCTGCTGCGTGCGGTCGCCCTGCAGCGCCATCCAGTACACCGGGAAGGTGTTGGTCTCCACCTTGGCGACCACCGGCGGGTCGGCGTCGTCGGGCAGGCGGCGCAGCACCTGGTTGACCTTCGCCTGCACTTCCTGGAAGGCGACGTCGACCGACTTGCCCAGGTCGAAGGTGATGGCGACGTTGGAGCTGCCCGGCGACGAAGTCGACTGGATGTGCTCGATGCCCGGCACGCTGTTGACCGCGGTCTCGATGACGTTGGTGATCGCCGCGTCGATCACCTCGGGATTCGCCCCGCGTTGCGTGGTCTGCACCGAGATCACCGGGAACTCGATGTAGGGCAGCTTGTCGACGCCGATGCGCTCGTAGGCGATGAAGCCGAAGAGGATCAGCACCGCGTTCAGCATGAACGCGAAAACGTGGCGGCGGATGGAAAGCTCGGGCAGCGTCATCTGGCCTTGCCCTTGCCGGGCCTTGCCGCGGCGGCCTCGGGCAGCGTCACCGCGGCCCCGTCGGTGAGGAACCCGGCGCCGTCGGCGGCGACCACCTCGCCGGGAGCGAGCCCCTTGGCGATCTCCTGCCAGCCGTCCTGCTTGAGGCCGGTCTCGACCTGGCGCTGCGCCACCCGCCCTTCGTTCAGCACGTAGACGACCTTGCCCGCGGGACGCAGCACCACGCTCTGCTCGGGCACCATCAGGGCGTTTTCCTTGACGTCGATGACCACGCGCGCGTTGACGCTGCCGCCGCCGCGGAAGGCGCCGTCGTCGCTGTCGAAGCGCACGATCGCGTCCAGGGCGCGGTTGCCGGCGCTCACCGTGGGCTTGATCTCGTCGATGCGCGTCGCGATCGGCCGTCCGGGTGCCGCCGGCGACTCGAGCGTGACCTTGAGCCCCGGCCGGATGCGGTCGGCGGCGCTCTCCGGAAAAAGCAGGTGCGCGCGCAGCCGCTGCGTGCCGACGAGCGCGAACAGCGGATCGCCGACCTTCACGTAGTCGCCCGCCGCGACGACCTGGCTCTCGATCTCGCCTTCGATCGGCGCCAGCACGCGCGTCTTGCCGAGGCTCCTGCCGGTGGCATCGCCGCGCGCGCGCGCGGCGGCGAGCTGCTCGCGCAGGACGGTGCGCTGCGCGAGCGCCTCGTCGAGCGCGTTCTGCGAGTTGAAGCCCTGGCTGACCAGCTTCTGCTGGCGCTCGACCACCCGCTCCTGGTTGGCGAGCAGCGCCTGCAGGCGCTTCACCTCGGCGGCGTCGGCGCGCGACTGGATCTGGAAGTCCTGCGCGTCGATCTCGGCGAGGAGATCGCCCTGCCTGACCTTCTTGCCGGTGAAGGCGAGCACGCGCGTCACGCGCCCCGCCACCTCGGCGGCGATCTTCGGGTCCATGACGTTCTCGAGCGACCCGACCACCTCCTCGGTGATCTCGACGCTGCGCGGCTGCACCGGCACGGCGGTGATCAGCACCGCGCGCGGCCCGGCGGGCCGCTTGGCCGATTCGGCGTCGCCGCCGCAGGCGGCGACGAGCGCCAGGCCGAGCGCGGCGGCGCCGGCGGCGAGGAGCGCGCGCGGCTTCATCGCGGCGGCGCCTCCTCCGCGGCGAGGAGCGCTTCGATGGACTCGCGTCGGCGCGCGAGCCGCGCCTGCGCGCCGCTCACCAGGATCTCGGCGGCGCGGGGCCGCGTGTTGTAGTTCGAGCTCATCACCATCGCGTAAGCGCCGGCCGACATGATCGCCAGCAGCTCGCCCGGCCGCGCCGCCAGGCGGCGCTCGCGGGCGAGGAAGTCGCCACTCTCGCACACCGGGCCCACCACGTCATAAACAGCGCTGTCGGCCCCCTGTTCCGCCTGGCGCACCGGCAGCACCTCGTGCCAGGCGCCGTAGAGCGCCGGCCGCAGCAGGTCGTTCATGGCGGCGTCCACGACGAGGAAGTTGCGCGCCGCGCCAGGTTTCACGTACTCCACCCGCGTGAGCAGCACGCCGGCGTTGCCGACCAGGGAGCGGCCGGGGTCGACGATCAGCGTCTCGCGGCGGCCGGCGAGCATGCCGAGCGCCCCGTCGAGGAAGCTGGCGATGGGCGCGGCGGGCTCGTCGGCGCGGTAGCGGATGCCCATGCCGCCGCCGATGTCCAGGTGGCGCAGGGCGATGCCGCGGCCCCGCAGCCGGTCGGCCAGCGCAGCGATGCGCCCGGCGGCCTCGGCGAACGGCGCCGGGTGCATGAGCTGGGAGCCGATGTGGCAGCCGATGCCCACCACCTCGATCCCGGGCAGCGCGGCGGCGCGGGCGTAGAGCCGCTCCGCGTCGGCGTGGGCGACGCCGAACTTGCTCTCGCGCAGGCCGGTGGAGATGTAGGGGTGGGTGCGCGCGTCGATGTCCGGGTTGACGCGGAACGCGACCGGCGCGCGCCTGCCGAGGCGCCGCGCCACGGCGTCGACGCGCTCGAGCTCGGCCTCCGACTCGAGGTTGAGGCAGTAGATGCCCTGCTCCAGCGCCGCTGCGACCTCGCTTTCGCTCTTGCCGACGCCGGAGAAGAGCGTCTTGCGCGGATCGCCGCCTGCGGCGAGCACGCGCGCCAGCTCCCCGCCCGAAACGATGTCGAATCCGGCGCCCAGGCGCGCCAGCAGCGCCAGCACCGACAGGTTGGAGTTGGCCTTGACCGAGTAGCACACCATCGCCTCGCGGCCGTGCAGGGCGGCACGGAATTCGGCGTAAGCGGCGCCGATCGCCGCACTCGAGTACACGTAGGACGGCGTGCCGAAACGCTGCGCCAGCTCGTCGAGCGGCACCTCCTCAGCGCACAGCACGCCCTTGCGGTAGGAAAAGGACACTTACCTGGCTTCCGCGCCTTCCTCGCGAGAGGGATAGGGGACTGGTTCTGCGGGCTTGGGCTTGAAGGGCTTCACGCCCGGCGGCGGGCTGTCGCGCAGGTAGAGCGGGCCTTTCTGCCCGCACCCGGCGGCGAATACGACCAGCACCGCGCCGAGGAGAAAGAAACGCATAAAATCGCGATGTTAGCACCCATGGACGAGAGCGAGTTCGAAGCCCTGGCGGAGCGCGCGCTGGCGAGCCTGGAGGCGGCGCTCGAGGCGGCCGGCGTCGATGCCGACGTCGAGCGCAAGGAAGGCGGCGTGCTCGAGATCGAGTTCGCCGACGGCTCGAGGATGATCGTCAACCGCCACGGCGCGGCGCGCGAGATCTGGGTGGCGGCGCGCGCCGGCGGCTTCCATTTTCGCTGGGACGGTGCGTCCTGGCGCGACACGCGCGACGGCGGGGAGCTCTTCGCGGCGCTCTCGCGCCTGGTATCGGCGCAGAGCGGCCAGCCGGTGCTGCTGCATCCCTAGGCGGGCGGGTTGGTGCGGTCGCGCTCGAAGCCGGGCGGCTGCTCGAACTGCGGCAGCGGCAGCGGCGGCAGCGGCCGCAGCACTTCCGGCGGCGGCACCGCTTCCTCGTAGAAGAACTCCGGCACGAGCTTCGCCTCGGTGCCGGCGGCGGCGCCGACCGGGGCGACCGGCACGCTGACGATTCCGGCGGGCAGCTCGCGCGGGGACGGCGGCACGTCCTTCAGGATCGCCTCCATGTACTCGACCCAGATCGGCAGGGCCACCACGCTGCCGGTCTGGTTCCTTCCGAGGGTGCGCGGCTGGTCGAAGCCCACCCATGCCACGCCCACGAGGGAGGGCTGGTAGCCGGTGAACCACGCGTCGACGAACTCGTTGGTCGTGCCGGTCTTGCCGGCGAGATCGGTACGGCCCAGCCGCGCCACGCGCGCCGCGGTGCCGTAGCGGGTCACGTCCTGCATCATGCTGTCCATGATGAAGGCGTTGCGCTCGTCGATGACGCGCGGGGATTCCTCGCCGGCGCGCGGCGGGTCGGCGAGCGCGAGCGGGTTGCCGCGGTCGTCGACGATCTTGTGGATGAAGTAGGGCTGCACGAGATAGCCGCCGTTGGCGAAGACGGCGTAGGCGCGCGCCATGTGCCAGGGCGTCACCGAGCCGGCGCCGAGCGCCAGCGTCAGGTAGGCGGGGTGGCGCTCCGGCTCGAAGCCGAAGCGCGCCACGTAGTCCTGCGCATACTTCGGCCCGATGGCGTCGAGGACGCGGATCGACACCATGTTCTTCGACTTGGCGAGCGCGGTGCGCAGCCGCATCGGCCCCTCGAACGTGCCGTCGTAGTTCTTCGGCTCCCAGCGCTGGCTGCCGGTCTCCTCGGCCTCCAGCACCACCGGCTCGTCGGAGACGACCGTGGCCGGCGTGAAGCCCTTGTCGAGCGATGCCGAGTAGATGAAGGGCTTGAACGATGACCCGGGCTGGCGCCAGGCCTGGGTGACGTGGTTGAACTTGTTGCGCCCGAAGTCGAAGCCGCCCACCAGGGCGCGGATCGCCCCGTCGCGCGGATCGACCGACAGGAACGCCGCCTCCACCTCGGGCAGCTGCACGATCTGCCAGGCACGCCCGTCGCGCGCGACGCGGATAATGGCGCCCCGGCGGATGCGCCGCTGCGGCGCGGCCTTGGGTTCGAGCGCCCGGGCGGCGAACTTCAGCCCGTCGCCCGCGATGGTCACCTTCTCGCCGCTGCGCAGCGCGGCGTGCACCTGCTTCGGGCTCGCGGCGAGGACCACCGCGACGAGCAGCTCGTCGCTGTCGGCGTGGTCCGCCAGCGCATCCTCGTAGTCGTCGTCGCTGGCGCTCGCCGGCAGATCGATGTAGGCCTCGGGGCCGCGGTAAGGCTGGCGGCGGTCGTACTCGAGGACCCCCTTGCGCAGCGCCTGATAGGCGGCCTCCTGGTCGGCCTTGCGGATCGTGGTGTAGACGCGGAAGCCGCGCGAATAGACGTCCTCCGGATAGTGCTCGGCGAGCGCCTGGCGGACCATCTCGGCGACATACTCGGCGTGCACGGGATACTCGGCGACCTCGCCGCGGCGGGGCCGGATCGGCGCGTTGAGCGCGTCCTCGTATTGCGTGGCGGTGATATAGCCGAGCTCGGTCATGCGCCGCAGCACGTACTTCTGCCGCTGCTTGGCGCGCTGCGCGTTGGCGATCGGGTTGTACACCGACGGCGCCTTGGGCAGCCCGGCCAGCATCGCGGTCTCGGCGAGCGAGAGCTGGCTCAGCGCCTTGCCGAAGTAGATCTGCGACGCGGCGCCAAAGCCGTAGGCCCGCTGCCCCAGGTAGATCTGATTGACGTACAGCTCGAGGATCTGCTCCTTGGCAAGGCTGTGCTCGATCTTGAAGGCGAGTAGCGCCTCGTAGAGCTTGCGGGTCAGGGTCTTCTCGGAGGAAAGGAAGAAGTTGCGCGCCACCTGCATGGTGATGGTGCTCGCGCCCTGGCGCCGGCCGCCGGCGGCGAGGTTGGCGTAGGCCGCGCGCAACACGCCCACATAGTCGATGCCCGGATGCTCGTAGAAGCGCTCATCCTCCGCCGCAATGATCGCGTTCTTGAGCTGCGCGGGCACCTCCCCGATCGCCACCACCGCCCGGCGCTCCTCGCCGAACTCGCCGATGAGGATGCCTTCCGCCGTGTAGATCCGCAGCGGCACCTTGGGCTGGTATTCGGTGAGCGCGTCGAGCGACGGCAGGTTGGGGTAGGCGAGCGCCACCACGAGGGCGACGACCAGCACGCCAATGCCCGCGAAACCCGCCAGCAGGGTCAGCGGAAATACGAGAAAGCGGAGCCACATCAAGGGTGTTAGACCGTCCCTGCGGCGTTGTTGCAGCACTCGCCGGAAACGTAGCATCATAACCTCCTGACCCTCGTGGAAGATTAACTAGACATGGGGAGGGGTTGTTGCTAGCATTTAACGCCATTTCTACGTATCGCGGCTAAGACCGCGACGCACAAAGGGAAAGTAGGGGAAACAACAAAGATGGCTTTCGACCTGTTCAAGCCGAAGGCACCGCCGCTGTTCGGGCTGGACATCAGCTCCTCGTCGGTGAAGATGCTCGAGATCGTCGACGCGGGCAAAGGCAGCTACCGCGTCGAGCGCTATGCGATCGAACCCCTGGCCCGCGACGCCGTGGTCGACGGCAACATCAACAACCTCGAAGCGGTCGCCGATTCGGTGAAGCGCGCGCACAAGCGCTTGGGCACCCGCACCAAGCACGTCGCCATGGCGGTGCCCACCGGCGCGGTCATCACCAAGAAGATCATCGTGCCGGCGGCGCTGCGCGAGGACGAGCTCGAAGTGCAGGTCGAAAGCGAGGCCAACCAGTACATCCCCTTCGCGCTCGAGGAAGTGAACCTCGACTTCCAGGCGGTCGGCCCCTCGCCCACCACCCCCGACGAGCAGGAGGTGCTGATCGCCGCGACGCGCAAGGAGAAGGTCGAGGACCGCGTCGCCGTCGCCGAGTCCGCGGGGCTCAAGGCGCTGGTGATGGACGTCGAGTCCTTCGCGCAGCAGGCGGCGCTCTCGCTGGTGGTGCAGGCGCTGCCCAACGGCGGCAAGGACCAGAACATCGCCGTGGTCGACATCGGCGCCAACGTGATGAACGTGACGGTGCTCAGGAACGACCAGTCCGTATACACGCGCGAGCAGGCCTTCGGCGGCAACCAGCTCACGCAGGAGATCGTCAGCCGCTACGGCATGAGCCCGGAAGAGGCGGAGAACGCCAAGCGCTCGGGCGGCCTGCCCGACGACTTCGAGGCCGAGGTGCTCAAGCCCTTCATGGAGAACCTGTCGCAGGAGGTGCAGCGCGCCCTGCAGTTCTTCTTCACCTCCACCCAGTACCACAGCGTCGACCATATCCTGCTCGCCGGGGGCTCGGCCGTGATCCCGGGCCTCGACGAGGTGGTGAACAGCCGCGCCCAGGTGCCGGCCAGCGTGGCGAACCCGTTCGCCTTGATGCAGACCTCGCCGCGCATCCAGTTGAAGCGCCTGATCGTCGATGCGCCTTCGCTGATCGTCGCCTGCGGCCTGGCGATGCGGAGGTTCGACCCGGCATGAGCGCGCGCATCAACCTGCTGCCGCACCGCGCCGAGACGCGCAAGCGCGCCCGACAGCACTTCATCGTCGTCGCCGCCGGTACCGCCCTGCTCGGCGGCGCCATCGTCCTGGCGGTGCATACCTTCTATGCCGAGAAGATCGGCGCCCAGGAGGCGCGCAACAGCTTCCTGAAGAGCCAGATCGCCATCCTCGACAAGGAAATCGCCGAGATCAACAAGCTGAAGGACGAGATCCAGGCGCTGCTCGCGCGCAAGGCGATCATCGAGACGCTGCAGGCGGACCGCGCGCAGACGGTGCATCTGCTCGACGAGCTGGTGAAGCAGACGCCCGAGGGCGTGTACCTCAAGTCGCTGGTGCAGAACGGCCTGCGCGTGCAGGTGGTCGGCTACGCGCAGTCGAACGCGCGCGTCTCGACGCTGATGCGCAACGTCGAAGCGTCGCCCTGGCTGGACAACCCGGTGCTGGTCGAGGTCAAGGCGGCGAGCGTCGACAAGCGACGCGTCTCGGAATTCAACATGTTCCTGTTTCTGAAGCGCGCTGCGGCGCCCGAGGCGAAGGACAAGCCGGCAGCCAAGGCGCCGGCCAAGAAAGGCTAGCGCATGGCCCTCAACCTCAACGCGCTCGTCGACGAGTTCAAGCGCACCAACTGGCAGGACCCGGGCACCTGGCACGTCGCGCCGAAGCTCGTGGTGCTGCTCGCCACCCTGATGGCGGTGCTCGGGCTGGGGTTCTTTTTCGACACGCAGGAGCAGATCACGGAGCTGGAGAGCGCCCGCTCGCAGGAAGAGCAGCTCAAGCAGCAGTACCTGGGCAAGAAGAAGCAGGCGATCAACCTCGACCTGCACCGGCAGCAGCTGCGCGAGATCGACACCCAGTTCGGCGCGCTGCTGCGCCAGCTGCCCAACAAGTCGCAGATGGACGCGCTGCTGGTCGACATCAACCAGGCGGGGCTCGGCCGCGGCCTGCAGTTCGAGCTGTTCAAGCCGGCGGCGAACGAGACGGTGTCGGACTTCTACGCCGAGCTGCCGATCCAGGTGAAGGTGCAGGGCACCTACCACGACATGGGCGCGTTCGCGAGCGACGTCGGGCAGCTCTCGCGCATCGTCACGCTGAACAACGTCGCCATCAACGCCGGCAAGGACGGCAACCTGTTCATGGACGCGACGGCGCGCACCTTCCGCTACCTCGACGAAGAGGAAATCGCCGCCCAGCGCAAGGCCGCGGCGGCGAAGAAGGCCGGGAAGAAGTGATGAGCCGCCGCCTTGCCTTGGGGATCGCCGCCGCGGCGGCGCTGCTGGCCGGCTGCGGCGCCGAAGAGCACAGCGACCTGAAGGAGGAGCTGAACCAGCTCACCAAGGACTTCCGCGGCCGCGTCAACCCGCTGCCGCAGGTGAAGCCTTACGAGCCGGTGCCCTACACCGCCGAAGGCCAGATCGACCCGTTCCGGCCCGAGCGCATCGAAGTCGCGCAGGCCGGGCGCAGCTCGGCGAGCGCGAGCAAGGTCGCCGAGCACGAGAAGCGGCTGAAGGAGCCGCTCGAGGCGTTCCCGCTGGAGTCGATCCAGATGCTCGGCACCATCACCCAGGAAAAGGAAACGTTCGCGCTGGTCAAGGCGGGCCCCAACCTCTACCGGGTGCGCAAGGGCAACTACCTGGGCCAGAACTTCGGCGTCATCACGGCGATCGACGAAGCGCAGATCAGCCTGAAGGAGCTGGTGCAGGACAGCGCAGGGGAGTGGGTCGAGCGGGAGAGCTCGCTCCAACTTGTGGAGGCGAAAAGATGAAAGCGAAGACGCTCTTCTTGTACGCGGCTGCCCTCTGGCTCGCCGGCGCGGGGCTCGCGCTCGCCCAGACGCCGCAGGCAAACGGCGCCGCCGCCAACAGCATCGAGGCGCTCGACGTGACGCAGCAGGGCGGCAAGATCGTGGTGCGGGTCACCACCAAGGAGCCGCTGCGCAGCGTGCCGCCGAACTTCACCATCGCCAGCCCGGCGCGCATCGCCTTCGACTTCCCCGGCACCGTCAACGCGCTCGGCCGCTCCAGCCAGGACGTCGGCCAGGGCGAGCTGCGCAGCATGAGCATCGCGCAGGGCGCCGACCGAGCGCGCTTGGTGCTCAACCTGCGCCGGCCGGTCTCGCACGAGGCGACGCTCGACGGCCGCGCGGTGCTGATCACGCTTTCGGAGGCGACCGGGACCGGCACCGCGCAGGCGCCCGGCGGCCAGGTCGCGCATTTCGCGCAAGGGCGCGCCGACGCCAAGCACGCCATCCGCGACGTGGACTTCCGCCGCGGCCGCGCCGGCGAGGGCCGGGTGCTGGTCGAGCTGTCCGACACCAGCACCGGCATCGACATCCGCCAGCAGGGCCAGAACATCGTCGTCGAGTTCCTCAAGACCACGCTGCCCGACAACCTGCGCCGGCGCCTCGACGTGATCGACTTCGGCACGCCGGTCAACACCGTCGCCACCTTCCAGCAGGGCGAGAACGTGCGCATGGTGATCGAGCCGAAGGGCCAGTGGGAGCACAACGCCTACCAGTCCGACACGCAGTTCGTGCTCGAGGTCAAGCCGCTCTCGGCCGACCCCTCGCGCGAGGCGCAGAAGGGCCGCTACACCGGCGAGAAGCTTTCGCTCAACTTCCAGAACGTGGAAGTGCGCGCGGTGCTCAACGTCATCGCCGACTTCACCGACCTCAACATCATCACCAGCGACACCGTCACCGGCAACATCACGCTGCGCCTGAAGGACGTGCCCTGGGACCAGGCGCTCGAGATCATCCTGCAGACGCGCGGCCTCGACAGCCGGCGCAGCGGCAACGTCATCTGGATCGCGCCGCGCGACGAGCTGGCGACGCGCGAGAAGCTGGCGCTCGAGGCGGCCAACCAGATCAACGACCTCGAGCAGACGCGCACCGAGTCGTTCCAGATGAACTACCAGAAGGCGGCCGACGTGCAGAAGCTGCTTTCCGACCCGAACCAGCGCATTCTCTCCAAGCGCGGCAGCGCCGTGGTCGACACGCGCACCAACACGCTGTTCGTGCAGGACACGCCGAGCCGGCTGGAGGAGGTGCGCAAGCTCCTCGCCAAGATCGACATCCCGGTGCGCCAGGTGATGATCGAGGCGCGCATCGTCGAGGCGAACGACACGTTCAGCAAGAACCTCGGCGTGCGGCTCGGGTACCACGACCTCTCGCCGATCCCCGGCACGCGCATCCTCGGGCAGAACAGCCCGCGCTTCTCCGTTGGCGGCGGCATCGCCGATACCGGGTTCCACACCGGTCAGACTGCTACGGATCCCGACTTCATCGGCAACGCCCACACCGTCAACCTGCCTGCCGCGGGCTTGAACAACTTCAGCGCCGGGCAGTTCTCCCTGATCCTGTTCAACAGCGGGGCGACGCGCTTCCTCAACCTCGAAGTCAGCGCGCTGGAGGCCGACGGCAAGGGCAAGATCATCGCCAGCCCGCGCGTGCTGACGGCCGACCAGGTCGAGGCGTTGATCGAGCAGGGCACGGAGGTGCCCTACCAGACGGCCACCTCCTCCGGCGCCACCTCGATCTCGTTCCGCAAGGCGGTGCTCTCGCTCAAGGTGAAGCCGCAGATCACCCCCGACGGCAACGTGATCATGACGCTGGACGTCACCAAGGACCAGGTCGGCGGCGGCACGGGCAGCTTCGTCCAGATCAATACCAAGCACGTGAAGACCGAGGTGCTGGTCGAGAACGGCGGCACGGTGGTCATCGGCGGCATCTACGAGCAGAACGACCGCACCGACATCACCAAGGTCCCGCTGCTGGGAGACATCCCGTACCTCGGGCGGCTCTTCCGCAATGACGCAAACGTCAGCGCCAAGACCGAGCTCCTGGTGTTCATCACGCCGCGCATCGTCAACGAGCGGCTCACCATTCGCTGATCGCCGACTCTCCTCTGGCGGCTCCGACGGCCGGGACCTCCCGGCCGTTTTTGTTTCTACAATGCGGTCGATGAGGCACGCGGGCAACGTCTACCTGGTCGGCATGATGGGCGCCGGCAAGACCACGGTCGGCCGCCTGCTGGCGCGGCGCCTGAAGCTGCGCTTCGTCGACGCCGACCACGAGCTCGAGCGCCGCTGCGGGGTGAAGGTGCCGCTCATCTTCGACATCGAGGGCGAGGCCGGATTCCGCGCGCGCGAGGCGCAGCTGCTCGCCGAGCTGACGGCGCTGGACGGCATCGTGCTCGGCACCGGCGGCGGCGCAGTGCTCGCCGAGGACAACCGCCGCCGGCTCGCCGCGCGCGGCACGGTGGTCTACCTGCGCGCCACCCCCGAGGACCTCTACGAGCGGGTCAAGCACGATCGCAACCGGCCGCTGCTCGCGGCGCCCGACCCGCTGGCGCGGCTGCGCGAGCTGCACGCGCAGCGCGACCCGCTTTACCGCAGCATCGCCGACCTCGTCGTCGACACCGGGCGGCAAACGGTGCTGGCGTTGGCGCGCGAGCTGATCGAGAAGCTGGGAGAGCGATGGAAAGCCTCCGCGTAGCCCTGGGCAGCCGCGCCTACCCGATCCACATCGGCGCCGGCATCCTCGCCGATCCCGCCCTTTACGCGCCCTATCTCAGGGGCAGCGCCGCGATCGTCACCAACGTAGTGGTGGCGCCCCTTTACCTGCAAAGCGTGAAGAGCGCCCTGCGGGGCGCACGCGTCGCCGAGGTCGTCGTGGCCGACGGCGAGAAGGCGAAAGGCTGGGAAACGCTGCAGCAGATATTCGACGCTCTCCTTGCCGCGCGCTGCGGCCGCGACACGCTGCTCGTCGCCCTGGGCGGCGGCGTGGTCGGCGACCTCGCCGGCTTCGCCGCCGCGGTCTACCAGCGCGGCATCGACTTCGTGCAGGCGCCCACGACGCTGCTCGCCCAGGTCGATTCGTCGGTGGGCGGCAAGACGGCGATCAACCATCCGCGCGGCAAGAACATGATCGGCGCCTTCCATCAGCCGCGCGCCGTGATCGCCGACCTCGCCACGCTCGACACGCTGCCGGAGCGCGAGCTGCGCTCGGGCATCGCCGAAGTGATCAAGCACGGGGTCGCGCTCGACGCGGCCTTCTTCGCGTGGCTCGAGCAGAACGTCGACAAGCTGCTCGCCCGCGAGCGCGGCGCCCTCGCCTACGCGGTGCGGCGCAGCTGCGAACTGAAGGCGGCGGTCGTCGCCGCCGACGAGCGCGAGTCGGGGCAGCGGGCGCTCCTCAATCTCGGCCACACCTTCGGCCATGCCATCGAGGCGGGCACCGGCTACGGCCCCTGGCTGCACGGCGAGGCAGTGGCGGCGGGCATGGCGATGGCAGCGTCGCTGTCGGAACGCCTGGGCCTGCTCGACGCGGGCGCCGCCTTGAGAATCCGCAAACTTATCGGGCGAGCCGGGCTGCCGGTGAAGGCGCCGCCGCTTCGTGCCGAGGAGATGCTCGGCCTGATGTCGGTCGACAAGAAAGCCGCCGGCGGCGAGCTTCGCTTCGTGGTGCTGAAAGCGATCGGGCAGGCGGAGCTGCGCAGCGGCGTCTCGGCACAGGCGCTCCGCGAAGTCGTTGTCGCTGCAGCGCAATAATTGTATATTCAGCAGTCCGGTCATGAGCTTGCCTGCGCAAGGTCTGTATCACCCGCATAACGAGCACGACGCCTGCGGCGTCGGCTTCGTTGCGCACATCAAAGGCAAGAAGTCGCACACCATCGTCGAGCAGGGCCTGACGGTCCTGAAGAACCTCACGCACCGCGGCGCGGTCGGCTGGGACCCGAAGCTCTCCGACGGCGCCGGCTGCCTGATCCAGGTTCCGGATCGTTTTTTCCGCGAGGAGATGGCGAAGCAGGGCGTCAAGCTGCCGCCGGCGGGCCAGTACGGCGTCGGCATGGTGTTCCTGCCGCGCGACCCGGCCTCGCGCATCGCCTGCGAATACGAGATCGAGCGCGCCATCAAGGACGAGGGGCAGGTGCTGCTCGGCTGGCGAGACGTGCCGGTGGACAGCTCGGACCTCGCCGAGCCGGCGAAGAAGCTCGAGCCGGTGATCCGGCAGGTGTTCATCGGCCGCGGCCGCGGCGTTACCGTGACCGACGCGCTGGAGCGCAAGCTCTACATCGTCCGCAAGAGCTCCGGCCACGCCATCCAGGCGCTGAAGCTGCAGCACGGCAAGGAGTTCTACGTGCCGTCGATGTCGGCGCGCACCATCTGCTACAAGGGGATGCTGCTCGCCTACCAGGTGGGCGAGTACTACCTCGACCTGAAGGACGCGCGGGTCGAGTCGGCGCTGGCGCTGGTGCATCAG
>JBQTJF010000070.1:0-13336 GCA_052387375.1 Betaproteobacteria bacterium
GTCGAGCCGTTGCCGCCTTTGTAGCCGATGAGCACGTCCACATCGCCGACCTTGTCCATGCGGTCGATGCGGCCGGAGAGCTCGAGGCCGGCGACGTTGATGGTGCGCCGCTCTTCCAGCGCCGCGACCTGGAAGGGCGTTCTCTTCGCTTCGATCTCCAGCCATTCGTGCGCCAGCTTCGCCAGGCGCACGCGCTCGAGCTCGGCGAAGCGGCCTTCGAGCCCGAGCTCGCGCACCGCCGCCTCCGCGGCGCGCGGGATAACGGGGCCGATGTCGCTCCTCAGAGCGGAGCTATTTTTTAGATGACCCCATATCTCCTTCATCAGCGCGTGCAGCAGCTTGCCGCGGTCGCGCGGGTCAAGGCCTGGTGCGGGCTCCTCGAGCGCCTCGGCGTTCAGGCGCCAGCGCGCGAAGGCGCGGAAGGGGCAGGCGGCCTGGTCGGCGAGCACCCTGGTGCCGCCGCGCACCGCCGGCTTGGCGACGCGAGGGCCCCTCACGTCCTGAACGGATTCCAGGTTTTTTGACTTGAAAAGCAGATCGCGATAGCTCGGGTAACAGGGCAGCGCGAGCTCGCCCGCGGCGACGCCGAGGATGAGCGGGCTGGGCGCGAGCTCGCGCTCGCCGTCCCTGAAAGGGCAGGAAAAGATCGTCTCGGCTGCGGAAGCTGCCCATTCCTGCGTCAGGCGCCGGCACAGCTCGAGCGAGGCCTCGGCGCCCGCCTGCGGGATGCCGGCCTTCTTCTGCAGCGCGATCGGCAGGAAGGGATTGGGGCGCGCGGCGAGCGGCCAGGCCTCGTCGGTGAGCCCGCTCACCCACAGGCAGTCGAAGCGCAGCCCCGCCGACTCGAAGACGCCGAGCACCTGGATCGGCGCGTCGGGCCCGTCTGCAAAATGAGCGGGCTGGAAGAGCGTGTCGGCGCAGAGCCGTTTCAATACGGAGATGGCTTCGGAGAAATCCAGCTTTGATGCAACCCGTTCCAGCTTGGAAAATTCTCCGAGCGTCTCGTGCCATTTCGCGCGCGCCTGGAACTCGGCCGAGTCGAGCGTGCGCTCGCCGGGGAAGCCCGCCGCCTCCAGCACCGCGGAGAAGTGCCGCGCCCATTCGCCGGCAGAGCGATTCTCTTCGCGGGGAAGGGCAAACATGGACTCAAGGATTTTTCTGAGCTTGCCGTCCGTGACGGCGATGAGCTTGGGCAGCGAGACCGTGGCGTCGAGGCTCTTGCGCAGCTTCGCGTCGAGGCGCGCGCGCGCGGACATTTCCGTGTCGGCGCCGCCGAGGAAGGGCGAGCGCACGAGCCGGCTCGCCAGCGCGAAGGGCACCGGGCGGGCGGAGAGCTCCAGGAGATCCAGGGCGGCTTCAACCAACGGATAGTTTGTAAGAGGCTCACCGAGCGAGAGGTTGAAGGGCATCGGCGCGGCCGGCGCGCCGGGCAGGTTGAAGCCCGGGCGCATGACGCGCGAGAAGATGCGGCTCGCTTCCTTCCTGCGCCTGCCGAGGTCGGGCACCACGACGCCGATGCGCGCCCTTCCCTGCTCCAGGCGCTCGCGCGCCCAGCTTGCCGCGGCTTCGAGCTCGAGCTTCGCGCTGGCGAAGGAAGCCCGCAGCGAGCTCGCTTCCACCGGTTCGGCTCCGCATTCCTGATAAGAAAGCTTTTCCAGGAACTCGCGCGTCTGCGGCGGCAGGATGTCGAAGCCGTAAGCCACGACCATCTTGGGAAGCTTCAGGTCCTTGAGACAACCCAACATCAGGTCCGGCAGCCGCGCCGCGTCAACCTCGTCCCGGGTCCTGCGTTGGTATTCCCTGGACCAGCGGCCGAAGGCGGCGGCGTCCTCGTTGCCGGGGCCGGCGCCGATGCGCCAGGCGTGCAGCAGGCCCCACGCCTCGCGGCACTGCGCGGCGGCCTGCGGGATGGCGAGGAGCTCCGAGCCGGCGAGGATCTCCTCCCACAGGCGCTGCTCCTGCGCCGGGGTGAGGAGCATAGGCAGCTGGGAGCCGCTCATTTCTCCTATCGGGGAGTAAAGCGCGTCTTCCCACAGCCGGGCGACGAAGGCGCCGAAGGGGAGGATGTCGGGCGCTTCCCAGGACGTGAGATTTTTATTTGTTTGAAATGCATCAAAATCGGCCTGCAGCGCGCGCGAGAGGCGCGCGTTGGGCGTGAGCACCGCGACGCCGGCGGCGTGGCCCTGCTCGAGCCGCGCGAAAAGATCTTCTTTGGAGATCACCAGGGCACGAGTTTAGCTAGACTAGCCGTCGAGGAGGACGCCGATGACCCGATTTCTCTTTGCGTTCTTCGCGCTGTGGCTGCTGCCCGCGCAGGGCCAGGAGTATCCCGCGCGCGAGGTCCGCTCGATCTGCAACTTCGCGCCGGGCTCGGGCGCCGACATCATCGTGCGCTTCTACAGCGACCGGCTGGCGAAGCTCGGCGGCAAGCCGGTGGTGGTGGAGAACCGCCCCGGCGCCAACGGCGCCATCGCCACCGCGGAGCTCGCCAAGTCGCGGCCCGACGGCCACACCATCATGATCACGCCGGCCTCCTCGACCATCGCCGCGGCGCCCTACCTCTTCAGGAACCTGCCGTTCGACACCAGCAAGGACTTCGCCGCCGTGACGACCATCGCCTCGCTGTCGTTCGTGGTGATGGTGGATGCGGCCAAGCCCATCAAAACGGTGGATGAGCTGGTGAAGCATTTGAAGGCGAAGCCGAACCATGGTTTCTACGGCACGAGCAACAACACCGGCATCATCGCCGCCGAGCTCCTGAAGCACGCCGCGGGGCTGAAGACCACCTTCGCGCCGTACAAGGTCAACACGCAGGCGCTCACCGACCTCCTGCAGGGGCAGCTCGACTTCCTCACCTACGACGCCACCCGGGCGGTCGGCCAGGCGAAGGCCGGGCGCGTGCGCATCCTCGCCGCCACCGCGGCGAAGCGCTCGGTCGCCTTCCCCGACGTGCCGACGCTGAAGGAGCTCGGCTACGGCGACAACGACGTCACGCCCTGGTGGGGCGTGGTGGTGCCCGCGGGCACGCCGCGCCCGGTGGTCGAGCGCCTCGCCGGCTGGTTCAACCAGATCTCCGCCGAGGAGGACACCAGGCAGTTCCTCGCGCGCTCGGCGTTCGATCCCTTCCCGGGCTCGCCCGACCAGATGCAGGCGCTGATGCGCACCGACGCGGAGAGATGGAAACGATATGTCGAACTCGCAAAGATAGAACCGCAATGAACCTCAAAAGTCTTCTGCTGTTTGGCGCCGCGGCGTGCTTGCTCAGCACTCATGCCGCCGCGCAGGTCTACATCGGCTTCAGCGCCGGCCAGGCCGACGTCGACGAAAGCATCGCCATCCCGGGTCTCATCGATCCGGGCAGCAGCTTCGACGGCAAGGACGGCGCCTTCAAGCTCTTCGGCGGCTACCAGTTCGGGCCGAACTTCGCGCTCGAGGCGGCGTTCGTCGACCTCGGCGACGTGAGCTACAGCGGCAGCTTCGCCGGCGCGCCGGTCACGGGCGGCAGGATCCAGAACTCAGGCCTCAACCTCTCGGCGCTCGGCGTCGTGCCGCTCGGCCAGCGCTTCGTGGTGTTCGGCAAGGTCGGCATGTTCCTCTGGTACTCCGAGGCCACCGACGTCACCGGCGGCGCGTTCTTCTACAGCGAGGAGGACGGCGCCGACCTGTCGCTCGGGCTTGGCGCGAGCCTGGCGATCGGCCCGCGCGCGTCGCTGCGCGCCGAGTGGGAGCGCTTCGACATGTCCAATACCGACGTCGACCTCGTCACCGTAGGCTTCGCCTTCCGCTTCTAGGACTGCAAAGTTCGCGCCGTGCGCTTCTAAATGGGGACAGACCCCATTTTTCAGTCCCCGCTAGCGCTCCAATATTGCCGTAACGCCCATCCCGCCGGCCGCGCAGATCGAGATCAGTCCGCGGCCGGCGCCCGCCTCCTTGAGCTGCTTCGCCAGCGTCGCGACGATGCGCGCGCCGGTGGCGGCGAAGGGATGGCCGAGGGCGACGCTCGAGCCTTTCGGGTTGATGCTCGGGCGGTGAACGGCGCCCAGGGCGGGCCGCTTCAGCTTCTTCTCGCAGAATTCATCGGACTCCCAGGCCTTCAGCGTGCACAGCACCTGGGCGGCGAAGGCCTCGTGGATCTCGTAGATGTCGAAGTCCTGCAGCTTCAGGCCCGCCCGGTCGAGCATGCGCGGCACGGCGTACGCCGGCGCCATCAGCATGCCCTCCTTCGGGCCGGCCATGCCGACGAAGTCCACCGCGGCGGTTTCCGTATGCGTCAAAAAACATTGCACTTCAAAACCCCGTTCTTTCGCCCACTCTTCTGAGCTCAGCAGTACGGCTGCAGCGCCGTCGGTGAGCGGCGAGCTGTTGCCCGCCGTCAGGGTTCCGGCAGGACTGGAGTCGAAGGCCGTGCGCAAAGAGCTCAATTTCTCGAGAGAAGTATCGGCACGCACGTTGTTGTCGGTTTTCACACCATTGAACTCGACCACCAGGTCGGAGAAGAAACCAGCCTTCCACGCCGCGGCGGCGTTCTTGTGGCTGGCGAGCGCGAGCTCGTCCTGCTCCTGGCGCGAGACCTTCCATTCCTTCGCCATCTCCTCGCAGTGCTGGCCCATCGACATGCCGGTGCGCGGCTCGCCCACCGAGGGCGGCCAGGGCTTGAGGTGGCTCGGGCGCAGGTCGAGCCATGGGCGTGCTCTTTCAGCGAATGACTTGGCTTTGACGCTCTTCAGGACCGTCCGGGAAAGCTCTGGTCCATAGGAAAGCGGAATGTCGCTCGCCGAGTCCACCCCGCCGGCGACGGCGCAGTCGATCTCGCCCAGGGCGATGCGCGCGCCCAGCTGCGCCACCGCCGAGAGGCTGGTGCCGCAGGCGCGCTGCAGGTCGTAGGCCGGCGTCTCCGGGTGCAGGCCGCAGCCCAGCACCGACTCGCGCGTCAGGTTCCAGTCGCGCGAGTGCTTGATCACCGCCCCGCCCGCGACCTCTCCCACACGCTGGTTTCTCAGCTTGAAGCGATCGACCAGCGCCTTCAGCGCCGCGGTGAGCATGTCCTGGTTGTCGAACTCTTGGTAGGCGGTGTTGGCCCGCGCGAAGGGGATGCGGGCGCCGCCGAGGATGGCGACTCGCTTCATTGCGAACCTTTCCGGACGAAATCAGGGACGGACCACGATTCTCTACCTGCCGGGCAGCTTGCGCGAGGGGCGCCTAAACGGCGGGGCCACTTTCGCGACTGGAATGCCACAGCGACAGCACTTCGAGGCGGTTGCGCCGGAGGCGGTAGTAGACCCAGTAGCGGATGCGATCGAGATGGACCCGGCGCACATCGGGCGAGCTTGCCTGATGGACGCGAACCCCGATGTCCGGCTGCAGGAGCAGAAGATTCAGCGCGGCTTGCAGGTCCTGGCGCACGGCGCCTGAAGCCGCCGGCCTGTTGACTTCCCACCAGCCCACCACGCGCTCGATCTCGCGAGCGGCGCGTCGCGAGACAACGAGCTCAAGGGGCATTCCTAGCGGCGGCGACGCAAGCGGGCGAAGAGCTCGTCGCCCGACATCACCTCTCCCCGGTCGGCTTCCGCGATCCCGGCTTCGAGCTCGGCCAGCTCCTCAGTCGACAGGTGGACTTCCTCTTCGCGCTCCCGGGTCAGGATGTAGACGTCGGTGCCGTCCTTGAATTCCGGATCGTCGACGGCGATCGTGCCCTTGACGACCTTGCCCTTGGCGACTTTCATTGGGAAATGATACTCCCGGCAGCCGAACGGCTATAGTTGCGCCGATGGATGAAGCCCTGCTGCTCGCCCGCATCCAGTTCGGGCTGAACATCGGCTTCCACATCCTCTTCCCCAGCATCACCATCGGCCTCGCCTGGTACCTGGTGTACTTCCGCGTCAATTACGAGCGCACGCGCGAGGCGGCCTGGCTCGACACCTACCGCCTGTGGGTCAAGGTGTTCGCGCTCTCCTTCGCCATGGGCGTGGTGTCGGGGGTGACGATGAGCTTCCAGTTCGGCACCAACTGGCCGGGCTTCATGCTCGCGGTGGGCAACATCGCCGGGCCGCTCCTCGCCTACGAGGTGCTGACGGCGTTCTTCCTCGAGGCCACCTTCCTCGGCATCATGATCTTCGGCATGAACCGGGTGTCGGGGCGGCTGCACATCTTCTCGGCGGTGATGGTGGCGGCGGGCACGACGCTCTCGGCGTTCTGGATCCTGGCGCTCAACTCCTGGATGCACACCCCGGCCGGCCACGTGCTGGAGGGCAGCGAGATCGTCGCCGGCGACTGGCTGGAGGTGATCTTCAACCCGTCGTTCCCGCTGCGGCTCACGCACATGCTGCTCGCCTCGGGCATCACCGCGGCCTTCCTGCTGGCCGGGCTCTCGGCGTGGCGGCTGCTGAAGGCGCCCGGCGACGCGCCGGCGGCGGCGACGCTGCGCTTCGGCGCGCGCATCGCCGCGGTGCTGGTGCCGCTGCAGATCGTGGTCGGCGACCTGCACGGCCTGAACACGCTCGAGCACCAGCCGGCGAAGATCGCGGCGATGGAGGCGCTCTGGGAGTCGCAGCGCGGTGCGCCGCTCGTGCTCTTCGCGCTGATCGACGAGGACAACGGCACCAACAACTACGCCATCGAGATCCCCAGGCTCGCCTCGCTCATCCTCACCCACGACCCCGACGGCGAGGTGCTCGGCATCGATGAATTCGGCGACGACGTGCCGCCGGTGACGCCGGTGTTCATCGCCTTCCGCGTCATGGTCGGCATGGGGACACTGATGTTGGTCCTCTCATGGTGGGGGACGTGGCAGCTCCGCCGCTCCCCCCCATCAACAGCGTTGCTGTGGTGCTTCGCCGGCATGAGCTTCTCGGGCTGGATCGCCGTCCTCGCCGGGTGGCTGGTCACCGAGATCGGGCGGCAGCCCTGGCTCGTCACCGGCATCCTGCGCACCGCGCAAGCCGCGGGCGAGGCGAGCGGCGCCGAGCTCGGCGCCAGCCTCACCGGCTACGCGCTCTCCTACGTGCTGCTCCTGCTTTCCTATATGGTCGTCATTACCCACCTGGCGCGCGGCCGATGAGCGCGGCCATTCGATTTGCCGCCCCCCTGACACCCCCCAGAGGGGGGAAAGGCAAAGCGACCCCCGATCCAGTCGGGGGGAGCGGGGGGTTTTGCAAAATCGGTACGATCGTACCGATTTTGTGGCCGCCGCCCCCTCGTTCCAGCCCCCCTAAAACAACCCCCCGTTCGCCCCCGACTGGATCGGGGGCTCACGACCCCCTTGTCAGGGGGGCGGCAAGAAGGAGCGCATGAGCCTCGATCTTCCGCTCGTCTTCTCGATGCTCATGGGCGCGGCGATCCTCGCCTACGTCGTTCTCGACGGCTACGACCTCGGCGTCGGCATGCTGATCCCGGGCGCCGAGCGCGACGAGCAGGACCTGATGGTCGCTTCCATCGGCCCGTTCTGGGACGCGAACGAGACCTGGCTGGTGCTCGGCATCGGCCTGCTGCTGGTCGCCTTCCCGGTGGCGCACGGCGAGATCCTCGGCGCGCTCTACCTGCCGGTGGCGGCGATGCTGGTCGGGCTGATGCTGCGCGGCGTCGCCTTCGAGCTGCGCATCAAGGCCGAGGGCTGGCACCGCGAGCTGTGGAACTGGCTCTTCTGGGCCGGCTCGACGCTGGCGGGCTTCGCGCAGGGCCTGATGCTCGGGCGCTACATCACCGGCTTCGAGCCGGGCGCGGGCTACTGGCTGTTCTCGATCGTGGTCGGCGCGAGCCTGTGCGGCGGCTACGTGCTGCTCGGCGCCACCTGGCTCATCTACCGCACCGAGGGCGAGGTGCAGAGCAAGGCGATCGGCTGGGCGCGCTGGGGCCTGGGCTGGGTGGCGCTCGGCGTCGCGCTGGTCAGCCTCGCCACGCCGCTCGTCAGCGAGACGGTGCGCAGCCGCTGGTTCGACTTCCCGCGCACGCTGGCGCTGATGCTCCTGCCCGCCGCGACCCTCTACATGGGATGGTTCGTCTGGAAGAACCTCGGGCGTTCGGATCGCAAGCCGTTCGCCGGCGCGGTGGCGATCTTCGTCCTCGCCTTCACCGGCCTCGCCTACAGCCTGTTCCCGTTCGTCATCATCGACCGCATGACCATCTGGGACGCCGCCGCGCACCCGAGCGCGCTCGCCTTCATGCTGGTGGGCACGCTCATCGTGCTGCCCTTCATCGTCGGCTACACCGTCTACAGCTACCGCGTGTTCCGCGGCAAGGCGCGCGCCGAGGACTACGGGCACGGCAAGTACACCTAGGTCAAGCCGGCGGCTGGCGGCCGAACGCGCGGTCGGCCAGCTCGCCGTAGAAGCGCCGGCAGATCCGGTAGCGCCGCTCCTGCGGGTCGAGGCCCTCGGGCAGCGAAGCCTCGACGATCAGCCGCGCGGTGTCGAACATCTCGGCGCACATGCGGACGCGCTCGGCTGGCGCAACAGCGCGCCAGCGCTCGCGCATCAGGCGGCGGAACTCAGGAGTCGTGTCGTCCACTTAGGCAGCTTTCGAGCAGCGCGGCCACCGACAATTCTCCGGCGCAGCTGCGAAGGTAGGCTTCATCGGCGTCCTCCGCAAGCAGCGCGCCGACGTCCCGCAGCTGCAGCTCGGAGCCGGATTCCTTCGCCCAGGCGAGCTTCGAAAGAATCAGGTCCTCCCTGCTGACGATCCACGCCTCGAAGCCGGGCATGCGCACGCGCTTGCGGCGCTCGAATTCCCGGTGCCGGTAGGGCGTGTCCTTGCGAACGATGAAGTCGAGCTTCACGACTTCGGCGAGATGCAGGACGTTGAACATCGTGCGCGCCGCGATCGCCCGCCCCACGTCGGTTTCCGAGACGTAATAGTCCGCGGCGAAGAGCGCCACGATCGACGCCGGGTCCCGGCCCGCGAGCTCGACCACCAGGTCGACGTCGCGCGTCATGCGCGGCTCCGCGTAGTAGCTCAGAGCGACCGATCCCGTCAGCATGTACGCGATGCCGGCGCCTTCCAGCCGCGCGATCGCATCCTGCAGGACTTCGAGCTCGGCGCTCACGGCCCGCATCCTAGCGCGCGCGGCGCTCAGGCCGCCCAGCCCAAGGTCAACCGGGAGCAAGACGCCGCGTCGATCCGCATCAAGATCGAAGCCGCTTTTCGGCCCATAAGCGCGGGCGCTGGTCCGGCCGGCGGCAGGCGTTATATGCTTATCGCCTTCCGGACCAGGTCATCAGTGGAGGAGGACCGATGAAACCCGACACGTCGCGCCGCAGCTTCCTCGCCGGCGCCGCGAGCGCCGGCGCGCTCGCTTCCCTGCCCGCCGCCAGGGCGCTCGCGCAGGCCGAGCCCCCCGGCACCGTCTCCAGCGACATGGTGAAGAAGGAAAAGGTGCCGGCGATGCAGTGGCACTCGGAGCGCCCGCTCACCGGCAGCGTGCCGGCGCACGAGCACGACTTCGACATCACGCCCTCGGACCGCATGTACGTGCGCAACAACCTGCTCACGCCGGTGATCGACATCAACTCGCACCGGCTGGCGGTGAAGGGCCTGGTCGACAAGGAGCTTTCGTACTCGGTGTTCGAGCTGGCGAAGGCGTTCCCGACGGTGTCGATGGCCGGCATGCTCGAATGCGCGGGCTCGGGCCGCTCGGCCTACCAGCCGCGCGCGAGCGGCACGCCCTGGCTCGAGACCGGCGGCATGGGCTGCCCGAAGTGGGGCGGCGTGCGCCTGCGCGACGTGCTCAGGGCGGCAGGCGTGAAGGCGGGCGGCGCGCACGTCGCCGGCCAGGGCGGCGACCCGGGCATGGTGGCCACCGCGGCGCCGGTGGTCCGCTCCATCCCGATGGCGAAAGCGATGGACGAGAACACGCTCGTCGCCTGGTCGATGAACGACGAGCCGCTGCCGTGGATCCACGGCTACCCGCTGCGCCTGGTGGTGCCGGGCTGGGTCGGCTCGGCCTCCACCAAGTGGCTGCACACCCTCACCGTGCTCGATGCGCCCTTCAAGGGCACCTACATGGACTCGAGCTACCGCGTGCCGCGCCATCCGGTGCAGCCGGGCACGAAGATGCCGCCCGACGCCGTCTCCACGGAAGCCTGGCCGATCAAGTCGATGATCACCTCGCCGGCGCCGAATGCGCAAGTGCGGGGCGCGGCGAGCGTGCGCGGCAGGGCGTGGGTCGGCGAAGGCCTGGTCGAGCGCGTCGAGATCTCCACCGACGAGGGCAAGACCTGGCAGCGCGCCGAGCTCTCGCCGGTGAAGGACAAGTACGCCTGGCGCACCTTCACCTACGAGTTCAAGCCGCAGCGCCCGGGCTACGTCACCTTCCTGGCGCGCGCCTGGGACGACCGCGGCAACGCGCAGCCCGCGGTGTCGGCGTGGAACCCGCTCGGCTACTTCTGGAACGGCTGGCACAGAGTGGGTGTGCTTGTCCAGACTTAAGCTGCTGGCCGCCGGGATGATGTTCTCGGCGGCCGTCTTCTCTCAGGAAGACAAACTCATCTCCGGTCCGGGCTCCACCCTGACCGAGAACACGTGCAAGATCTGCCACGAGCTGCAGCACATCAAGCGCCAGCCGCTCTCGCGCGGCGAGTGGGCCGACAACCTCAGGAACATGAAGGAGCGCGGCACGCCGATGGACGAGGCGGAGACGGCGGTGATCCTCGAGTACCTCGCCACCTACTACAACCGCGAGAGGCCGGCGCCGCCGCCCGCCCCCGACACGCTCGCCGGCGGCGGCGACCCGGCGCAAAAGCTCCTCGCCTCGCACGGCTGCAGCGGCTGCCACGCGCTGGACAAGCGCGTCGTCGGGCCGTCCTTCAGGGAGGTCGCGGCGAAGTACGGGAAAGATTCAGAGGACCAGCTGATGCGGAAAATCCGCGAGGGCGGCAAAGGCGTGTGGGGTCAGGTGCCGATGCCGCCCAATCCCGGCGTGCCCGAGGCCGACCTCAAGGCGATCGTCGCCTGGGTGCTCGAGCAGAAGTAGATGGGCAAGCTCGCCGAGCGCCTCGCCGACGCCTCGCGCTCTGGCGTCTACCGCATCCGCACCACCGAGGCGATCGAGGAGGCCGCGGCGATCAACGGCTATTCGATTTTGAGGATCGACGGGGCGCTGCCGAAGCGGCTCCCCGAAGTCGTGGTCTTCGAAAAAGCCGATGTCGCGCTGCTGAAGGCGCTAAGCGCGCACGCCGAAGAAGCGAAGAAGCGCGGCGAATGCTTCTTCGCTGCGTTCGTCGATCCTTCGGGGGCGATGCCGGCGTTGCCGCCGCTTTACCGCTGGGAGTGACAAGGGACAGCCACGGAAAACGTGGTCTGTCCCTGATTTCGGCTCCTGATTTCGGCTCTTAAGCTGCTCTAGGGATGGGCACGAAGAAGGACTCGCGCACGACGTCCTTGCCGGCGATCAGCTCCTCGGCCTCGCGGCGCTCCTCGTCGAACACCACGGCGGCGAGCTTCTGCAGCGTCTCGCGCGCCTCCTCCAGGGTCCGCCCATGACTGTTCACGCCCGGCAGCTCCTCGATGAAGCCGATGTAGCCGTGATTCGATTTGAGGTATACCGCGGTGAACGCGAGACGTCCCTGGTCCATTCTTCCCTCCTGCGCAGAACAAGCGGAAAGGTTACGCCTGCTAGCTTGCAAAAGTATTACTTGCGGAAAGAAAAATGAAACTTCAAAACGCCTGTGGTCGTTCGCACGACAAAAATTTTGCAACGCGGAAGCTGCATCGCGGCAATTGCTGCACTGCTCTACCTTTCCAGCAGATTTTTTTTCTCCTTGATCTTTGCCCACTCGTCGGCGTCCGGCGGCGCCGGCTTTCTCTCGATGAGCGGCTTCCACTGCTTCGCCAGCTCGGCGTTGACGGCGACGAAGTCGCGCTGCGCGTCGGGCACGTCGTCCTCGGCGAAGATCGCCTCGACCGGGCACTCCGGCACGCACAGCGTGCAGTCGATGCACTCGTCGGGGTCGATCACCAGCATGTTCGGCCCCTCGCGGAAGCAGTCGACCGGGCAGACGTCGACGCAGTCGGTGTACTTGCACTTGATGCAGCTTTCGGTGACGACGTAAGTCATTAAAGGCAAACGTAAGTCATAGGAATCAAGAGTTTAGCAGTGTACTTGGGAACGCAGGCAGCCGCCCCCATAATTAAGGCTCCTGCTTCACCCCCCTGGAAGGAGCCATGAGCAGTCCCGACATACGCCACGTGACCGACGAGAGCTTCGACCCCGAGGTGCTCAAGAGCGAGACGCCCGTGCTGGTCGACTACTGGGCCGAATGGTGCGGCCCCTGCAAATCGATCGCGCCCGTGCTCGAGGAGGTGGCGCGCGAGTACGAGGGACGGCTCAAGATCGCGAAGATCAACGTCGACCAGAACCAGCAGACGCCGGCCAAGTTCGGCATCCGCGGCATCCCGACGCTGATGCTGTTCAAGAACGGCAACGTCGAGGCGACGCGCGTCGGGGCGCTCTCGAAGAGCCAGCTGACCGCCTTCCTTGACAGCAATATTTAACTCGCTTAGTCTCTGATCGCCCTGCGAAAGAGCGCAGGGCGGTTTCGTTTCCAGAACCAGTCTTAGAAGCGCCGGGGCCCCTGGCGCGATTTCCCAAAAATGAGCAAGTCCCAGGCCGTCCAGACGGAAGCAGTCCGTTCATCCCAATCCGAAGCCGCGCCGGCGCCCGCCGGCGCGCTCGCCATTCCCATGCACCTCTCGGAACTGAAAGGCCACCACGTCACGCAGCTGGTGGAGATGGCCGTCTCGAACGGCATCGAGAACGCCAGCCGCATGCGCAAGCAGGACCTGATCTTCGCCCTGCTGAAGAGCCAGGCGAAGAAGGGGGTGTCCATCTTTGGGGATGGCACCTTGGAAGTGCTGCCTGACGGTTTTGGCTTCCTGCGCTCGCCCGAGACCTCGTACCTCGCGAGCACCGACGACATCTACGTCTCGCCCTCGCAGATCCGCCGCTTCAACCTGCACACCGGCGACTCGATCGAGGGAGAGATCCGCACCCCCAAGGACGGCGAGCGCTACTTCGCGCTGGTCAAGGTCGACAAGGTCAACGGCGAGCCGCCCGAGGCCGCCAAGAACAAGATCCTCTTCGAGAACCTCACCCCGCTCCACCCCGACAAGCAGTTCAAGCTCGAGCGCGACATCAAGGCCGAGGAGAACCTTACCGGCCGCGTGCTCGACATCGTCGCCCCGGTCGGCAAGGGCCAGCGCGGCCTCATCGTCAGCCCACCCAAGGCCGGCAAGACGGTGATGCTGCAGCACATCGCCCACGCGCTCATCGCCAACCATTCCGAGATCTCGCTCATCGTGCTGCTCATCGACGAGCGCCCGGAGGAAGTGACCGAGATGTCGCGCA
>JBQTJF010000071.1:0-4802 GCA_052387375.1 Betaproteobacteria bacterium
CGATGCTGTCAGCGGCCGGCGGCATCGGCGGCGATCTTCTCGAGGACGCCGTCGAGCTCTGCCGCGAGGCGGTCGAGCTCCGCGTGCCGGTAGGGCCGGAACACCGCGCTGGGCAGGCGATAGCTCAGCGTCGCGGTGCCGTCGGCGTTCTCCGTGACGTAGAGGCGCAGCGGCGCTTCGATGCCGGCAGGCACGCTCGCCTCGAGCATGCGCACGGCGTGGTCGTTGCGAAACACCATGATCAGCGCGTTGCCCGGGATCTTGACGCCGCGAGCCGCGGCGCCGCGGCTCGCGCTCGCGCGCGCCACGACGCCGAGGCCGTGGCGCTGCACGGCCTGCTCGAGGCGCTCGTCGAGCGCCTCGAAGCGGTGCGGCGTCGGCAGCACGCGCATCTCGCCCGGCTGTGCCAGCGCCGGCGCGGCCAGTGTCAGCGCGACGGCCAGGCCGGCGAGCCGGCTCATCTGACGGTCAGTCGATAGTCCGGCGTCGGATTGAGCGGACAGGAAAAGACGTAGCTGCCCGGCTTGAGGTCGATGGCGTAGTCCTGCGTCTTGCCGGTGGTCAGCCCGCCGCCGGAGACGCTCGGCAGCCGCGCCCGGTCGATGAGCGACTCGCCGCGCAGCCAGAATCCCAGCTCGTAGGGCACGTTGCGGTTGGCGACGCGGAAGACATAGCGCCCCGGCTTCAGCTCGAGCGCCTTCGCCGCGGCAAGCCGCTCCTTCCCCGTGCGCGCGTTGATCGCCTCGCAGTCGGCGGCGCGCGCCGACTTGAAGCCGTGGTCCTTGCCGCCTTCGCTCTCGAGGAACTGGCAAGGCACCTGCGTCAGCTCGATGACCTTGGCCTGGGCGCCGGCCGCGAGCGGCGCGAGCGGCAGCGCCAGCGCGGCAAATCCCATCAGGACAGCCTTCATGAGAGCTCCTTTTCGACTTCGGCCAGCGTTTCGTCGACCGAGACGGGCAGCTGCGCCAGGATCTCGAGGTCGCGGCGCTCGAGCACGTCCTCGCCGGCAAGGGAGCCGCGCCAGGCCGCTACGACGCGGTCGCGCTCCGCGAGCAGCGCCTCGATGTGCGGCCGGAAGAGGACGAACATCGCGCCCAGCCAGCAGTTGAGCGGCCAGGACGGCCAGGCGTGGTCGATGCGGAAGCGCCCGAGCATGGCGATCACGTCGCCGGCCGCATACCAGGTGTCGCCCGCCACCCAGCGATTGGGGGCGAAAAGGCCGATCGGCTCGCCGTATACGTCCATGGAGATGGCGATGAGATGCGCGAGCGCCTCGTCGCCCGAGGGCCTGGGCTCCGCGTGCGGCATGTCAAGCGGCGCGGCCTGCGCGGGCATGCCGCGGTGCCGCAGGAAGGTATGGAAGTGGCCGTGCTCGCCCGCGAGCCCGCGGTGCGCATGGTAGTAGTACTGCGCGTGCGACTCGGCGTCGTAGACGTCGTTCTCCGGGTAGTGGTTGTTCTCGTAGAACTTGCCCTGCCCGCGCAGCACCTCGCCGACCAGGTTCAAGCCGCCTTTCTGCAGCACCCGCCGGCACTCGAGGACCTCGCGGCCGGCGGCGCGCCGCGCCGCGAGCTCCGCCCGTCGCAGCCCCCACGGCCGCGGCCCGTCGGTGGCGGGGGCGCCGACCGCCGCGGGGCAGGCCGCGCCCACGGCTTTAGCCCGGGCTATCGGCGTTTTGCCGCGCAAGGATTGGCGGCGGCGCAGGGGTCCTTGCGTTTCGCCGCGCAGGGGTTCTTAGCCGCGCAGGGATTCTTCGCCGCGCACGGATTGGCCGCCGCGCAGCGATTCTTCGCCGCGCAGGGGTTGGCGGCCGCGCACGGGTTCTTGGCCGCGCAAGGGTTGCCTTGCGAAGTCTGCTGCCGGCCGCGCGGCGCGCAGGGACTGCAGGAGGCATAGGCGAGCGGCGTACCGAGCAGCAGGCCGGACGAGACGACGGAGGCGAGGGCGGAGCGGATGCTGGATTTCATGAGATCTCCTTGATTGGACTACCTTCTCTTCGCGGCGCAGGGGTTTGCGGCGCAGGGGTTCTTTGCGGCACAGGGATTGCGGGCGGCGCACGGGTTCTTCGCGGCGCAGGGATTCGCGGCGCAGGGATTCGCCGCGGCGCCGAGGGTCGTCGGCTTCACCTTCATGGTGGTGCCGTTGCCGAACACGTAGTCGTTCGCCTTCGCGGCCTGGTGGCACTGCGAGCAGAACTGCGTGCTCGCGCCGGCCTTGCCGCTGCCGGTCATCTGCACGGCGCCCTTCGGATCGAGCACCGCGTAGTGCCAGTCGCCGTTCGCGGCGTCGTAGCCCTTCTTGCGCTTCTCCATCAGGAACACGCTGCTCTTCGCGCCGGGCTTTCCGCCCTGGTCGTCGAAGGCTTCCTTCATCAGCATCGAGCCGGCGCCAAAGGGGAACTTGCCGCACGTCGCCGCGCCCTCGGCCTGCTGGTTCACATAGGTAATGACCAGCGTATTGCCGTGCGTCGCGCTCTTCACGGGCTTGGTGTTGACCTTCTTCCACTTGCTGTATTGCTTGAAGGCGCGCTCAGCGGCGGGATCCTTTGCAGCAGCGCAGGGATTCTTCGCCGCGCAGGGGTCCTTCGCCGCGCAGGGATTGCGCGCCGCACAAGGATTCTTCGCGGCACAGGGATTGCGCGCGGCGCAGGGGTTTTTCGCCGCGCACGGATTTTGCGCGAGATGCAGACGCCCTTTGGACCTTGGCGCGCAGGGACTGCAGGGAGACGCGCCGGCGAGCGGCATTCCCAGCATCAGGCCGGACGACATCATTGCCGCGGCAAGCGGCCGAAGATCGAGATTCAAGGGAGCCTCCTCGGAGTGGTCACACCGCAGTAGACCGGGAGGAGGCCACTTTCCTTACATGGCGGCGTTTCCCGTAAGGCTGTCGATGATGGGACAGCAGACCTTGCCCTTCGCTGCATCGCAGCGTCGGATCAGCGAGGCGAGCATCCTTTCGAGCCGCACGAGGTCGGCGAGGCGGCCGCGCACGAGCGCAAGCTTTCCCGCGGCAAGCGCGCGTGCCTTGCCGCAGCTCTGCGGGTCGCCGAGGGCGAGCAGGCGGCGGACTTCGGCGAGGCTGAAGCCGAGCTCCTGCGCGCGCTTGATGAAGCGCAGACGCGCCACCGTTTCTGCGGAATAGCGGCGCACGCCGCCCGGCGGTCGCGGCGGCTGCGGCAGCAGGCCGCAGCGCGGGTAGTAGCGCACCGTCTCGACATTGACGCCGGCCGCGGCGGCGACCTTTCCGATGGTGAGGCTGGGCATGGCTTGACTCCGTAGTCGGATACGGAGACTAGGGTAGCGCGATGAAGATCGCTATGCGAAGCTCGCCGCGGGCTCGCCTGTGGAGCTTGACGATGCGGCGCGCCGGGTGGTTGAAAGCTGGCCGGGCGTGTACTACGACGCCGAGCGGCGCATCATCGGCTTCTGGGGCCTCACGCTCCACTCCATGCGGCATCGCCTGCGCATGAACGGACGCGAGCTCTTCGCCTGGTGCGCCTGGGATACGCTCTTTATCCCGGAGCTGCTCGGGGCGAGCGCCGAAGTGGCCTCCACGTGCCAGGGCAGCGGAATGCCGGTTCGCCTGCGCGTCGGGCCGCACGGCATCGAAGCCGCCGAGCCCGAAGAACTCCATGTTTCCTTCGTCGTGCCGGGCGAGAAGGCGGTTCGCGCCGACGTGATCACCGCCTTCTGCGACTACGTGCATTTCTTTGCCTCGGAACGGGGTGCCGGATCCTGGCTGGCCGAGCACCCCGACGCGTTCCTGCTGCCGCTGTCCGAGGCGTTCGAGGTCGGCCGGCTGCTCAACCGCCGCCGCTACCGCGCGTGAAGCGCCATCTCGACAAGGTGGGCGTGGGCGGCTCGATTTGTATGGCCTCTGGGACGGCGCGCGCCGCCACGGGCGGGCTTCGGCACTCTGGATCGGCGGCGCCGGCGCGTTCGTGCTTTCGGTTTCGGTCTTGATCGGCAGCGGGCTGATCGCCGCCGCCGGCATCGCGGCGCTCATCGCCGCGAGCGCGCTGAACGTCTGGCTCGCCGCGCGGGGCCGGAGCGCCCGGCCGGCCTGAAGGCCTTACTCGTGCGTGCGCTGCTGGGCGATGCCGGCCTCGAGGGCGCCCAGGATCGGACACTCGTCGAGCGATTTCTTGTCGTGCGAACAGATCTCAATGAGAGCCGAAAGCGCCTGCGACATGGACTTGAGCGCCTTCACCTTGCCCTCGAGCTGCAGCTTCTTCTCGACCGCGAGCTTGAACACGTCGTCGCAGCACGCGGCATCATCGCTGCGCAGCTCGAGCAACTCGCGGATCTCGGCGAGCGAGAAGCCGCATTCCTGCGCGTGCTTGATGAAGGCGAGCCGGCGCACCGCCTCTTCGGTATAGAGGCGGTAGCCCGACTCGGTCTTGCGCGCCGGCCGGATGAGGCGCTCGCGCTCGTAGAAGCGGATCGTGTCGGTGGTGACCAGCGCCTGTTCGGCGAGCTTGCCTATCGTGAACGTCGTCATGCGGTGGCTTTGACCGCCGCGATGCCAGTCCGTTCGCCATCGGCGAGCGCGCCGTCGCGGATGCGCAGGATTCTGTCCGCGGCGCGCGCCAGGTCCTCGGCATGGGTGACGACCACCACGGTGCGCTCCCGGGCAATGTCACGCAGCAGCTCGTAGATCCGCTGGCCCGTCTTCGAATCGAGATTGCCGGTCGGCTCGTCGCCGAGGACGAGCCGCGGGTCGTGGGGGGGGGCCCGCGCGGTAGGCCCGCGCAGGGGCAGGCCCCCCCCAAACACCCCCCGCCCGGGCGCCCCCCCCGCCGC
>JBQTJF010000072.1:0-16753 GCA_052387375.1 Betaproteobacteria bacterium
CATTGCGACCAGTACGGCGTCGATCACCGCACGCCGATGAACCTCACGCCCTTGATGGCGGCGGCGTTCGCCGGCAACGTGCCGCTCGTCGAGGCGCTGCTCGCGCGCGGCGCCGATCCGCAGGCGGCGGACGATTTCGGCTGCAACGCGCTGCACTGGGCGATGCGCGAAGCGTTCCGCGACCCGGCCTTCGCGGGCGATTCGTTCGCCGCGCTCTACGAGCTCATCGCGCCGGCCGCGGTCGACGTGCAGGCTGCCGAGCGCCTGGTGCGCATCGACCGGCATCTGTCCGAGTACTTTCTCTTCCAGACCCTGTGGGCGCTTTACGGCTCGCGCTTCACGCACCGCGGGCGGCGTCCCGTCTGCGGCTTCGAGACCGGGCTGATCCTCGCTGCCTGGGAGCATCTGCCGGCGAACGTGGTGCCCGCCTGGCGCAAGCGCCGCGAGCATCTTTCCGGCGTGCTCGCGCGCAACGAGGTCGAACGCGACTACGCGTACAACCGGGCGCTCTTCAGGCGCGTCGCCCAGGGCTGGTACCAGTTCAACCCGCGCCTTGCGGTGCGCCGCAAGGCGGGCGAATCCGAGGAGTGGACGCCGATCCCGCGGGCGCTCAACCTGCCGTTGATCAACGAAGTCGCGCTCGACACTCACCGCAGCCGCATCGCCGACTATCTCGCCCAGGCGGGTCTTCCGGCGCCGGCCTGTCCGATCGCGGTCGAGCACCACCAAACGCGCCGGCGCGCGGCGGAAGAGACCTGCGCGGAGCAGGACGCCGAAGCGCGCGCCGCGGTCGAGCGCCGCCGGCAGGCGAAGGCGATGCGAGGGGAATTCCCGCCGGCAGCGCCGCGGTGGGGCACTCCCGACGCAAAGCAGCGCGAAATCGAACGGCTGCGCGAGGAAATCGCGCGCCGTCGGGCCTCCGAAGATGGCTCGCAGGAGGCGTAGTCGCGCGCCGCATGCCGTAGCCCGCGATCAGCCGGCACCCGGGCATCGGCTTTCGCATTCTGTCGCATCGGTTGTGAAATGTTCCGCCGCCGCATGGGCCGTGCGGACGGTGCGCCGATGCTAGAATGCGCGCCAAGCCTTGTTCGACTTCTTTCAAAAGCACAAGCGCATCTCCCAGGTCTTCCTCGGGCTGATCGCGCTCACCTTCGCCACCTGGGGCATCGAGTCCTACACCAGCATGCGCGCCGGCCGCGACACGGTGGCGATGGTCAACGGCTTCGAGATCTCCCAGCGCGAGCTCGCCCAGCAGCTGCAGCGGCGCATCGACCCCCGCGTGCACGACAATCCCGACGTTCGCCGCGCCCTGCTCGAGGGGCTCATCGAGGAGCGCCTGGTGGCGAGCCACGCGGCGAAGGAGCACATGTTCATGAGCCGCGAGGCGGTGATCGACGCGATCACCCAGGCGCCGGAGTTCCAGGAGAGCGGCAGGTTCTCGCCGGCGCTCTACCAGGCCTACCTCGCCAGCCGCAGCCTCACCGACGAGGCCAACGTCGCGCAGCTGCAGTCGCAGCTGCCGATGGGGCGCCTGGTCGGTGCCATCGCCGACACGGCGATCGCGCCGCGCAGCGTCGTGCAGCGCCTGGCGGCGATCGAGTCGCAGCAGCGCGAGGTCGCCGAGGCGCGCATCCCGGTGGAGCAGTTCCTGGCGCAGGCGAAGGTCGACGAGGCCGAGGCCAAGGCGCACTACGAGGCGAACCTGGCCGACTACCGCACGCCCGAGCGCGTGCGCGCCGAGTATGTCGTGCTCTCGGCCGAGGCCCTTGGTCGCGCCGAGCCGGTCAGCGAGGACGAGATCAAGGCCGCCTACGCGGCGCGCGCCTCGGAGTTCGGCGTGCCGGAGCAGCGGCGCGCCAGCCATATCGTGGTGCCGACGAAGGAAGGAGCCGAAAAGATAAGGTCCGAGCTTCTCAAGAACCCCAACCGCTTCGCCGAGCTCGCCAGGACGCATTCCCAGGATCCCGGCTCGGCCGAGAAGGGCGGCGACCTCGGCTGGTTCAGCCCCGGCATGCTGGCGGTCAAGCCCTTCGAGGATGCGGTCTTCAAGATGGGGCAGAACGAGACGCAGGTGGTGCAGAGCGACTTCGGCTTCCACGTGGTGCGCGTGACCGGGGTGCAGCCCGGCAAGTCCAGGCCGCTCGCCGAGGTGAGGAAGGAGCTGGCCGACCAGGTCGCCCGCCAGAAGGGCGCCAGGAAGTTCAACGAGGCGGCCGAGGCCTTCAACAACATGGTCTACGAGCAGTCCGAGAGCCTGAAGCCCGCGGCCGAGCGCTTCAAGCTGCAGATCCAGACCACCGGCTGGATCGGCCGCTCGGCGGCGCAGGAGCTGGGCGCGCTCGACAATCCCAAGCTGATCGCCGCGCTGTTCTCGCAGGATTCCCTGAAAGATCGCAGGAACACCGATGCGATCGAAGTGGCGCCGAGCACGCTCGTCTCCGCCCGTGTCGTCGAGCACCAGCCGGCGAAGCAGCGCGAGTTCGCCGAGGTGAAGAACGAGATCGTCGAGCTGCTGCGCCGGCGCCAGGCTTCCGAGCTCGCCTACAAGGACGGCCTCGCCAAGCTCGAGCGCCTGAAGAAGGGCGAGAGCGCCGGCGTGACCTGGGGCCCGGCGCGGACCGTGTCGCGCCGCGACGCGCAGGGCCTGCCCGCCGACGTGCTGCGCCGCGTGGTGTCTGCCGACGTCTCGAAGCTTCCCGCGTACGTCGGCGTGCCGGTGCCGGACGCGGGCTACCTGCTGCTACGTATCTCCAGGGTGACGGACGCCGCCCCCGCGCAGCTCGACCCGCAAGTCTCGGAGCGCATCGCCGGCATGGTGGGCACAGCGCACTACCAGGCGTACGTCGACAGCCTGCGCGGCCGCGCCGACATCGAGGTGCGGCAGGCTAATCTGGAGACGAAGTAGCGCCGATCCCGGCAACGACGTGGCTGAAGCCGGCGTCGACGTAGAGGATCTCGCCCGTGATCGCCGCGGCGAGGTCGGAAAGCAGGAACGCGGCGGCATTGCCGACATCCTCGGTGGTGACGTTGCGGCGCAGCGGCGCGTGCGCCTCGACGAACTTCAGGATCTTGCCGAAGCCGCCGATGCCGGCGGCGGCGAGCGTCTTGATCGGCCCGGCGGAGATGCCGTTGACGCGGATGCCGCGCGGGCCAAGGCTCGCGGCGAGGTAACGCACCGAGGCTTCGAGGCTCGCCTTGGCGAGACCCATGGTGTTGTAGTTCGGCACGACGCGCGCCGCGCCCAGGTAAGTCAGCGTCAGCAAGGAAGAATCTTTGCGGAGGAGAGGCAAGGCCGCCCTGGCGAGCGCGGGGAAGCTGTAGACCGAGATGTCGTGCGCCTGGCGGAACCCCTCGCGCGAGATGCCCTCGACGAAGTCGCCGGCGATCGCCTCGCGCGGCGCGAAGGCGATGGCGTGCACCAGGCCGTCGAGCCCGCCCCACGCCTTGCCCAGTTCCTTGAACAGAGAATCTATTTCTGCGTCGCTGGTCACTTCGCACGGCACCGCGATCTTCGAGCCGAACTCCGCCGCCATGTCCGCGACGCGGTCGCGGAAGCGCTCGTTCTGGTAGGTGAAGGCGAGCTCGGCGCCCTCGCGATGCGCCGCCTTGGCGATGCCGTAGGCGATCGAGCGGTTCGATAGCAGCCCGGTGACGAGAATCTTCTTGCCGGCGAGTAGTCCCATGGCAAGTATTATAGGCGCGACGTGCGCATCTTTCTGATATTGCTGCTGTTTCTCGCCGGATGCGGCGAGGTCTGGAACGATCCGTACCCGGCGTCGGAGCGCGGCAAGAACATCCTCTACTCGGCGTTCGTGCAGCGCCCGAAGCACCTCGATCCGGTGCAGTCCTACACCACCGACGAGTCGCAGTTCATCCGCCAGGTGCTCGAGCCGCCGCTGCAATACCACTACCTCAAGCGCCCTTACGAGCTGGTGCCGCTCACCGCGGTGGAGGTGCCCAAGCCGCGCGAGATCGGCGGCGGCAAGTTCACGGTCTACGAGGTCCGCATCAGGCCGGGCATCCGCTACCAGCCGCATCCCGGCTTCGTGGAAGAGAACCACAAGCTATCGGCAGGCAGAATCGACGACCTTAAAACCCCCTATGCGTTGCCGCTCGGCACGCGCGAGCTCACCGCCGACGACTACGTCTATCAGATCAAGCGCCTCGCGCACCCGCGGCTGCACTCGCCGATCCTCGGCCTGATGTCGGAAACCATCGTCGGCATGCCGGAGTTTGCCAAGCGCGTGCGGGAAGCCGACCAGGATCATTCCAAATGGCTCGACCTGCGCCAGCATGCGCTGGAAGGCGTCGAGGCCGTCGACCGCTACACCTACCGCGTCAGGCTGAAGGGCCGCTACCCGCAGTTCGTCTACTGGCTGGCGATGCCGTTCTTCGCGCCGATGCCCTGGGAGGCGGAGAAGTTCTTCCACCAGCCGGGGATGGCGGAGAAGAACTTCACCCTCGACTGGTGGCCGGTCGGCACCGGGCCGTACATGCTCTCGGAAAACAACCCGAACGCGCGCATGGTGCTCGAGCGCAACCCGAACTTTCGCGGCGAGCCTTATCCCTCCGAAGGCGAGCCGGAGGACGAGGCCGCCGGCCTGCTGGCCGATGCCGGGAAGACCATGCCGTTCATCGACCGCGTGGTGTTCAGCCGCGAGAAGGAAAGCGTGCCGTACTGGAACAAGTTCCTGCAGGGCTACTACGACGCCGCCGGCATCACCTCCGACCAGTTCGACCAGGCGGTGCGCGTGTCGATCGAGGGGGCCTCCGAGCCCTCGCCCGAGATGATCGAGAAAGGCATCCGGCTGAGCATGCTCGTCTCGGCCACGATCTACTACTTCGGCTTCAACATGAAAGACGCCGTGGTGGGCGGTAATTCGGAGCGCGCGCGCAAGCTGCGCCAGGCCATCTCGATCGCCGTCGACATGGAGGAGTTCCTGTCGATCTTCCACAACAACCGCGGCGTGGTGGGGCACAGCCCGGTGCCGGCCGGGATCTTCGGCCGCCGCGAGGGCGCCGACGGCATCAATCCGGTGACGCACGTGTGGCGCGACGGGCGGGAGCAGCGCCGGCCGATCGAGGACGCGAGGCAGCTGCTCGCCGAGGCGGGCTACCCCGGCGGGCGCGAGCCGAAGACCGGCGCGCCCCTGCTCCTCTACTTCGACACTACCTCGCGTGGGCCGGGCGACAAGCCGCGCCTCGACTGGTGGCGCAAGCAGCTCGACAAGCTCGGCCTCCAGCTCGAGGTGCGCGAGACCGACTGGAACCGCTTCCAGGAGAAGATCCGCAAGGGGACGCAGCAGCTCTACGGCCTGGGCTGGGCGGCCGACTACCCCGACGCGGAAAACTTTCTCTTCCTCCTGCACGGCCCGCAGGCGCGCGCCGACGGCGCCGGCGCCAACAGCTCCAACTACGTCAACCCGAAGTTCGACGCGCTGTTCGAGCAGATGAAGAACATGCCGAACTCGCCGGAGCGGCAGCGCGTCATCGACGCCATGGTGGAGGTCCTGCGCCGCGACGCGCCCTGGATCTTCGGCTTCCATCCCAAGGAGTTCAGCCTGCGCCACGGCTGGCTCGCCAACGCCAAGCCGAACGACATGGCGGGCAACACCACCAAGTACCTGCGCCTCGACGTGGCGAAGCGCGAGGCGGCGCGCGCCGAATGGAACAAGCCGGTGGTCTGGCCGGCGGTGCTGATCGTGCTCTTGCTGATCGTCAGCGCGGTCCCTGCGATAAGAACCTACCGGAAGCGCGAGCGCATGGCCGCTCGCCCGGCGTCATGAAGACAAAAACTCAAATGCTTCCGATCGGAAGCATTTTCTAGGTGCTGGCCTACATTGCCAGGCGCGTGCTGTACGCCATCCCCATCCTCATCGGGGTGAACCTGATCACCTTCGCGCTGTTCTTCGTCGTCAACACGCCCGACGACATGGCGCGCATGCAGCTCGGGGTGAAGCGGGTGACGCCCGAGGCGGTCGAGAAGTGGAAGCAGGAAAGGGGCTATGACCGGCCGCGGTTCTTTGCTTCTGAGAAAGCAGGTCTTGCCAAACTGACCGACACCATCTTCTACGAGAAGTCCCTCAAGCTCTTCGCCTTCGACTTCGGGCTGGCCGAGGACCGGCGCGACATCGGCCAGGAGATCCGCACGCGCATGGGCCCGAGCCTGGCCCTCGCCGTGCCGGTGTTCCTGGTCGGGCTGCTCGTGAACATCACGTTCGCGCTGCTGATGGCCTTCTTCCGTGCTACCTACCTCGACTTCTGGGGCGTGGTGCTGTGCGTGGCGATGATGTCCATCTCGGCGCTCTTCTACATCATCGGCGGCCAGTATGTGATCTCCAAGCTCTGGAATCTGGTGCCGATCTCGGGCTACGACGGCGGCCTCGACGCCGCGCGCTTCGTCATCCTGCCGGTGCTGATCGGCGTGGTGAGCGGCATCGGCTCGGGCAGCCGCTGGTACCGCACCATCTTCCTCGAGGAGATGGGGCGCGACTACGTGCGCACCGCGCGCGCCAAGGGCCTCGCCGAATCGGTCGTGCTCTTCCGCCACGTGCTGAAGAACGCCATGATCCCCATCCTCACCGGCGCGGTGGTGGTGATCCCGCTGCTGTTCATGGGCAGCCTCATCGCCGAGTCCTTCTTCGGCATTCCCGGCCTCGGCAGCTACACCATCGACGCCATCCAGGCGCAGGACTTCGCCGTGGTGCGCTCGATGGTGTTCATCGGCTCGGTGCTCTACATCGTCGGGCTGCTGCTCACCGACTTGTCTTACACGCTGGTCGACCCGCGCGTGCGCTTCGACTGATGCGGCCGGTCGTTCTCTACACCGACGCGCTGCTAGGGCTGCTCGTGCTCGGCATCGCGGTCTACGGCTGGTACTGCGCGCGCCGCTCGCACCTCGCGGCGCCGTGGCGGCGCGTGTTCCGGTCGCGCGCCGCAGTGGCATCTGCGACGATCCTCCTCGTCTTCATCGCCGTGGGGCTCGCCGACTCGCTGCATTTCCGGCGCCCGCCGTCGATCGCCGAGCAATCGCTCCTCGACTTCGCGCTCGCCCATCTGCGGGAGCGCGGCGAGAAGACCTACTCCGCGCCGCTCGCCACCCGCCTCTACGCGAAGGAGCAGATCGAGGTGGGCGGCGGCAAGACGGTGCGCGACTATCCGCGCCTGCGCTTCGGCGGCAGCCACCTGCACGACGAGGCCGACGCCCCCGGCGACATCGCCTGGCTGGCGGCGAGAGGTCTTCTCGTATCGGGGGCGGCGTGGGCCGTCCTTTTCCTCGCCCTTCGAGGCCTTTTGCGCCGCAGATGCCCTCATGTTCCTTGGGGCGCGGGCTGGGCCGCCTTGGGCGTCGTGCTCGCGCTCGCCGGCCCGGCGCTCAGCCTCTCGCAGCACTGGCACGTGCTGGGCACCGACAAGGTCGGCAACGACGTGCTGTTCCAGGCGCTGAAGTCGATCCGCACCAGCCTGGTGATCGGCACGCTGACGACGCTGGTGCTGCTGCCGCTCGGGGTCGCCCTGGGCATTGCCGCCGGCTACTTCAAGGGCTGGGTCGACGACGTCATCCAGTACGTGTACACGACGCTCAACTCGATCCCCGGCGTGCTGCTCATCGCCGCCGCGGTGCTGATGATGCAGGTGCTGATCGACCGCAATCCCGAGTGGTTCGCCACCGCCGCGCAGCGCGCGGACTTCCGCCTGCTCGTGCTCTGCGCCATCCTCGGCCTGACCAGCTGGACCGGCCTGGCGCGCCTGCTGCGCGGCGAGGCGCTGAAGCTCTCGCAGCTCGAGTACATCCAGGCCGCGCACGCGTTCGGCGTCTCGGATGCGCGCATCCTCGGCCGGCACATCCTGCCCAACGTCGCGCACATCGTCATCATCGCCATGGTCATGGACTTCTCCGGCCTGGTGCTGGCCGAGGCGGTGCTTTCCTATGTCGGCGTCGGCGTCGACCCGGCCACCACCAGCTTCGGCACCATGATCAACGCCGCGCGCCTGGAGATGGGCCGCGAGCCGATCGTCTGGTGGTCGCTCGGCGCCGCCTTCTTCTTCATGTTCGTGCTGGTGCTCGCCGCGAACCTCTTCGCCGACGCGGTGCGCGACGGCTTCGACCCGCGCGTGCGGGTCGGAGGGCTGGTGACGGCATGAGCCTCGCCGCGCGGGGTGCTGCCCCCCTCACAAGGGAGGAGCGAGCTTGCGCGCGGGGGGGTTGTTTTTACCGGGCTTGGAAACCGGCTCGCCGGCGCGTGAAATGTAACCGATCGGTTACATCCCGAGAAACCGCATGAGCGCCGTCCTCCAGGTCGAGAACCTCCATACGGTGCTCGATACCGCGCGCGGCACGATGCGCGCCGTGGACGGGGTGGACTTCGAGCTGCGGCGCGGCGAATGCTTCGCGCTGGTGGGCGAGTCGGGCTGCGGGAAGTCGATGACGGCGCTGTCGCTGATGCGCCTGCTGCCCGAGGTGGCGCGCATCCCCGAAGGAAAGGTGGCGCTGGATGGCACCGAGCTGCTGGCGCTTCCGGAGGCGGCGATGCGCGCGGTGCGCGGCCGGCGCATCGCCATGATCTTCCAGGAGCCCGCCACCGCCCTGAACCCGGTGCTCACCGTCGGCCACCAGATCGAGGAAGTGATCGCGCGGCACGCCGGAAGCAAGGGCATGCGCGACAAGGCGCTCGAGCTCCTGTGCGCGGTCGGCATTCCGGAGCCGGAGCAGCGCTATCACCAGTATCCCTTCCAGCTCTCCGGCGGGCAGAAGCAGCGGGTGATGATCGCCGCCGCCCTGGCGGTCGACCCGGAGGTGCTGGTCGCCGACGAGCCGACCACCGCGCTCGACGTGACGATCCAGGCGCAGATCCTCGATCTGCTGAAGGCGCTGCAGGCGCAGCGCGGCATGGCGCTGCTCCTCATCACGCACGACCTCGGCATCGTCGCGCGGATGGCGGACCGCGTCGCGGTCATGTACGCGGGCGAGATCGTCGAGCTGGCCGGGCGCGAAGCTTTTTTCCGCGCGCCGCAGCATCCTTACTCGCAGAAGCTCTTCGCGGCGCTCCCCTCGCCGCAGCGCCGCGCGCGCGAGCTCGCGGTGATCCGCGGCCAGGTGCCGCCGCTGACGGCGAAGTTCGGCCATTGCCGCTTCGCCGAGCGCTGCGACTTCGTCTTCGGGCGCTGCCGCGTCGAGGCGCCGGCGCTGCTCGAGCCCCTGCCCGGGCACCGCGCGCGCTGCCACCTGCGCGAGCAGGGCCCGGCGGCGCCTCGGCAGTTGGATGCTGCTAAAGAAGAATTTCGCGGCAAAGCGGAGGAGAAGCGGGTCCTTCTCGAGGTCGCGAACCTCAAGGTCCACTTTCCTGTCCGCCGCGGCATCTTCCGGCGCACCGTCGGCCATGTCAAGGCGGTCGACGGCGTCTCCTTCTCGCTGCGCGAAGGCAGCACCCTGGCGCTGGTCGGGGAGTCGGGCTGCGGCAAGACCACCACCGGCAAGGCGATCCTGCAGCTGATCCCACCGAGTTCCGGCGCGGTGCGCTACGAGGCCCAGGACATCGCGGGCCTCCCGCGCGCGGCCATGCGCTCGCGCCGCGGGGCGATGCAGACCATCTTCCAGGACCCGTATGCCTCGCTCAACCCGCGGCTGCGCGTCGCCGAGATCCTGCTGGAGGGCATGCGCGCCCTGCGGGTCGGCCGCACGGACGCCGAACGACTCAAAATTCTTGAAGACCTGCTTTCCGAGGTCGGCCTGCCGCCGGAGGCGATGGGGCGCTATCCCCACGAGTTCTCCGGCGGGCAGCGCCAGCGCATCGCCATCGCACGGGCGCTGGCGGTCAACCCGAGGCTGCTCGTTTGCGACGAGCCGACCAGCGCCCTCGACGTCTCGGTGCAGGCGCAGATCCTCAACCTGCTGCGCTCGTTGCAGCAGCGCCACGGCATCGCCTACCTCTTCATCACGCACAACATCGCGGTAGTCGATTACCTCGCGCATGAGGTCGCGGTGATGCGCGAAGGCAAGATCGTCGAGCACGGCGAGGTGGACCAGGTGCTGCGCCTGCCGCGTCATCCCTACACGAAGGAGCTGCTCGCCGCGGTGCCGGCGGTCGAGTGAGCGGCTAGGAGGGCTTTCTTACCGTAAGCAGATAGTCGTACCCGGTGGTCTCGGTGCGCAGGGACACCTCCGCACCGGGCAGCTCGCCGGCCCAGCTCATGACGCTCTCCGCGGTCCGATACTGCAGCGACCAGTCGGCGATGAGGTAGAGCGGCCAGAGCATGTCGGTGTCTGCCTTCATATTGCCCAGCAGAAGCGCCCCGCCGGGGCGGAGCGCTTCATAGAGCCTGGTGGCGAGCAGGCGGCAGGTGCGGTCGCTGAAATAGTCGAACAGACCAGCGCTGTAGATGAGGTCGGCGCTGCCGACCGCCTCCGCGGGAGAGACGTCGCGCAGGAGTCGCAGGACGGACAGCTTGCGCAAGTCGGCCCGCAGCCGCGGGTGGCCGCCGGGCGCGCGGAGGGCCCGGGCTATCGAGGCGCCGGCGAACTGCAGCGCTTCTTCGTCGTGGTCGACGAGGACGAAGGTGACCGGCGCGCCTTCGCTGGCACCGCTCGCCGCGAAATCTGCGACTTCGCGCGCCGGGCCGCAGCCGAGGCTCATGATCGTGGTGTCGCGGCATCCGCGCTTCATGGTGTCCTCGATGGCTGCCCGCACCAGGTCCCTGCGCCGGCGGACGAACTCGCCGATGCGCATCGCCAAAGCGTGCGCGAGCCGCGCGAACGTGGTCTCGCCGAGCGGCCGGCCGTCGTAGATGTGGTTCATCACCACGTAGTCGCCGCAGTAGCCGCGCGGCTTGGTGTACGCCTGACGCCATATCGGCGCCGACAGCAGCTCGCGCGTGAGGAGTGACTCGGTGTACCGTTTGGCCGCCGCCATTCGTTCCGGGCTCTTTGTCAGCTCTGCGATGCAATCGAAGGCGTTGCGCCACACGGGGCGCCAGTCATCCCAAAGGGTGTCCACCAAGGTGCAGAAGGCCTCGCAGACGGACGAAGTCGCAAGTCCGGGGGAGTCGTCGCGCAGCCGCGACCGGTACTCCGCAAGCAGGCCCGCGGCGGCTTCCACCGTCTCGCAGTACTCCGGACAAAGGTTCCTGCCGGAAGCCTCGCTCACCGCGTCGCTGGCGCGCCGTCGGGGGCTCGCGCGAACGACGGTGACCGCGCTCACGCTTCCTTCCTCTCCGGCGCCAGCTCGCGCGCCGCCTCGCCCACTACGTGCAGCCCGACGCCCGCCGCGACCTTGCGGCCGGTGAGCAGATAAGCGTTGACGGCCAGGCCGTGCTTGAGCTTCAGGACGCCGCGCTCCTGGAACTCGTACTGGCCGCGCAGCCTCCAGAAGGTGCTTTCGGAAACCTGGATGGCTCCGGGGATGCCCTCGGCCTCCAGCCGGCTGGCGACGTTAACCGTCTCGCCCCAAAGGTCGAAGATCGGCACGCGAGTGCCGATGACGCCGGAGACCACTGCGCCGGTCGCCATGCCGATACGCACCTGCAGCGGCAGATCGTTCTTCTCGCTGTAGTCCTTGACGAAGGCAAGCGCCGCGATGGCGAATTCGGCGACCGCCATCGCGCTGCGCGGCCATGGCGTACGCACGCCGGCGACGACCATGTAGCTGTCGCCGATGGTCTTCACCTTCTCGACCCGATTGCGCTCGGCGATCTCGTCGAACTTGGTGAAGATGTCGCTCAGCAGCTCCACCAGGTGGCCAGGCGCGAGCCGATGGCTTAGCGCGGTGAAACCGACGATGTCCGCGAAGAGCACCGTGGCTTCGCCCACCGGCTCGGCGATGGAGCACTCACCGTCGCGCAGCCGCTCCTTGATGCGGTCGGGGAGGAAGTCCCGCAGCATCGCCTCGCTCGCCTTCTTCTCCTTGCGCATCCCGTCCTCGAGCCTGAAGGCGCGCCGCTCCATCCACTCGAGCAACGCCGTATAGCTCAGGCCGATGATGGACGCCGAGACGACGAACACGTTGGTATTGAAGACCTCGAAGGCAGCCGCGCCCTTGAGCGCAAGCACGGCGTTGGCGAGCGCTACGATGGCGCCGCAGGTGATCAACGCCGGCACGAGCAGCAGGCGGATGATGCCGCAGGCGTACATGACGACGAGCAGCAGCCCGGGCGTGCCGTAGGTGAACCCATTGGGCAGGATGGCAAGCACCAGCATCACACCGGCGGCGCCGAGCACCACGGTGACGCTCAGAATGATCTGCGACCAGCGCTCGAAAGACTTGAGGAAAGTGAAACCGAAGACCGCGACCGCGAAGAAGCTGAACGGCAGGCGAACGGCCAACGTGTACAACAGCAACGTGCTATCGATGTAGAAGTCCCAGGCGATGAAGAAGAGGTACAACGTGACTGCGATGGGCAAGGACACGCGGATGAACGGGATCGATCGCTCCGCATAGCGCCGCTGGAAACGCACTTCCTTCTCTGCGGCGAACCGCTCCATCGGGAACGCCATGGCATCGTCATAGCACCGACCGGCCCCGGTCCGAACTCAGGAAAACCGGTAACGCGTGACAAAAGTCACACCCGCGGACAGTGTCTTGCAATTGCTGCACCGCCGCGCTGCTACCGCACGCGGATGTAGACCTTCTGCCCGATCTGCAGGTGCGGGCCCAGCGTGTTCCAGCGCTTCAGGTCGGCGACGCGCACGCGGTAGCGCTTGGCGATGCCGCTCAGCGTGTCGCCGCGGCGCACGACGTGCACGCCGCGCACGGCGCTCTGCACCGGGATCGGCGGCGCGTACATGATCGGCAGGGCGCGCGCGGCATCCTTCGCTTCGCCGTTCATCGGCACCACCAGCACCTGCGGCATCTTCGAAGAGCGGGGATGGATGCCGTTGACGCGCTTCAGGTCGTCGACGCTGACGTGGTATTTCCTCGCGATCGCCACCAGGCTCTCGCCACGCTTGGGGTGGTAGACCTCCCAGGAGACGAGCGACTTCTCGTCGTACTTGGCCAGGTTGTCGTGGAACACCTCGACCTTGTCCGCCGGCAGCACGATGCGCGTCGCCACCGAGGCGCGGATGAGCGGCCGGCTGAAGCCGGGATTGAGGGCGATGAAGTCCTCGACCGGCATCTCGGCGAGCGCCGCGGCGAGCTGCACGTCCATGTCCGGCGTCTCGGTGATGACGGCGAAGTAGGGCTCGTTGGGGATCGGGTCGAGGTTGATGCCGTAGGGCGCCGGGTTGGCGATGATGTTCTTCATCGCCTGGAGCTTGGGCACGTACTGCCTGGTCTCGCGCGGCATGCGCAGGCTGGCGTAGTCGGTCGGCTTCTTCGCCTTCTTGTTCCTGGCGATGGCGCGCTTCACGGCGTTCTCGCCCCAGTTGTAGGAGGCGAGCGCGAGGTGCCAGTCGCCGTGCATCTCGTACACGTAGGTGAGGTAGTCGAGCGCGGCGTTGGTCGAGGCGACGATGTCGCGGCGGCCGTCGTACCACCAGTTCTGCTGCAGCTCGTAGCGCTTGCCGGTGCCGGGGACGAACTGCCAGATGCCCGAGGCGTGTGCGCGCGAGTAGGCCATCGGGTTGAAGGCGCTCTCGATCATCGGCAGCAGCGCCAGCTCGGTGGGCAGCCCGCGCTTCTCGATCTCCTCGACGATGTAGTACAGGTAGAGCTTGCTGCGGTCGAAGATGCGCTGCAGGTAGTCCTTTTCCCGCGCGTAGTACGCGGTGTGCTGCTGCACCAGCTTGTTGTCGAGGTTGGGGATGGCGAAGCCCTGGCGGATGCGCTGCCAGAGGTCGCCGGGCGCCGCGGTGCGGTCGATGGTGCGCGGGCTGGGCGGCTCGGTGACCACCACGCGCTCGCCGTCGAAGGGCGGCAGCTTGGTGGCGTCGAGCGGCGCAGGCGGCGGCGGTTCGGGGGCCGGCTGCGCCAGCCGCGGTCTCGATTCTGCTGGCGGCGGCCGCTCGGCCGGCGGCGCCGGCCGCGGCTCCGGCGCGGCGGCGACCGGCTCCGGCGGCGGCTCCTCGGCCGGCGGCGTGGCGGCGCAGGCCTGCAGCAGCGCGGCCGCGGCGGCGAGGGCGATGGTGCGCGCAGCGTTCAAAAGCGGTTCTTCCAGTCCCTGATAGCAGCGAATACTCTCACAGGATCGGCCGCCCTCGCCCCGAGGTACTTGTTGGCCGACTCGATCACCGCCGGCTGCAGGCAGCGCAGGAACGGGTTGGTCGCCTTTTCCTCGCCGAGTCTGCTAGGCAGCGTCGCGAGGGTGTATTCGCGCGCGCAGTACACCTTCGTCTCGTCGGGCAGCGACGCCAGCTTCGAGAGCGACGCGTACATCTGCTGCGCCGTGCCTTCGAAGAGTCGCCCGCAGCCGCAGGCGAACAGCATGTCGCCACAGAACAGCGCCCCTGCCCCATAATAGGCAACGTGCGCGCGCGTGTGGCCCGGGATGTCGAGCACGGAGAAGGAGGCGCCGAGCTCGGGGACGCTCACCGTGTCGCCCTCGGCGACCGGCCGGTCGACCGTCGCCTCGCCCTGGTCGACGACCGCGGCGTGCCTCGCGGAGCGCAGCGTCCAGATATAGTTGTCCTTGAACGCGTTGACCGGGACGATCTCGAGCATGGTCCGGCAGTCCTTCGTGCAGAACGGGGCGCAGAAGTATAACGGCGGGCGGTCATCTCTTTCCGGGTGGTTCTCCACCCCCCAGGGCTCGTACGTGCTCGACTGGGAGATCGCCCAGTTTGACAGCGCTGTTGATGACGTGTTCGGTTTCCGGGCAGTACAGATCGGCCTACCCGAGGTCGACTTCCTGCGACAGAACCGCATCCAGTTCCGCTTCACCCTGGCGCTGGAGCCGGGCGCGGCGCTCGCCGCCGACCCGGTGCAGCTGCCGCTCGCCACGCAGAGCGTCGACCTCCTCGCGCTGCCGCACGTGCTGGAGTTCCACGAGCATCCACACGACGTGCTGCGCGAGGCCGAGCGCGTGCTGATGCCGGAGGGGCAGGTGGTGATCTCGGGCTTCAACACCGCCTCGCTCTGGCGGGCGCGCCAGCTCTTCACGCCGCGGCGCGCCGGGGCGCCCTGGGACGCGCGCTTCATCGGCCTGCTGCGGCTGCGCGACTGGCTGCGCGTGCTCGGCTTCGAGATCAACGGCGGCGCCTTCGGCTGCTACGCGCCGCCCTTCCGCCAGCGCCTGTGGCTGGAGCGCTTCGCCTTCATGGAGAGGGCGGGGGCACGCTGGTGGCCGGTCGCGGGCGGCCTGTACATCATCCGCGCCGTCAAGCGCGTGCACGGCATGCGTCTCATCGCCCCCACCTGGCGGCGCGAGCGCGCGCGGCGCCGGGCGCTGGCGCCCATACCGCAGCGCTCGCCGCAACGGTCGATCCGGAACCATGAGTGAGGATGTGGTGGAGATCTACAGCGACGGCGCCTGCCGCGGCAATCCCGGCCCCGGCGGCTGGGGCGCGCTGCTGCGCGCGCGGGGCGCGGAGAAGGAGCTCTGGGGCGGCGAGGCGGATACCACCAACAACCGCATGGAGCTCACCGCGGTGATCCGCGCGCTGGAGGCGCTCAAGCGCCCGAGCCGCGTGCGCCTCTATACCGACTCGCAGTACGTGCAGAAGGGCATCTCGGGCTGGATCGGGCAGTGGAAGCGCCGCGGCTGGCGCACCGCGGACCGCAGGCCGGTTAAGAACGTCGACCTGTGGCAGCGCCTGGACAAGCTGGCCGCGGTGCACGACGTAGAATGGCACTGGGTGCGCGGGCACGCCGGGCACCCCGAGAACGAGCGGGCCGACAAGCTCGCCAACAAGGGGATACCAGATGACGCGGCAGGTCGTCCTTGATGCCGAGACGACGGGGCTGAACCCGAAGCTGGGCGACCGCATCATCGAGCTGGGCTGCGTCGAGATCCTGTCGCGCCGGGTGAGCGAGCGGCATTTCCACGCCTACGTCAACCCCGAGCGCGAGGTCGAGGAGGCCGCTTCGCGGGTGCACGGCCTGACGCGCGAAGACCTCGCGGCGAAGCCGAAGTTCGCCGAGGTGGCGCCGCAGTTCCTCGACTTCGTGCGCGGCGCCGAGCTGATCATCCACAACGCCGACTTCGACGTCGAGTTCCTCGACCTCGAGCTCGGCATGGCGGGCCTCGGCCGCCTCGCCGACCACGTGGCGAAGATCACCGACACGCTCGCGCACGCGCGCGAGCTGCACCCCGGCAAGAAGAACTCGCTCGACGCCCTGTGCGAGCGCTACTTCGTCGCCAATTCCCACCGCACCCTGCACGGCGCGCTGCTCGACGCGCGCCTCCTCGCCGAGTGCTACCTCGCCATGACGCGCGGCCAGGAAAGCCTGGTCATGGAGCTCGAGACCCCGGAAGCGGCCGCCGCGGCCGCGTCGCTGCTCGCCCACGACGTCGCCAATCTCATCGTCGTGCCGGCGCTGCCCGAGGAAGTGGCGCTGCACGAGGCATACCTCGATGCCATGGAGAAGGAGACCAAGGCGCCTCCCCTCTGGCGGAAGCTGGCCGCCTAAGGCGAGTTGCGCGTCGCGCAGCCGCCGCCCGCGCAGCGTCCCCGATAGCTCGTAGCAGCGGCTGAGCGCGCGGTCGGCGGCGCCGGCTCGAAGAGCATCTCCTACCGCGTCCTCCCGCTCGTGGCCCTAGCGGGACTTTCCTACGGCGTGGCGCGCAGTTTGTCTGATTTCGCTTTCTGCGCCGTAGCTTAGCCGAGTGCGGGTCGTATATACGTGCGGCTATGTTGAGGCGGCTTTGAGGGCGTGGGCAA
>JBQTJF010000073.1:0-9685 GCA_052387375.1 Betaproteobacteria bacterium
TCCTGCTCGCGGCGATGACGGGGTACGCGGCGCAGGGCGAAGGCCCTGCCGCGCTCGAGATCTGGGAGAAGCATCGCGAGCAGGTCCGCAACGCCGCCAGCCCGGCCTTCCGGCTGCTGCGCTGCCACGCGGAGCCCGGCAGCTGCGTAGAAGAGTTCCGCGCCTACGCGGAGCGCTGAGCCGAGGCGAAGCGGACGGCGCCGATCACCTCGCGGACGAAGTGCGGCGTGTTCGCGCTCTCGCGGAAGTGCCCGTCGAGCAGCAGCTGCGCCAGGCCATGCACGAGCGACCAGGCGGCGGCCGCGGCCTTGTCGGGGTCCGCGATCCCGGGTTGTGCGCGGAACGCCCGCAGCAGCACCTCGTAGGTGTGGCGCCCTGCCGCCGCCAGGCCGGCGTGGCGCCCGGCGCTGAGCTGCCCGCCGAACATCAGCCGGAATCGGTTCGGATGGTCGAGCGCAAAGCGGACGTATGCCTCTCCCATGTCCCGCCCCGCTTTCGCCGCGAGCGCCGCGCCGAGCTCGCGGAAGCCCTCCGCCGCGAGCTCGGCCAGCAGGCTCTCGCGGTCGGCGAAGTGCCGATAAGGAGCGTTGTGCGATACCCCGGCGCGGCGCGCCACCTCGCGGAGGCTGAGCGCGGCAAGCCCTTGTTCTTCAAGCGTATCCGACGCGGCAGCGAGGAGCGCGGTGCGCAGGTCGCCGTGGTGGTAGGTTGATGTTGACATTGACAACATGCTCCGCTAAATTGATGTTGCCATTGTCAACTTCAGACAAGGAAAGGTCAACATGCTGTTCTTCGCCCTCCTCGCCGCCATCCTTACCGGCGCCATCGCCCTCACCCACCGCAACGCCGATTGGCCGCAGCGCATGCGGCTGGCAATGGCGATCGCCCTGCTCGCCGTCGGCAGCGACCACTGGATCAACCCCGGCCGCTACCTGCCGATGATGCCGCCATGGATTCCGCTGCACCTGGAGCTGGTACTGTTTACCGGCGCGGCTGAGATCGCGGGCGCGACCGGACTGCTCTGGGCACGCACCAGGCGCTTGGCAGGCGTGGCGCTGGGCATCTACTTCGTCGCAGTGTTTCCAGCGAACATCCACAACGCGCTGAACGGCCTCGCGGTGGACGGCCTGCCCCAGGCCGCCTGGTATTACTGGGCGCGCCTGCCCTTCCAGCCGCTTGCGATCTGGTGGGCGCTGTTCAGCGCCGGCCTGATCCGCTGGCCGCTGCGCGCGCGGGTGCCGTCGTGATCGCGCTGCACCTCGGCGCGGCGCTGCTCGGCCTCGCCGTCGGCGCCATCGTGCTCCTGCGCCGCAAGGGCACGCCCGCGCACAAGCGGCTCGGGCGGACCTGGGTCGGCCTGATGCTTGTCGTCGCGCTCTCCTCGTTCTGGATCCTCGAGATCCGCGACGGCGCCGGCTTCTCGGTCATCCACCTGCTCTCGGCCTGGACGCTGATTGCGCTCGCGCTGGCGATCCGCGCCATCCGCCGCGGCAACGTCCGGGCGCACAAGGGGTTCATGATCGGCACGTTCCTCGGGCTGGCCGGCGCCGGCCTCGGCGCGCTGGCGCCGGGACGCTTCCTCTACGTGGTGCTCTTCGGGTAAGGCTCCGGCTCCTCGGTGAACACGATCTCGCGCTTGCGCCTGAGCGCCGGCAGCGAAAGCGCCACCAGCACGGCGACCGAGGCGAGGATGAAGCCGGCGGAGATCGGGCGCGTGAGGAACACGGTCGGGTCGCCGCGCGCGAGCAGCATCGCGCGGCGCAGGTTCTCTTCCATGAGCGGCCCCAGCACCACCCCCAGCGCAAGCGGCGCCGGCTCCATGTCGAGCTTGGCGCAGACCAGGCCGAACAGCCCGAAGACCGCCATGATCAGCAGGTCGAACGGATTGTTGTTCACGCTGTACACGCCGATCGCCATGAACACCAGGATCGCCGGGAAGAGCAGCCGGTAGGGCACGCGCAGCAGCCGGATCCAGATGCCGATCAGGGGCAGGTTGAGGATCACCAGCATCAGGTTGCCGACCCACATCGACACGATCATTCCCCAGAAGAGGCCCGGCCTCTCGGTCATCACCTGCGGGCCGGGCGCGATACCCTGGATCATCAGCGCGCCGATCATCAGCGCCATGACCACGTTCGAAGGAATGCCGAGCGTGAGCATGGGAATAAAGGAGGCCTGCGCGCCGGCGTTGTTCGCGGCTTCCGGGCCCGCCACGCCCTCAATCGCGCCCTTGCCGAACTCCTGCGGGTGGCGCGAGAGCTTTTTCTCCACCATGTAGGAGGAGAACGCGCTCAGGATGCTGCCGCCGCCGGGCAGCATGCCGAGCGCCGAGCCGATGCCCGCGCCGCGCAGGATCGGGCCGGCCGCGCGCTTGAGGTCCTCGCGCCCCGGCAGCAGTCCCTTCACCGTGCCGGTGAAAACCTCGCGCTCGCCGCGCTGCTCGAGGTTGGCAATCACCTCGGCGACGCCGAACATACCCATGAAAAGGGCGATGATCGACACGCCGTCGGAGAGCTCGGCGATGCCGAAATTGAAGCGCAGCACCCCCGAGTTGACGTCGGTGCCGTCGATGCCGATCAGCAGCCCGGTGAGGATCATGACGATCGCCTTGAGCACCGAGCCGTGGGCGAGCACCGTGGCCGAAATCAGGCCGAGCACCATCAGCGAGAAGTACTCCGCCGGCCCGAACTTGAGCGCCACCTCGGCGAGCGCCGGCGCCGCCACCGCGATCACCAGGGTGGCGAAACAGCCGGCGACGAACGAGCCGATCGCGGCGATGGCGAGCGCCGGTCCGGCGCGGCCGCGCCGCGCCATCTGGTAGCCGTCGAGCGCGGTGACCACCGAGGAGATCTCGCCTGGGATGTTCACCAGGATCGCGGTGGTCGAGCCGCCATACTGCGAGCCGTAGTAGATGCCCGCCAGCATGATCAGCGCGGAAGTGGCGTCGAGGTTGAAGGTGATCGGCAGCAGCATGGCGATGGTCGCCGAGGAGCCGATGCCGGGCAGCACGCCGATCAGCGTGCCGAGCAGCACGCCAATCAGGCAGTAGAGCAGGTTTTCCGGCGAGACGGCGACCTGCAGGCCGAGCGCGAGGTTGGCGAGGGCGTCCACGGCGGCCTAGCCGAGCGCCTTGGGCCACAGGGGGAACGGCAGCTCAAGGCCGTACACGAACACCCCGAAGGCGAACGCCGCGAGCGCGGCGGCGAGCGGCAGTACCTCGCGCCAGCGGAACTCGTGCCCGCCGGCCGCGGCGACGATCACCAGCAGCATCGTGGCGAGCACCAGGCCGAGCGGCTTGAGCAGGTAGCCGAAAGCGATCGTCGCGCCCAGGACGAGCAGCATCGGCCGCAGCCGCGGCAGCGCGAGGCGCGGCCCCGATAGGCGTAGCGAGCGGATCAACAGCGCCAGCCCGAGCAGCGCCACCAGGCCGCCTACCCAGGTGGGGAAGTACCCCGGGCCCATCCGTATCGCGGTACCGAGCTTGTAGTGCGTCGCGGCGTAAACCGCCACGAAAAGGCCGAAGCCGCAGAACACAAGCCCGGCCCAGAAATCCCTGGGGTTTGCAACGCGCATCGCGAGTCTCCGGAGGTGGACCCGCTTCGATACACGGCCGAGACTTAAGGCAGGATTAAGGCCGGCGGCGCCCGCCCTTGCGTTTCGCGTAGGGATTGACCCCGGTGCGCAGCTCGATGCGCAGCGGCGTGCCGGCCAGGGCGAACTTGTCGCGGAAGAAGCCTTCCAGGTAGCGCTTGTACGACTCGGGCACGCGGTCCAGGGCGTTGCCGTGCACGACGATGCGCGGCGGATTGATGCCGCCCTGGTGCGCATAGCGCAGCTTCGGGCGCACCAGGCCGCTCCGCGGCGGCGACTGCCGCTCGACGGCGGCGATCAGCGCGCGGGTGAGCTTCGGCGTGGCGAGCCGCGCCATCGCCGCGGCATAGGCGGCGTCGACCGAGCGCATGAGCGGGCCAAGACCCTTGCCGTCGCGGGCGGAAATGAAATGAATGTCCGCGAAACCCAGGAAGCCCAGCTTCCATTGCAGCTCGGCCTTGATCCGGCTGCGCGCTTCCTTGCCGGCGGCGTCCCACTTGTTCAGCGCCACCACCACCGCGCGTCCGCGCTCCAGGATGTAGCCGGCGACGTGCGCGTCCTGCTCGGTGACGCCTTCGAGCGCGTCGAGGAGCAGGATCGCGACGTTCGCCGCCTCGATCGACTGCAGCGCCTTGACGATCGAGAAATACTCGACCGGCGTGCCGGTCCTGCCGCGCCGGCGCACGCCCGCGGTGTCGATCAGCGTGTAGCGCCGGCCGCCGCGCTCGAACGGCACCTCGATCGGGTCGCGCGTGGTGCCCGGCTGGTCGAAGGCGATGACCCGCTCCTCGCCGACCAGCGCGTTCACCAGCGTCGACTTGCCGACGTTGGGCCGGCCCACCACGGCGACGCGCGGATGCCCCGCCTCTCTTTCTTCTGCCTCTTCCTCTTCTGCGAATCTCTCGAGCACGACGTCCATCAGCTCGCGCACGCCCTCCCCGTGCGCGGCGGCGATGGCCGCCGGCGGGCCGAGGCCGAGCTCGTGGAATTCGGCCACCGCGCTCTCGCGCGGCATGCCCTCGGTCTTGTTGACGGCGAGATGCACGGTCGCCTTCATGGCGCGCAGCTTCTGCGCGATCTCGCGGTCCGCCGGCACCAGGCCGGCGCGCCCGTCGACGACGAAGATCACCGCGTCCGCCTCGGCGATCGCCTGCTCGGCCTGGCGCGCCATTTCCACGAAGATGCCCTGCGGCGCGGTCGGCTCGAGGCCGCCGGTGTCCACGGCGATGAAGGCCCTGGGGCCGTGCCGGCCTTCGCCGTAGTGGCGGTCGCGCGTGACGCCCGGCACGTCGTGCACGATGGCGTCGCGGCTGCGCGTGAGACGGTTGAACAGGGTCGACTTGCCGACGTTCGGACGTCCGACCAGCGCGATGACCGGCTTCACGGCGCGAGCGCGAGCAGCGTGCCCCCGGCCGTCTGCACGAGCAGCCCCGCGGGCAGCGCCACCGGCGCGGCGCGCACGGCGCCGCCCCGGGTTTCGTGTCGCGCCAGGAACGCGCCGGTATCGCGGGCGAGGAAGTGCACGTAGCCCTCGAAATCGCCGACCGCGATTGCGTTTCCCGCGGGCAGCGGCAGCGACAGCTGGCGGTGCGCGAGACGGTCCTGCTTCCACACCGAGCGGCCGCTCGTGCGCTCGAGCGCATGCACCGCGCCGCGGTCGTCGGTCGAATAGGCGTAGCGTGCATCGACGCTCAGGCCGGTCAGCGTGGAGAGCTCGCGCGCCCAGATCTGCCGCCCGTTGGCCATCTCGTAGCAGGCCACCCTTCCCTGGTAGGCGGCGGCGCATACCTCCCGCCCCTGCACGACCGGGTCGCCGACCACGTCGGTGACGCGCTCGAGCTCGGTCGAGCCCCTGGGCAGCGCCACCGTCGCTTCCCAGCGCAGGCCGCCGTTGGACAGCGCGATCGCGGCAAGCTTGCCGCCGCGGAACCCGGCGTAGACGCTGTCGCCCTCGATCACCGCGCCCGCCGGCGTGCGCACGATGAGCGACGAGGCCGCGCGCTGGTAGACCCAGCGCCGCTTCCCATCCTCGGCGCCGAAGGCGAAGACGCGGTTGTCGATGCTGCGCACGATCACCAGCCCGGCGCCGAGGACCGGCGCCGCCAGCACCTCGCTCGAGACCCGGGCGCGCCAGCGCTGCTTGCCGGTGGCGGCCTCGAGCACGATGACCTCGCCTTCTTCGTTGGCGACGGCGACGCTCGAGGCGTCGGCGCCGACGCCGGCGGAGAGGCGCGACCCGGCCGAGGCCTGCCAGCGCTGCCGGCCCGTGCCCGCGTCCAGGCGGCGCACCGTGCCGTCGCGCGCGGCGACGAACACCGCGTCGCCCACCAGCGCCGGCGAGAACACGAACGGCCCGGCTTCGCCCGCCTCCGCGCGCCACAGCACCCGCACCGGCTTGGCTTGCCCGAGCTCGGGCAGCGGCGCCGGCTTCGGGCCCGTCGGGGCGCTCGAGCAGCCGGAGAGGATGGCAACGGCGGCGGCGGTCGCGGCCGCCGCACGCGCGCGCGTCGCCCTCATCCGCCCAGCGCCTCGAGCCGCATGCGCACGCTGTCCCGGAAGGCGCCGTCCTGGCGCGCGGATTTCTCGAGCGCGAGCTGGTAGGCGGCGCGCGCCTCGGCCGGCTGGTCCTTCGCGACCAGCACGTCGCCCCGCAGCGCGGCGTAATGCGCCTGGTACGCGGCGGCGTGCGGCGCCTCGAGCAGCCTGAGCGCCTCGTCGTGCGCCTTCTCGTCGAGCAGCACCGCGGCCAGGCGCAGCCGCGCCAGGTCGCGGAAGTCCTCGTGCGGCGAGCTCTCGACCGCCCATTGCAGCTGCGCCTTGGCGCTCTTCAGGTCGTTGCGGTCGAAGTGGAAGCGCGCCGCGGTGAGCGCCCCCATGGCGGCGTAGAGCGTGCGCGGGTAGCTCTCGATGAGAGAGCCAGAGGCGTCGCGCACCGCTTTCGCGTCGCCGGTCTGCGCGCCGCGCGCGAGCGCGTCGTAGAGCGCCCCCGCCTGCGCCGACTGGCTCGCCTGGTGCCAGCGCCAGCCCTGCCAGCCGGCGAACGCGATCGCCGCCGCCGCGATCGCCGCGACGATGAGCGAGCCATGCTGCTTCCACCACACCTTCAGCTCGGCGAGCTGCTCCTGCTCTTCCAGATCAAGTGCCATCGAGGGTTTCCTTTACCGCGGCCACCATGCCTGCAATGGGCACGTCGCGGGGCGTCTTGGCCGACAGGTCCTTCAACTGCACGACGTTCCTCCCGAACTCGTTGTCGCCGGCGATCACCGCCAGCCGGAAGCCCTTTCGGTCCGCGTAGAGCAGCTGCTTGTCCAGCTTGCCCGACTCCAGATAGACCTCGGTGTTGATGCCGGCCTCGCGCAGCTGCCGGCCGAATTCCAGGTAGCGGTCCAGGTACCTGCCGTCCATCGTGGTCACCAGCACTTCGGCGGGGGTCCTCACCGGCCTCGGCAGCACGCCTTCGTCCTTCAGCTTCGAAAAGAGCCGGGTCAGCCCGATCGAGATGCCGACGCCGGGCAGCTTGGTGCGCGTGAAATAGCTCGCCAGGTCGTCGTAGCGGCCGCCGGAGCAGATGCTGCCGAGCTCAGGGTAGGCCGCGAGCGTGGTTTCGTAGATCGTGCCGGTGTAATAGTCGAGCCCGCGCACCACGCCGAGATCGATGGCGAAGGCGGCTTCGGGCACGCCGAACTTGCGGATTGCCGCGGCGACCTCGCGCAGCTCCTCCACCCCGGGGCCGTGGAGCGAAAGCTTCTCCAGGGTGCCGAGGGTGTGGGCGGTATCGCGCTTTTCCGCGATGATCTCGTACAAGGCGTGCGCGCGCGCGACGCCTTCGCGTTCCAGGTCTTCCTGGATCCTGGCGCGCGGCTCCCGCTCGATCTTGTCGAGCACCCGCAGCACCGCCGCGGCGCGGGCGTCGGGGACCTCGAACTTGTGCAGCAGCGCGCGCAGCACCTTGCGGTTGTTGATGCGGATGCGGAACTCGCCGATCGCCATCTCGCGGAAGACGCTGTAGATGACGCTCGGGACCTCGGCCTCGGCGAGGAGCGAGAGGCGCTCGCGGTTGATGATGTCGATGTCGCACTGGTAGAACTCGCGGAAGCGCCCCTTGTTCGCCTGCGGCGTCTCGCCGCGCCAGACGCGCTGGATCTGGTAGCGGCGGAAGGGGAAGGCCAGCTCCCGCTCGCGCATGGCGACGTAGCGCGCGAGCGGCACCGTCAGGTCGAAGCGCAGCGCGCCCTTGGTGGCCGCCTCGTCCTCGTCGTCTCCGGCGGCGAGGCGCGCGAGCGCGTAGATCTCCTTCTCCGCGCCGCCCTTGGAGGTGAGCACCTCCTTGCGCTCCGCCGAGGGCGTCTCGATCGGCAGGAAGCCGAAGCGCTCGAACGTGGCGCGCGCGATGTCGATCAGGCGGTTGAACTGCAGCTGCTGGTGCGGCAGGTACTCCTGCTCGAAGCCCCGCAGCAGCGCCGGTCGCACGCTTTCCACTAGCGGTACTTCTGCCGCACGTAGCCTTCGACGATCGCCTGGAACTCCTCGGCGATGCGCTCGCCCTTCAGCGTCACGGTCTTTTCCCCGTCGACGTACACCGGGGCGACCGGCACCTCGCCGGTGCCCGGCAGGCTGATGCCGATGTCGGCGTGCTTGGACTCGCCCGGGCCGTTCACCACGCAGCCCATCACCGCGACGCGCATGTTCTCCACACCGGGATGGGAGGTTTTCCATTCGGGCATTTTTCGCCGCAGAAAGACTTCGATCTGCTGCGCCAGGTCCTGGAAGACGGTGCTGGTGGTACGGCCGCAGCCCGGGCAGGCGCTCACCATCGGGCTGAACGCGCGCAGGCCCATGCTCTGCAGCAGCTCCTGCGCCACCTGCACCTCGCGCGTGCGCTCGCCGCCGGGCTCCGGGGTCAGCGAGACGCGGATGGTGTCGCCGATGCCTTCCTGCAGCAGCACCGCCATCGCCGCCGCGGAGGCGACGATGCCCTTGCTGCCCATGCCGGCCTCCGTGAGGCCGAGGTGCAGCGCGTAGTCGCAGCGCGCGGCGAGGCTGCGATACACCGCGATCAGGTCCTGCACCTGGCTCATCTTGCACGAGAGCACGATGCGCTCGGCGGACAGCCCCAGCTCCTGCGCCTGCCGCGCCGAATCGAGCGCCGAGCGGACCACAGCTTCTCTGGTCACTTCATTTGCACTTTGGGGTACTTCTCTCGCTGCATTCTCATCCATCAGCCGCGCCAGCAGCGCCGGGTCGAGGCTGCCCCAGTTCACGCCGATGCGCACCGGCTTGCCGTGGCGCAGCGCGCATTCGATCATGGTGGCGAACTGCTCGTCGCGCCTGGCGCCCCGGCCGACGTTGCCGGGATTGATGCGGTACTTGGCGAGCGCCGCCGCGCACTCGGGGAACTGCGTCAGCAGCTTGTGGCCGTTGTAGTGGAAGTCGCCCACCAGCGGCACGCGGCAGCCGATCGCGTCGAGGCGCTCGCGGATGCGCGGCACCTGCGCGGCGGCCTCGGGCGTGTTCACCGTGATCCGCACCAGCTCCGAGCCGGCGCGCGCCAGCGCCTCGACCTGGCCCGCGGTGGCGTGCGCGTCCTCGGTGTCGGTGTTGGTCATCGACTGGACCACGATGGGTGCACCGCCGCCGATGACGACGTTGCCTACCCGGACGGGCCGGGTCAGTCTCCTGTCGGAAGGACTCATTGCAGCGTGAACCGCGCGACTTCTACGCGAGTGTGGGGCTGGAGATCGATCGGGCGGTCGTTGTAGGTGACGCGCACGTGCTGCGCGTTGCCGATGACGAGCTCGAAGGGCGGCTGGCCGCGCACCACGCGCTCGGTGCCCGCCGGGTTGAGCGAGGACACGAGCTGCCGCTCGAGGCCGTCCTTGACCTCGATCCAGCACTCCTCCTCGCAGCGCACGACGATGCGGTTGCCGCCGCCGGTCGTCTTCGCCGGCGCCGCGCGCGGCTCCGCCGCCGGGGCGGTCTCGGCCGCCTTCGGCACGGTCTTGGCGAGCGGCGCGGGCGCGGGCTTCGCGGCTGCCGGCGGCGGCGCCGGCGCCGGCGCGGCGCGCGGCGCCTCGACCGGCGCCTTCGCCGCGGC
>JBQTJF010000074.1:0-6291 GCA_052387375.1 Betaproteobacteria bacterium
CCGCGCGCTCGCCAGCGCCTTGAAGGAGGAGCTTTTTAAGGCTTACCAAACCAACTCTCTTACCGGCCCTTATTCGCCCGACGCCCAGTCGATCGGCAGGCGCTCCTTGCGCAATCTCTGCCTCGGCTACCTCAGCGAGCTGGGGCTTTCAAGCCTCGCCTATACGCAGTTCCGCAGCGCCGACAACATGACCGATACCATGGCTGCGCTCGGCTGCCTCGCCAACCTGGACTGTCCGGAACGCGAGCCGGCGCTCGATGCGTTCCATGCGAAGTGGAAGGACGAGCCGCTGGTGGTCGACAAGTGGCTCGCGGTGCAGGCGGGCTCGCGGCTCCCCGGGACGCTCGCCCGCGTAAACGAGCTGCTGCGCCATCCGGCGTTCGATCTCAAGGTGCCGAACAAGGTGTATGCGCTGATCCGCACCTTCGCGGCAAACCACGTGCGCTTCCACGCCGCCGACGGCGGCGGCTACGGCTTCCTCGCCGCGCAGGTGCTGGCGCTCGACCGGCTCAACCCGCAGGTCGCGGCGCGCATGTCGCGCGGCTTCGACCGCTGGAAGCGCTTCGACGCGGCGCGGCAGCAGAAGGCGCGCACCGCGCTCGAGCGTATCCGCGACGCCGAGGGACTCTCCAAGGACGTCGCGGAGATCGTGACCAAGGCGCTCAGTTGATTCCGACCCCCTGACAAGGGGGTCGTGAGACGGCCGCGCCGCGGCAGTCGAGCGGGGGGTTGAATTGGAGGGGCTGGAAGAGAGGGGCGAAGAATGCAAAATCGGTACGATCGTACCGATTTTCATAACCCCCCCGCTCGCGAAGAACCCGCTCGCTTCCCCCCTTGTATGTCGCGCTAAGCGTATTGTTTCGACCGCTGTGCCGGCGGGGCAGACCGCCTTTCCCCCCAGGGCTATTAGCCCGTTGACAAGCAGGGTCGCCTCGCCGGATCTCTTTGTTAATCCCGAACGGTTGCGCGAGCGCCCGAGCTCGCATTGTTGCAAGGCTGGGACACGAGGAGGAGCGGTGAACGACAAGCAAGCGGTGGGAATCGACGTATCGAAGGCAGTGCTTGATGTTGCTGTGTTGCCGAGCGGTGAAGTGCTGCAGTTCGCCAATGACGCTGCCGGCATCGAGATCGACTGGCGGCGCCACGCGCTGACGGGCGTGCCGGTCACGCTCGCCTCTCTGGCGGTGGCGGGCGCCGGGTTCTGGTTGCGCGCATAATCGGCGCTAGGGAGGAAACGCACATAGAGATGCTTGCCCTCGCCACCGCCGCCTTCCTGGCGACGCACTTCGTCACCAGCACGCCGCTCAAGCCGACGCTCGTCGGCGCCATCGGCGAGTGGCCCTACCGCGGCGTGTACTCGCTGGTCGCCTTCGTCACGCTCGCCTGGATGATCTGGGCCTACGTCGAGGCGCCGCGCGAAGCGCTGCTGTGGACGCCGCTGCGGCTGGTGCCGCTCGTCGTCATGCCGCTCTCCCTCGTCCTCATCGCCACCGGCTACTGGCGCAACCCCTCGCTGGTCGGCGCCGAGAAGCTGCTGAAGAGCGAGGACCCGGCGCGCGGCATGATCCGCATCACGCGCCACCCGCTCATGTGGGGCGTCATGCTCTGGGCGGCCGCGCACATCGTCGCGCGTGCCGACCTCAGGTCGATCGTCTTCTTCGGCGGTTTCCTGCTGCTCGCGGCGCTGGGCACGGTGCTGATGGACGCGAGAAAGCGCCACGATCCGGACTTCCAGCGCTTCGCCGCGGTGACCTCGAACATCCCTTTCGTCGCCGTCGCGCAGGGCCGCAACCGCATCGTCTGGCGCGAGATCGGCTGGCTGCGGCCGGGCATCGGCGTGGCGCTTCTCGCCGCGCTGCTCCTCCTGCACCCGTGGCTCTTCGGCGCTCGGGCCTTCTGATATTCAAGGCGCTCGGCGCGCTCGTCGGGCTGTATGCGCTCTACGCGGCGGCGAGCGGCAGCGTCTACGCGAAATCCGGCCCGGGCGGCCGCACCGTCAGCCGGCGCGATGAGCCGCGCTACTTCTGGGCGGTCGTCGCCGTCTACGCCGGGCTGAGCGTCGCGCTGCTCACGGTGTTCTGAGCTTGCGCTGCACGCGGGCGTCGAACTTCTCGACGTTCACCACCACGCGCTCGTGGCTGCCGTGGCCGATCAGATCCTTCTCGTCTCTCACCTCGACGGCAAAGCGGATCCTGCGCCCTTCGAGCTGCGTGACCCTTGCGGAAGCGAAGATCTTCATGCCGACCGGCGTCGCGGCGACGTGATGCACGTCGAGGTGCGTGCCGAGGCTCTGGGTGCCCGCGGGGAGGAGGTGCTCGACCGCGGCAAGCGCCGCGGCCTCGATGAGGTTGATCATCACCGGCGTCGCCAGGACGTGCACCTTGCCGCTGCCGACGCGCGGCGCGGTGTGCTGCTCGCCGACCAGCAGCTCGGCGCTGCCGGCGAGCCCCGGCTTGATCGCGCCGATCACCGCCGCGTCGCCCTGGAGCGGCGCGGATACGTCGCCATGCCCGCGAGCGCGGCGGCAGCATGCAGACGCCGGTCGTAGGCGACGAAGGCCAGCGCAGCCGCCGAACGTTCCTTCAGCCAAAGCCCGCTCGCCAGGTGTATGGCGTCGAACCCGCGCAGGCCGTACCGCTCCGCAACGTCGCCTGCCTGGCGAACGAGCTCGGGGGTCAGATCGATCCGGGCAAAGCCGTCCCAGTCCGCGTCCAGGCGTCGCATGCGGCGGGCGTGTTGTCGCCCGCTCGTAAGGCCGGCGCGCAAAAGACGCGCGAACGCCGCGCGCGCCTCCGGGTACGCTACCGCGGAGGTGGCTAGGGCCGCGGCGCGCGCGGCGTATGCGCGAAGCGCACGGTAGCCCTCCCCGGGAACGTAGAGCTTGACGAGCGCGGAGGTATCGAGATAGGCGATCAACGCCGGTTTCGGGCTACCCAGGACGCGAGCGACATGCCCCGCGGCACGCGCTCGCCGCTCGCGAGACCTCTGGGCTTGCGGCCGTTCCAGCGAACGCCGGGAATGCGCGCAAGGTCTGCCGGCTGATCTGCGGGACGCACCGGTACGATACGCGCGACCGCGCGCTTGCGCACGCGCACCGTGATCGACTCCCCTTGCGCCACTCTGCGCAGGTAGCTGCTGAGCTGCGCCTTGAGGTCCCGAACGTTCGCATCCATGTAGTCATCCGTCCTGGTATGTGACCACATTATAATGCGTCACCATGAGCGCGCCCCGCGTCGTCATCCTCGGCTGCGGCTTCGGCGGGCTCTGGGCGGCGCAGGCCCTGCGCCGCGCGCGCGCCGAGGTCACGGTCATCGACCGCACCAACCACCACCTCTTCACGCCGCTGCTCTACCAGGTGGCCACTGCCGGACTGTCGGCGCCCGACATCGCCGGGCCGATCCGCCACATCCTCGGCAGGCAGAAGAACACCACGGTGCTGCTCGGGGACGTGCAGAAGATCGATCCTCAGGCGAGGCAGGTGCATCTTGAGGATGGAGCCCGAGTTCCGTACGACTACCTCGTCGTCGCCACCGGCACGGTCAACAACTACTTCGGCAACGACGCCTGGGCGCCTTACGCGCCGGGGTTGAAGACGCTCGAGGACGCGCTCGACATCCGCTCACGCATCCTGCTCGCCTTCGAGCGCGCCGAGCGCGAGTTCGACCCGGCGCGCCGGGCGGCGTGGCTGACCTTCGTCGTCATCGGCGCCGGGGCGACCGGGGTCGAGCTCGCCGGCACGCTCGCCGAGATCGCGCGCCACACGCTGCGCGGGGAGTTCCGCCGCTTCGACCCGCGCACCGCGCGCGTCATCCTGGTCGAGGCGGGCGAGCGCGTGCTGCCGCCCTACCCGCCGGACCTCTCCGAGAAGGCGCGCCGGCAGCTCGAGCGCCTCGGCGTGGCGGTGTTCCTGCAGAAGCGGATCACCGGCGTCGATGCCGGGGGCGTGTCGCTCGGCGAGGAGCGCATCGCGGCGAAGACGGTGCTGTGGGCGGCCGGCGTGAGGAGCTCGCCGCTCGGCGCCGCGCTCGGCGCGCCGCTCGACCGCGCCGGGCGCGTGCATGTCGCGCCGGACCTGTCGGTCCCCGGGCACCCGGAAATCTTCGTCGTCGGCGACCTCGCCGCGGTGGACGGCGTGCCCGGCATCGCGCCCGCGGCAAAGCAGATGGGGAGGCGCGCCGCCAGGAATGTTCTTCTATCGATTCAGGGACAGCCCCGGAGGGCCTTCAAATACAAGGACTACGGGCAGCTCGCCACCATCGGGCGCAACGCCGCGGTGGCGATGATCGGCAGGCTGCACCTCTCGGGCTACCCGGCGTGGCTCACCTGGCTGGCCGCGCACATCTACTTCCTCATCAACTTCCGCAACCGCATCGTGGTGCTGATCGACTGGGCGTGGGCCTACTGGACCTTCGACCGCAACGCCCGCATCGTGCTGCGCGGCGACTCAAGGCGCGGGTAGCTTCGCCGCGTATTCCTTGGCCTTGCGGCGGTTGCCCGAGCGCTCGGCGGCCTGCCCGGCGCCGGCGAGGGCGCGCAGGCGGCCGGGCTCCTTGGCGAGCACCGCCTCGAACTCGCGCAGCGCCGCCTTCGCCTCGCCCCTCTCCAGCAGCGCATAGGCGAGCACCTCGCGCGCCGGCACGAGCGGCCCCGGCGTGACGACGTGCTTCTCGGTCGCGTCCTCGCGCTTCGCCGCGGCGCGCAGCGCCGCGAGCGCCTGCTTGGCGTCGCCCTCGGCGAGCAGCGCCAGCCCCTTCACCACCTCGCCCTCGATGGCGAGCTGCTCCTGCCAGTAGGCAAGCGCCGTCGCCGCGCGCAGCTTCTCCAGCCGCTCGGCCTCGGCGCGCGCGGCGGCCGTATCGCCGCTCATAGCCGCGCCGATGCCGCGCGCGGAGGCCATAACGGCCTCGGCCAACGTATACTTTTTCCAAGGAAAATCAGAAACCAGTTCCAGGCCGGCCGCTTCCTTCCACGCGCCGCGCTCCAGGGCGAGCCGCGCCGGCATCGCCGCGTAGGCATAGGCGGTGGCGGGATGATCGACGCGCGCCGGGTCCTGCAGCGCCTCCTCCACCACCTGCCGCGCCGCCTCGCGCTCGCCGAGCTGCAGGTGCGCGTACACCATGTAGTCGTAGGCGTGCCACCTGTCGAACGACTTGTCGCCGCCGGCGCGCGCCGAGGCGCGGGTCGACTCGATCGACTCGCGCCACGCGCCCACGCGCGTGAAGACGTGCGAAGGCATGTGCAGCGCGTGCGGCGCGTCGGGCGCGATCTTGCTGTAGCGGTGCGCCGCATTCAGCCCGCGCTTGGCGATCGGCGGGTAGTCGTAGCTGTGGATGAGGTAGTGCGCCGCGCCCGGGTGGTCGGGCTGGTCGAGGAAGACCTTCTCCAGGATCTTCGCCGCCTTGAGCTGGTTGGTGTACTTCTTGTCGGTCGGGTCGAAGTTGGCGGAGAGGATGAGCGCGTACAGCGTCGCCGCCTCCTCGTCGCGCGGGTAGCGGCGCATGAGCTGCTCGAATTCCTTTTCCAAGGCCTGGGCGCGCGCCTTGTGGTCGCGCTTGTCCTGCTCCTCGAAGAACGCCGCGAGCGCGTGGACGTAATCGCGCTCGCGCTGGGACTTGAGCCCGGTGCGCTCCGCCTCCTCGAGGAGGCGCGGCCCCTCGGCGAGCGTGGCCGCCGAGATCACCGTCGGCCAGGCAAAAGGATTGTTGAGCGATGCCAGCACGCGCGCCCAGTGCGCCATGCCGCAGGAGGCATCGGCCTTCAGCATGCGCTCCAGCGGCTCGCGCATCTGCGCCCAGGCGAACGAGTGGTAGTACGCCATGGCGACGTTGAACTCGGCCTGCGCGGCCTCGTTGCACTCCACCTTGAAATGCACCTTGCCGAGCCTCGCCCCGTCAGTCCAGGCGGGACCGGCGAAAACTGCGATGACCAGCGCGATCAGGACCCTCATGACATTCCTCCTCTCGGGACTGCAAAGTCTACTTGACCTCCCAAAGCCAAGCCGCGCCGCGCACCCCGCTGGAATCCCCGTGCGCGTTGCGTGCCAGCCACGTCGCCACGCGGTCCGAGAACACGTGACGCGTCCATAGCCGCGGCACGTCGGTGTACAGGTGCTCGACGTTCGACATCCCGCCGCCGAGCACGATCACGTCCGGGTCGAGCACGTTGATCACGCCGGCCAGCGCCCTGGCGAGTCTTTCGATGTAACGGAGAAGGCTTTCTCCATTCAGGGAAACAACTTCCTCGGCAGTTCTGTCTTCCCCCGTCATGGCCTTATGGTCGCGGCAAAGGCCT
>JBQTJF010000075.1:0-20001 GCA_052387375.1 Betaproteobacteria bacterium
CCCAAGGCCGGCAAGACGGTGATGCTGCAGCACATCGCCCACGCGCTCATCGCCAACCATTCCGAGATCTCGCTCATCGTGCTGCTCATCGACGAGCGCCCGGAGGAAGTGACCGAGATGTCGCGCACCGTGCGCGGCGAGGTGGTCGCCTCCACCTTCGACGAGCCCGCCTCGCGCCACGTGCAGGTCGCCGAGATGGTGATCGAGAAGGCGAAGCGCCTGGTCGAGCACAAGAAGGACGTGGTGATTCTCCTGGATTCGATCACCAGATTGGCCCGCGCCTACAACACGGTGGTGCCCGCCTCGGGCAAGGTGCTGACCGGCGGCGTCGACGCCAACGCCCTGCAGAAGCCCAAGCGCTTCTTCGGCGCGGCGCGCAACGTAGAGGAAGGCGGCTCGCTCACCATCATCGCCACCGCGCTCATCGACACCGGCAGCCGCATGGACGACGTCATCTACGAGGAGTTCAAGGGCACCGGCAACCTCGAGGTGCACCTCGACCGGCGCATGCACGAGAAGCGCATCTACCCGGCGATCAACGTCAACCGCTCGGGCACGCGCCGCGAGGAGCTGCTCATCGACCAGCCGGTGCTGCAGAAGATCTGGGTGCTGCGCAAGCTCCTCTTCCCCATGGACGAGCTCGAGGCGGCCGAATTCCTCATCGACAAGCTGCGCGCCACCAAGTCCAACGCCGAGTTCTTCGACTCGATGCGCCGGGGCTAGGCAGGGACAGGTCCAGGTCTGTCCCGGGTCTGTCCCTGACCTGACCCGGATTTTTTTGCTCCATTAGAATCGGTCCCCGGGGAGGGGACCGGATGCTCGACACCACGCGTCGAGTCGCGACACCCGAAGGCATAGAGCTCACGCTGCATCTCGCCGGGCCGGTGCCGCGCGCGCTCGCCTGGGCGATCGACCTCGTGCTGCGCCTGGCGGTGCTGGTGGTGGTGTCGATGTTCGCGCCCTTCCTCGGCAAGGCGGGCGGCGGCGTCATCCTGCTCGCCGCGTTCTTCGTCGAGTGGCTGGTGCCGGCGTGGTTCGAGGCCGCCTGGCGCGGCCAGACCCCGGGCAAGCGCGCCATGGGCATCGCTGTCCTCAACGACGACGGCACGCCGCTGCGCTGGCCGGGGGCGCTGACGCGCAACCTGCTGCGCGCCGCGGACTTCCTGCCGCTCCTCTACGGCGTCGGCCTGGCGGCGATGATGGCCAACCGCGACTTCAAGCGCCTGGGCGACCTCGCCGCGGGCACGGTGGTGGTCTATCAGCTCGACAGGGAAAGCAGCTCGCGCGCGCTCCCCGAAGTGCCTCCCGTCGTCCCCCCCGTCGCGCTTTCGCTGGAGGAGCAGCGCGCGCTGCTCGAGCTCGCCGAGCGCGCGCCGAGCCTGACGCGCGAGCGGCTCGAGGAGCTCGCCGAGCTGCCGGCGCCGCTCGTGGGACGCCTGCAGGGCGAGCGCGCCGCGGCGCGCCTGCTCGGCATGGCGAGCCACATCGCGGGGCGCGAATGAAGCAGCGTGCCTTCGAGGCCATGCACGCGCAGGAGTGGAACGAGCTCGAGTCGTTCCTGGAGGGCAAGCCGGCCTTCGACCCGGCCGAGCTGCCGCCGCGCTACCGGCGCCTCTGCCAGAGCCTCGCCCTCGCCGCCGACCGGCAGTACAGCCCCGAGCTCGTCGACCGCCTGAACCGCCTGGCGCTGCGCGGCCACCACGTCCTCTACCAGAACCGCCGCCGCCAGAGCGGGCGCGTGCTCGACTTCCTGGCGCGCGGCTTCCCGCGCCTGGTGCGCGAGGAGTGGCGCCTGGTCGCCGCCGCGTCGGTGCTTTTCTTCGGCCCGCTCGCCGGCCTGCTCGCCGCGCTGCAGGCGTTCCCGGAGTTCGTGCACTACCTGCTCGCCCCGGAGCAGATCGCGCGCTTCCACCAGATGTACGACCCGGCGAACCGCCGCGTCGGCACGCTGGAAGCCGACCACAGCCTGATGATGTTCGGCTTCTACATCTGGAACAACGTGCGCATCGGCTTCCAGACCTTCGCCGGCGGGCTGCTCGCCGGCGTCGGCACCGTCTGGTTCCTCGGCGCGAACGGCGTCATCATCGGCGCGGTGGCCGGCTACCTCACGCAGGTCGGCTACAGCGAGACCTTCTGGTCCTTCGTCGCCGGGCACTCCTCGCTCGAGCTGATCGCCATCGTCTTCGCCGGCACCGCCGGGCTGCGCCTGGGCCTGGCGGTGATCTCGCCCGGCAACCTGACGCGCAAGAGCGCGCTGGTCGCCTCGGCGAAGCCGGCGGTGCGCATGATGTACGGCTCGGCGCTGATGTTCTTCGCCGCCGCCTTCGTCGAAGCCTTCTGGTCTCCGATTACAGAAATACCCTTTTTCTGGAAAATCGCTGTTGGCCTGGCCGGCTGGGCGCTGCTCCTCCCCTACTTCCTCTTCGCCGGGCGCGCGCGTGCAGCCGGCTGACATCGCCATCGCGCTGCGCCGGCGCTCGCCCTGGGAGGCGATGGACCTCGGCCTCGCCATGCTGCAGCGCTGGTGGCGCCTGGTGTACCTGCCGCACCTGATCGTCGCCGCGGCGATCGCCGCGATCGCCTTCGGCGCCGCCTGGGCGCTGTCGCGCCCGTGGGTGGCGCTGCTCGCCGTCTGGTGGCTGAAGCCGGTGAACGACCGCGTGGTGCTGCACGTCCTCTCGCGCGCCGTCTTCGGCGAGCGCCAGACGACGCGCGCGGTGTTCGCGCAGACCGGGCAGTGGCTCTGGGCCGGGCTGGTGCCCTACCTGCTCTTGCGCTGGTGGCCCGACATGGCGCGCTCCTTCTACCTGCCGGTGCGCCAGCTCGAGGGCCAGCGCGGCGCGGAGGGCCGCGCGCGCCGCAGCCAGCTCGGCCGCCGCGTGCACGGCTACGCGGTGTGGCTGACGCTCGCCTGCATCGCCTTCGAGTGGCTGGTGCTCTACCTCTCGCTCGGCATGCTCACCGAGCTCCTCATGCCGGCGAGCGCGCGCGAGACGCGCGACTTCTTCACGCTCCTCTTCGACGGCGACTTCTGGACCTGGGACGACGCGCTCGCCTACGCCGGCGCCGTGGCGCTGCTCGAGCCCTTCTACGTCGCCGCCGGCTTCGCGCTCTACCTCAACCGCCGCAGCGTGCTCGAGGGCTGGGACATCGAGGTGGCGATGCGCAAGATCGCCGAGCGCCATGCCGCAGCGGTTGCGGCAGTACTGGCAGCGGTTTTCCTGGTCTTCCACCCGCAACCCTCCCTTGCCCAGAAAGACCCGAAACGCGAGATCACCGAGGTCCTGAAGGCGCCCGAGTTTCCGCACGAGAAGGACGTCATGGTGTGGCGCGAGCGCAATCCCAAGGAGCCGCAGAAGCGCGACGCGCCCGACCTCACCTGGCTCGAGGGCCTGATGAAGGCGCTCTCCGACGGCGCGCGCGTCATCATGTGGATCGCCGCCGGCGCGGCGATCGCCTACGCGCTGTGGTGGGCCTCGCGCCTGCTGCCCGGATGGCGCCAGCCGCGGCCCGGGCCCTACCGGCCGCCCGAGTCGCTCTTCGGCATGGAGCTCGCGCCCGAGAAGCTGCCGCCCGACGTCGCCGCCGCCGCCGCGGCGCTCGCCGCCGAGGGCAGGCTGCGCGAGGCGCTCGGCCTGCTCTACCGCGGCGCGCTCTCGCACCTGGTGCACCGGCTCGGCGTGATGCTGCTCGCAAGTCATACCGAAGGAGAAGTGCTGCAGTTGGTGCCGGGCGAGAAGAAGGACTACATGAAAAATCTCGTCGATCTATGGCGCCTGTGCGCCTACGGGCGCCTCAAGCCGCGCCGCGAGGAGATCGACGCCCTGGCGAAGGGCTACCGGGGCTTCGCGGCATGAGCGCCGTCGTGGCTTTTGCCGCCGGGCAATCGGTACGATCGTACCGATTTTCGGGTTCGCAACCCCTGCTTCCAACCCCCCGCTCCCCCCGCGTAGGCGGGGGTCGCGACCCCCTTGTCAGGGGGTCGAGGCGATGAGGGCCCGCTTCTGGATTCCGGTGGCGATCGTCGCCCTCGTCGGCCTGGGCGTGTGGTGGTGGCTCGACACCTACGAGCGCGCGCCGGGGAAGCAGTGGGTCGGGCCTTCGGGCGAGGCGCGGCGCAATCCCTTCCTCGCCGCCGAGCGCTTCGCCGCGCGCATGGGCATGGCCGGCACGGCGCAGCTGCGCTCGCTGCCCGAGCTCGACGCGCTCAAGCCCGGCGGCGTGCTGCTGGTGCCCAACCGCCGCCAGGCGCTCGACGCGCCGCGCGCCGGGCGGATCCTCAACTGGGTGAACGCGGGCGGCCACCTGATCGCGGAGGCCGAGTTCCCCGGCGTCGCCGACCCGCTCTTCGACGCGCTCGCCACCAAGCGCGAGATGGCGAGCGACGTGCCGACCAAGCCGCTGCGGGCCGGAAAGTTCGCCGTGACCTTCTTCGATCCGATGCGGCTGAGGTCCGAGCAGGCGGGGGAACCGCTCTTGCGCGTAGGCGACAAGCTCCTGTCCTACCGCAGGGGCAAGGGCATGGTGACGCTCGCCACCAGCCTCAACTTCGCGCGCAACGGCGCCATCGGCCAGCACGACAACGCGGCGTTCTTCTGGTCGCTCGCCACGCTGACGCCGGCCGCGCAGCTGCACGTCTTCTTCCGCCCGGAGCGGCTCTCGCTCTGGCGCTTCCTCGCCGCCAACGCGGCTCCGGTGCTCGTCGCCGCCGGCGCGCTGCTCCTCCTCTGGCTCTGGCGCATCATGCCGCGCTTCGGCCCGGTCGCCCCCGACCTGCCGCCGGCGCGCCGGCGCCTGCTCGACCACCTGCGCGCGAGCGGCCGCTACTACTGGGCGAAGGGCCTGCGCTCGCGCCTCGTCGTCGCGGCGCGCGACGAGGCGCTGCGGCGCCTCTCCCGCGCGCAGCCCGACTTTGCCGGTGCATCTCAGAAGGAAAGGGTGAAACGACTTTCGCATCTCATCGGGGTTTCTGAAGAAGAAGCGGGCAGGTTCCTCGCCGCCGCGGGGCAGATGCGCGGCGCCGACTTCATCCGCATCACCCAGCACGCGCAGCGCGTGCACAGCGCATTGGAGAAAGGCGACAAATGACGACGAGCCCCGAGCAGTTTGCCCAGGCCGCCAAGGTGGCGGCCGCGATGCGCGCCGAGATCGGCAAGGCGCTGGTCGGCCAGAAGGAAGTGATCGACGCCGTGATCTGCGCGCTGCTCGCCGGCGGCCACGTGCTGGTCGAGGGCGTGCCCGGCCTGGGCAAGACGCTGCTCGTGCGCGCGCTGGCGCGCACCATCGCCGGGGCCTTCGGCCGCATCCAGTTCACGCCGGACCTCATGCCCGCCGACGTCACCGGCCACACGCTCTACGACCCGAAGAACCAGGTGTTCACGACGCGCCGCGGGCCGGTGTTCGTCAACCTCCTGCTCGCCGACGAGATCAACCGCGCGCCAGCGAAGACGCAGGCGGCGCTGCTCGAGGTGATGCAGGAGGCCCAGGTGACGATCGAGGGGCACGCGCACGCGCTCGAGCCGCCCTTCATGGTGCTGGCGACGCAGAACCCGATCGAGCAGGAGGGCACCTACGCGCTGCCTGAGGCGCAGCTCGACCGCTTCCTCCTCAAGGTGAAGATCGTCTACCCGAGCCAGGCCGACGAGATGGCGATGGTGCGCCACGTCACCGACGGCCAGGTCGGCGACCGCCTGAACGTGGAGGCGGTGGCGAGCCTGGTCAAGCCCTCGACCGTGGTGACCCTGCAGGCGATCGCCGCCAGCTTGCGCACCGACGACGCGGTGCTCGACTACGCGATCCGCGTGGTGCGCGCGACGCGCAGCTGGGCGGGCGTAGTCGCCGGCGCCGGGCCGCGCGGCGGCATCTCGCTCATGCGCGCGGCGCGCGCCCTGGCGCTCCTCGAGGGGCGCGACTTCGTCACCCCCGACGACGTGAAGAAGATGGCGATCCCGGCGCTGCGCCACCGCATCCAGCCCTCGCCGGAGCTCGAGCTCGAGGGCCGGGACGCCGATGCCATCCTGAAAGTCCTGCTCGAAAAGATCGAAGCTCCCCGGAAATAGGTCTTGTTCCTGCCTGCCACACGGCTCCTCTGGGCGATCGTGGTGCTGCTGGGCCTGGGCCTGGCGGCGTCCATACGCCAGGACCTCGAGCTCGAATGGGCGATGCTTGCCGGCGGCGTGCTCGCCATCGCCGCGCTCGACCTCGCCACCGCGCTGCGCCTGCCGGCGCCGGCGCTGGCGCGGCGCGTCGCCGCCTCGCTCGCGGTCGGCGTGCCGAGCGAGGTGCAGCTGCGCCTGGTCAACGCCTCGGGCCTGCGCCTCGCCTGCGAGCTGCACGACCACCACCCGGCGAGCTTCGAGGTCGAGGGCCTGCCGCGCCGGCTCTCGCTCGAGCCGCGGCAGTGGGCCGAGCTCGCCTACCAGGCGCGGCCGGTGGCGCGCGGCGAGGCGCGCTTCGAGAAGGCGGAGCTGCGCGTATTTTCGCCTCTACGCCTTTGGCAAGTGAAAAAACTTGTTGGTGAAAGCACGGCAGTGCGGGTCTATCCCAACTTCCGCGCCCTCGCCAAGTACTCGCTGCTCGCCACCGACAACCGCCTCTCGCAGATCGGCGTGCTGCAGGTGCGCCGCCGCGGCGAGGGCATGGAGTTCCACCAGCTGCGCGAGTACCGCCAGGGCGACGCGCAGCGCGCCATCGACTGGAAGGCGACCGCGCGCACGGCGCGCCTCATCGCGCGCGAGTACGAGGACGAGAAGGACCAGCGCGTGCTGCTGGTCATCGACTGCGGCCGGCGCATGGCAGCAAAGGATGACTCCACGGACGACGCTCTCTCGCACTTCGACCACACGCTGAACGCGGCGCTGCTGCTCGCCCACGTGGCGGCGCGCCAGGGCGACGCGGTGGGCAGGATGACCATGGGCGGGGTGAGCCGCTTCAGCGAGCCGCGCAAGTCGGTGGCGGCGGTGAACGCCATCCTCAACCGCGCCTACGACATCGAGCCGACGCTGGCGGTGCCCGACTACGAGCAGGCGGCGCGCGAGATCATGACGCGGGTGCGCCGCCGCGCGCTCGTCATCCTGATGACCAACCTGCGCGACGAGGACGATGCCACGCTCATGCCGGCGCTCGGCCTGCTGAAGACCCGGCACCTGGTGGTCCTGGCGTCGCTGCGCGAGGCGATCCTCGGCCGCGCGCTCTCGGCGCGCGTCGACAGCTTCGACCGCGCCGTCACCCACGCCGCCGCCGCCGACTACCTCGCCCAGCGCACGCGCATCTTCCGGCGCATCGGCGCCTCCGGGGTGATCACGCTCGACGTGGAGCCGGAGCGGCTGCCGATCTCGCTGGTGAACCGCTATCTCGAGCTGAAAAGAGGAGGAAGACTCTAGGAATTCGGGGTCAGACCCCGATCTCCGGAATTTTCGCTCCCGCTTGGGGAGATCGGGGTCTGACCCCGAATTCCTGTGTATAATCCGCGCCTTCCCGAAGAGGCGCCGTACATGAAACCTGGCATCCACCCCGAATACCGGCCGGTGATCTTCCTCGACACCAGCTCCAACCATTCCTTCCTCACGCGCTCGGCCATCGACACCAAGGGCCGCGAGACCATGAAGTGGTCCGACGGCAAGGAGTACCCGGTCGTCAAGGTCGAGGTCTCCTCCGAGTCGCACTCGTACTACACCGGCAAGCAGAAGATCGTCGACACCGCCGGCCGCGTCGAGAAGTTCAAGCGCCGCTACACCAAGAAGCCGAAGTAGTCCGAGGGGCATGACGCCCCGCCTGCCGCCGCTAGCGCTACCGCCGGGCTCGCCGGCGCTCGTGCTGCTCGCGGCGCTGTTCCTGCTGCCCGGCCTCGCCGCGCACGACCTGTGGAAGTCGGACGACGCGCTCGGCCTGGGCGTCGTGCACGGCATGGCGACGAGCGGCGACCTGCTCGTGCCGCGCGTCGCGGGGCTGCTCTGGGTCTACGACCCGCCGCTCTTCCACTGGGTGGCGCTCGGCTTCGGCAGCGCGCTCGGCTCGCTGATGGAGTTCCACGCCGCGGCGCGGCTCGCCGCCGGGCTCTTCCTGGCGCTCGCGCTGTGGCTCGCCTACGCGGCGGCGCGGCGCTGGGTGCCAGCCGAGGAGGGCCGCGCGGCCGCCGCCGCGGCGGTGCTGCTGCTGCTCGGCTCGGTCGGGCTGGTGGTGCACGCGCACGAGGCGCTGCCCGAGCTCGCCTCGCTCGCCGCGCTGTGCGGCGCGCTGGCGGCGCTGCCGCACGCCATCCGCCGGCCGGTGAGCGCCGGCATCGTCTACGGCGCCGGCCTGGGCCTCGCCTTCCTCGCCGCGAGCTGGGTGCCGCCGGCGGCGCTCGCGCTCGCCACGCTCGCCGGCGGCTTCGTCGCGCCGCAATGGCACCAGCGCCGCGGCGGCGCCTTCCTCGCCATCGCGCTGGTGGTGTTCCTCGTCGTCGCCATGAGCTGGCCGCTCCTGCTGGCGCTCAACTCGCCGCACGCTTTCCTCGAGTGGCAGACGCTCGCCTTCCGCGCCGAGGGCAGCCTGCCGGCGAAGCTGCGCTACCTGCTCGCCACCGGCAGCTGGTTCGCCTGGCCGGCCTGGCCGCTCGCCTTCTGGGCGGCGTGGGCGCTGCGCCGGCGCTGGCGCGAGCCGCGCCTTTTCGTGCCGGCGGCCGCCTCGCTCGCCATGCTCGCCGGCATCACGGTGTGGAACGAGGCGCGCGACATCCACCTCATCCCGCTGCTCGCGCCGCTCGCGCTGCTCGGCGCGCAGGGCGCGCTCGCCTTGCGCCGCGGCGCCGCCGCGGCGCTCGACTGGTTCGCGGTGCTCGCCTTCGCCTTCTTCGTCGCGCTCATCTGGCTCGGCTGGACGGCGATGATGACCGACCTGCCGCCGAGGATCGCCAACAACTTCGCCAAGACCGCGCCGGGCTTCGTGCCGCGGTTCGAGCTCCTGCCCTTCCTCTTCGCGCTGGCGCTGCTGCTGGGCTGGCTGTACGTGGTGTTCTATACGCCGCCCTCGCCGCTGCGCGCGGTGACGCGCTGGGCGGCGGGCGTGGTGCTCCTCTGGGGCAGCTTCGCCATGCTGCTCATGCCCTGGGCCGACTACCAGAAGAGCTACCGCCCGGTCGCGCTGCAGCTCAAGTCGAAGGCGCCGGTGGGCGCGAGCTGCATCGCCGCCAAGTCGCTCGGCGTGCCGCAGGCGGCGGCGCTCGACTACCACGGCGGCATCCGCACCGTGCCGTACGACGCCTTGCGGCCGCGCGCCTGCCCGCTCATCCTGGTGCAGGGCAACCCGCGCGACGAGTTCGAGGCGCCCGGCGCAGGCTGGTCCAAGCTCGCCGACGTCGGCCGCCCCGGCGACAAGTCCGAGCGCTTCCGCCTCTACGCCGCCGACAAATGAACACCCTACCTCCGACGCAATGCAAGGCGTGGTCGCAGCTCGCCACCCACGCCGAGAGCTGGAAGGGCCTGCACCTGCGCGACATCTTCGCCAATGACGTGACGCGCGGGGTGCAGTTCGCCGCCGCGGCGCCGGGCGTGCGCCTGGACTTCTCGCGCCAGCGCGTCGGCGCCATCACCCTGCGCCTCCTCTCGCAGCTCGCCCAGCAGCGCGGCCTGCCCGAGTGGCGCGAGGCGCTCTTCGCCGGCAGGAAGATCAACAACACCGAGGACCGCGCCGCGTGGCATACGGCTTTGCGGTCTGGTTCGCATCCGGAAGTGCAGGAGGTCCTGTCGCGAATGAAGGCGCTGACCCACCGCCTCCGAACGGACAGGACTTTCAAGAGAATCGTGAACCTCGGCACTGGCGGGTCGGACCTCGGCCCGCGCCTGGTCGCCGACGCCCTCGGCGACGGGACGCTCGAGGTGCGCTTCGCCGCCAACGTCGACCCGCGCGACCTGGAGCGCGCGCTCGAGGGCGCCGATCCGGCGAGCACCCTCTTCGTCGTCGCCTCCAAGACCTTCACCACCCAGGAGACGATGGCCAACGCCGAGGCGGCGAAGCGCTGGCTGGGTTCGCAGAAGATTCAGGACCACTTTGTCGCCATTAGCGCAAATACGCCCTTGGCAAAATCCTTCGGCGCCGGAGAAGTGCTGCCCATGTGGGACTGGGTCGGCGGGCGCTTCTCGGTGTGGTCGTCGGTCGGGCTGGCAGCGATGTGCGCGATCGGAGCGGAGAGCTTTGAACAGTTTCTTCTGGGTGGTCAGGATATCGACCGGCATTTCGCGGACGCTCCGCTCGAGAAGAACGTACCGGTCCTCATGGCGCTGCTCGGGGTGTGGAACGCGAACTTCCTCGGCGCGGCTACGCACGCCGTGCTGCCCTACGCGAACGCGCTGCGCCTCTTGCCCTCGTACCTGCAGCAGCTCGAGATGGAGTCGAACGGCAAGCGCACCGACCGCGAGGGCCGCGTCGTGGACTACCCCACCGCGCCGGTGCTCTGGGGCATGGAAGGCACGGTGAGCCAACACTCCTTCCACCAGCTCCTGCACCAAGGGACGCAGGTTGTGTCAGTAGACTTTATCGATGTTTCCTCAAATCAAGATCTGACTGCAAATGCCCGCGCGCAGGCCGACGCGCTCGCCTTCGGCACCGCCGACCCGAAGCTGCCGCCGCACAAGCAGTATCCGGGCAACCGGCCTTCCAGTATTTTGTCTATTCAAGGATTGAGCCCCAGAAACCTCGGACGACTGATTGCCCTGTACGAGCACAAGGTGTTCACCCAGGGCGTGATCTGGAACGTCAACAGCTTCGACCAGTGGGGCGTCGAGCTGGGCAAGGAAATGGCGAAAAAGCTGCTAACCCGGAGGTAACAAATGGACCAGGAAACCTTCAACCTGAGCATCCGCAAGTTCCTGAAGATGGTCGGCGTCAACTCGCAGCGGGAAATCGAGCAGGCTGTGCAAAAGGCCCTGCAAGAAAAACGCCTTTCCGGAACGGAGACCATCCCGGCGCATGCCACGCTGGAGATCCCCTCCCTCGGGATCAAGGTGCCGTTCCACGGCGAGATAAGACTAAAATGACCGCATGAACAAGGCCCGCGAATTCGACCAGTCGGTCCTCGACGAGCTGAAGGCGCTGCTCGGCGAGCGGGTCTCGACCTCGGCGGCGGTGCGCGAGCACCACGGCAAGGACGAGTCGTATTTCCCGTATGCCCCGCCCGATGCCGTCTGCTTTGCAAGAAGTACCGAGGAAGTGCGCGACGTGGTCGACATCTGCCGCCGCCACCGCGTGCCGATGATCCCCTTCGGCGTCGGCACCTCGCTCGAGGGCCACATCCTCGCCGTGCAGGGCGGCGTGTGCATCGACCTCTCGCAGATGAACCGCGTGCTCGCGGTGCACGAGGCGGACCTCGACGCGGTGGTCGAGGCGGGCGTGACGCGCAAGCAGCTGAACGAGTACATCAAGCACACGGGGCTCTTCTTCCCGGTCGACCCGGGCGCGGACGCGACGCTGGGCGGCATGGCCGCCACGCGCGCCTCCGGCACGAACGCGGTGCGCTACGGCACGATGCGCGAGAACGTGCTGTCGCTGAAGGTGGTGCTCGCCGACGGGCGCGTCATCCAGACCTCGCGCCGCGCGAAGAAGTCCGCCGCCGGCTACGACCTGACGCGGCTCTTCGTCGGCTCGGAGGGCACGCTCGGCATCATCACCGAGGTGACGGTGCGCCTCTACCCGGTGCAGGAGGCGATGTCGGCCGCGGTGTGCGCCTTCGACACGGTCGACGGCTGCACCAACACCGTCATCCAGACCATCCAGTCCGGCATCCCGGTGGCGCGCTGCGACATCGTCTGCGACAAGACCATCGCCGCCATCAACAAGTACAAGAAGACCGGCTACCGCGTCGCGCCCACCGTGTTCTTGGAATTTCATGGAACAAAAACATCAGTAGTGGAACAGGCGGAAGCGGTGCAGGCGATCGCCAGGGAGCACGGCGGCAAGGACTTCGTCTGGGCGACCCGGCCCGAGGAGCGCACGCAGCTCTGGCAGGCGCGCCACGACGCCTACTTCGCCTGCCTGCAGATCCGCCCCGGCTCGCGCGCCGTGTCGACCGACGTGTGCGTGCCGATCTCGCGCCTCGCCGAGTGCGTGCACGAGACCATGGAGGACGTGAAGAGCTACTTCGCGCCGGTGCCGCTGCTCGGCCACATCGGCGACGGCAACTTCCACCTCATGCTGCTCGTCGACCCGGCGAAGCCCGAGGAGACCGAGACCGCCAAGGAATTCAACAAGCGCCTGGTCGAGCGCGCGCTGCGCCTGGAGGGCACCTGCACCGGCGAGCACGGCATCGGCATGGGCAAGATGGGCTCGATGCGCATGGAGCTCGGCGACGACGTGATCGACGTGATGCGCGACATCAAGAAGGTGCTCGACCCCGACAACCTGATGAACCCCGGCAAAGTGGTGCCGCTTGAGCGCTGAGAAGCGGCTCAAGGAGCTCGGCATCGCCCTCGCGCCGGTCACCCCGCCGGTGGCCAACTACGTCAACGCCGTGCGCACCGGCAGCCTGCTCTTCCTCGCTGGCAAGGGGCCGGCGGGCGGCGCCACCGGCATCGTCGGCAGGGACGTCAGCGTCGAGCAGGCCTACCAGCACGCGCGCTCGACCGGCCTGGCGCTGATCGCCGTCATGAAGGACGAGCTCGGCAGCCTCGACAAGGTGAAGCGCATCGTCAAGGTGCTCGGCATGGTGAACGCCGTCCCCGGCTTCACCGACCAGCCCAAGGTCATCAACGGCTGCTCCGACCTCTTCGTCGAGGTGTTCGGCGAGCGCGGCAGGCATGCGCGCTCGGCGGTCGGCATGGGCTCGCTGCCCAACAACATCCCGGTCGAGATCGAGTGCATCGTCGAGGTCGACTGATTCTTCTTCGAAGATCGGGGTCTGACCCCGATCTCCTTTAGATGGTCATCACCGCCTTGCGGTAGAACTTCAGCTCCTCGATCGACTCGAGGATGTCGGCGAGCGCCTCGTGCTTGCCCTCCTTGGCGAAGCCCTTGGCGGCATCGGGCTTCCAGCGGCGCACCAGCTCCTTGAGCGTCGAGACGTCGAGGTTGCGGTAGTGGAAGTAGGCCTCGAGCTGCGGCATCCAGCGCGCGAGGAAGCGCCGGTCCTGGCAGATCGAGTTGCCGCACATGGGCGAGGTGCCGGCGGGCACGTGCGGCGCGAGGAAGGCGAGCATCTCGCGCTCGGCGTCGGCTTCCGTGAGGCGCGAGCCCTTCACGCGCTCGATGAGCCCGGTCTTGCCGTGCACGTTGCGGTTCCAGGAATCCATCGCCTCGAGCACCTCGGCGGGCTGGTGCACGACCAGCACCGGGCCCGCGGCGACGGGGCGCAGCTCCGAGTCGGTGACCAGCACCGCGATCTCGATGATGCGGTCGGCGTCGGGCTGCAGCCCGGTCATCTCCATGTCGATCCAGATGAGGTTGTTCGGATCGGCGGGCATGGCTTATTCTCTCACGGGCATGTCGGCGCTCCTCACCACGCTCTTCCTCGCCGCCCTCGCCGCGGCGAGCGCGACGCGCCTGTGGCTCGCGCGCCGGCAGGTGCGCCACGTGCGCGCGCACCGCGACGCGGTGCCGGCGAGCTTCGCCGGCGCGATCCCGCTGGAAGCGCACCGCAAGGCCGCCGACTACACCGTGGCGAAGACGCGCCTGGGCATGGTCGGCGTGCTGCTGCACGCCGCGGTGCTCGTCGCCTTCACGCTCGGCGGCGGGCTGCAGCTCCTCCTCGACCTGTGGGCGGGCAGCTTCGCGCCCGGCTCGCTCGCGCACGGCACGGCCTTCCTGCTCTCGCTCGCGCTGGCCCTCGCCGTCATCAACCTGCCGCTCAGCCTCTACCGCATTTTCGTCGTCGAGAGCCGCTTCGGCTTCAACCGGATGACGCCCAGGCTGTTTATCCTGGACACGATAAAGGCCGTACTGCTTGGACTCGCGCTGGGCGTGCCGCTCGTCCTCGCGGTGCTGTGGCTGATGCAGAAGATGGGCGAGCACTGGTGGATATGGGTGTGGCTGGTGTGGAACGCCTTCATGCTGGCGGTGAACATGATCGCGCCGACGCTGATCCTGCCGCTCTTCAACAAGCTGACGCCGATCACCGAGGGCGAGCTCGCCGCGCGCGTCAAGGCGCTGCTCGAGCGCTGCGGCTTCCGCTCGCGCGGCGTGTTCCTGATGGACGGCTCGAAGCGCTCGAGCCACGGCAACGCCTTCTTCGCCGGCTTCGGCGCCGCCAAGCGCATCGTGCTCTTCGACACGCTGGTCGAGCGCCTCGAGCCGCCCGAGGTCGAGGCGGTGCTCGCGCACGAGCTCGGGCACTACCGCCTGCGCCACATCGTCAAGGACCTGGCGCTCTCCGCGGCGGCGAGCTTCATCGGCCTGTGGCTGCTCGGCCAGCTCATCGACCGGCCGTGGTTCTACGAGGGCCTCGGCGTGTCGACGCCGGGCACCGCGGCGGCGCTGGCGCTGTTCCTGCTCGCGGTGCCGGAGTTCCTCTTCTTCCTCGACCCGCTCGCCAGCCGCTGGTCGCGCAAGCACGAGTTCGAGGCCGACGCCTACGCGGTGGCGCACGCCGACCGGGCCGGGCTCGAGCAGGCGCTGGTCAAGCTCTACCGCGACAACGCCGCGACGCTGACTCCCGATCCCCTGCATTCCGCCTTCTACGATTCCCACCCGCCGGCGGCGATCCGCATCGCCCGCCTGAAGGAAGCGACATGAACGAGCTGGCGCGAAAGAAGTGCAAGCCCTGCGAGGGTGGCGTCGCCCCGCTCACCGAGGCGCAGGTGCAGCCGTTGCTGAAGGGCCTCAAGGGCTGGCGCGTCGAGGACGGCAAGCTCGCCAAGGTCTTCGCCTTCCAGGACTACTACCAGACCATGGCCTTCGTCAACGCGCTCGCCTGGATCTCGCACCGCGAGGACCACCACCCGGACCTCGCGGTCGGCTACAACAAGTGCCGCGTCGAGTACTCGACGCACGCCATCGGCGGGCTCTCCGAGAACGACTTCATCTGCGCCGCCAAGTGCGACGCGTTGTTCGACTTGTGATGCGTGAGCTTTGAAGCGGATCTACAGCTCGCACGACCGGCTGGCGGTGCACCACGCCAAGAACCTGCTCGAGGCCGAGGGCATCCGCGCGGTGGTGAAGAACGAGATCCTCTCCTCGGCGATGGGCGAGCTGCCGCCGGCGGAGTGCCAGGCGGAGCTCTGGGTGCGCGCGGCCGAGGCGGAGCGGGCCGAGAGAATCCTCAGGTTCGAGTCCCAGGTGGACGGGACGGCGTGGCGTTGCGCCTCGTGCGGCGAAGCCTGCGAGCCCCAGTTCACCCAGTGCTGGCGCTGCGGAAGCACCCGCTCAAAGTAGCCGCACGACGGTAATCACCAGCAGCACGAACACCCAGACGACGAGCGCCCGCCACAGCAGGCCCACGGCGCTGTCGAGCAGCGGCCCGTCGGCGGGCTCGCCGACGCCGATCTCCGGGCGCGGCTGCATGCCGTCGATCTCCTGCACCGGCATGCCCAGGCGCACCCCCATGGCGCCGGCGCCGGCGGCGAGCACGATGCCGGCGTTGGGCTCGGGCCAGGCGCGCGCCTGCGTGCGCCAGCAGTAGACCGCGTCCTCGAAGTCGCCGACCACGGCGAAGGCGGCCGCGGTGAGGCGCGCCGCCGGCCAGTCGAGCGCGTTGAACGCGCGCTGCGCGAACTCGCCGAACTTGCCCATGGTCTTCCAGCGCCAGGCGAGGTAGGCGGCGAGCCGGTAGGCGATGGCGCCGCTCGGCCCGGGCAGCAGCAGGTACCAGAGCAGCACGCCGAAGACGTGGCGGTGCGAGGCGACCAGCGCCTCCTCGATCGAGAGCCGGATCACCTCCTCGCGCGTGCGCACCACCCCCGAGGCGCCGCGCCACTCCTCGAGCAGCACGCGCGCCCGGTCGATGTCGCCCGACTTCACCGCCAGCTGGATGTCGGTGAAGTAGTGGCTGAACTGGCGGAAGCCGAGGGTCAGGTAGAGGACGGCGACGTTGAAGACGAGCGCGAGCAGGAAGTTGAGCTGCCAGAGGGCCCAGTGCAGCGCCGCCGCGAGCACCGCCCAGGGCAGCACCGCCACCAGCCACGCCACCAGCCCGTGGCGGCGCTCGCCGCCGTTGAACTGCTGCTCGAGCCACGCCGCCCAGCCCGCCAGCGCCGCCTGCACGTTCTTGCGCTCGCCGAGCGGCTGCCACTGCTCGATGACCAGCGCGGCGATGATGGCGAGGACGCTCATGGGCTGAGTTTGCGAATGAGGGCTGGAAGGAGCGGTCGCGAGCAGCAAAATCGGTACGCTCGTACCGATTCCGTCAACCCCCCCGCTCCCCCCGACTGGATCGGGGGTCGCTTTGCCTTTCCCCCCTCTGGGGGTGTCAGGGGGGCAACCCGTTGGATGCTCATGCGAGCATTCTATAAAGGTTGACCAGCATGCCCGCGGTGGCGCCCCAGATGCACCGCTCCTGGTACTGGATGACGTAGAAGCCGACCTGCTCGCCCTGGAACTCGCGCGTCTCGCGCTCGTGGTGGCGCGGGTCGAGGAGGAAGGCGAGCGGCACCTCGAAGACGTCCTCGACCTCGCGCCGGTCGGGCGCGAGCGCGAGCGGCGGCGCGAGCAGCCCCACTACCGGGGTGACGCAGAAGCCGGTGCGGGTGCAGTACTCGGGCAGGCGCGCCAGGATCTCGACGCGCTCGCGCGCGAGCCCGAGCTCCTCCTCGGCCTCGCGCAGCGCGGTGAACTCCGGCGTCGGGTCGCCCGGCTCGGCGCGGCCGCCGGGGAAGCTGATCTGCCCGGAATGGTGCTTGAGCTGCGAGGTGCGCTGGGTGAAGACCACCGTCGGCTCCTCGTGCCTGACGATCGGCACCAGCACCGAGGCCGGCGTCAGCGCCGCCGCCTGCCCCGCGCCGTCGTCGCCGTAGACCGTGAAGGCGACCGCGCTGCGCTGCGTCAAGCGCCGGCGCAGCTCTTCGAGGTCGGGAATACGCGCGGGGCCGGAAATGTTAGCGTCTCAGTCTCAGTCCAACCAAAGGGGACCAACCCATGAAACGCCTAGCACTGTTCGCCGCATTCGCGCTTTCCAGCTCCCTCGCCTTCGCCGGCAGCTGCCCGAAGGAGATGAAGGCCATCGACGCCGCGATGCCCAACGTCAAGCTCTCGACCGCGCAGAAGGGCGAGGTGCAGAAGCTGCGCGCCGACGGCGAGAGGCTGCACAAGGAGGGCAAGCACGCCGAGTCGATGGCGGCCCTCGGCAAGGCCAAGTCGATCCTCGGCATCAAGTAAGCCGCTTCGCCCTAGGGCACGAGGACGACCGACCCGGTCGTCTTCCTGCCCTCGAGATCGCGGTGCGCGGCCTGCGCTTCGGCGAGGTTGTAGCGCGCCGTGGTCTCGATCTTCACCTTGCCGGACTTCACCGCGTCGAACAACGCCTTGGAGCGCGCCAGCAGGTCGGCGCGGCCGGCGATGTGGTGCACCAGGGTCGGCCGCGTGACGTAGAGCGAGCCTTTCGCCGAGAGCACGCCGAGGTTCACCGGCGGCACCGCGCCCGAGGCGTTGCCGAAGGACACCATGAGGCCGCGCGGGCGCAGGCAGTCGAGCGAGCCTTCCCAGGTCGTCTTGCCCACCGCGTCGTAGACCACCGGCAGCTTCTTGCCCTTGGTGATCTCCTTCACGCGCTCGACGAAGTTCTCGCGGCTGTAGTTGACGACGTGGTGGCAGCCGTGCGCCTTGGCGAGCTTCGCCTTGTCGTCGGAGCCGACGGTGCCGATGGTGGTGACGCCGAGCTTCTTCAGCCACTGGCAGGCGATCAGGCCGACGCCGCCGGCGGCGGCGTGCCAGAGCACGGTGTCGCCCTTCTTCACCTTGTAGGTGGCGGTGATGAGGTAGTGCACGGTCATGCCCTTGAGCAGCATCGAGGCCGCCTGCGCCTCGGAGATGCCTTTCGGCAGCTTCACCATCCGCTCGGCCGGCACGAGGCGCTCCTCGCAGTAGGCGCCGACCAGCCCGGTGTAGGCGACGCGGTCGCCCTTCTTCAGGTCCTTGACGCCGGCGCCCACCGCCTCGACCACGCCGGCGGCCTCGTTGCCGGCGATCTGCGGCACCGGCATCGGATAGAGGCCCGAGCGCTGGTAGGTGTCGAGGAAGTTGACGCCGATCGCCGTGTGCCGGATGCGCACCTGCCCGGGGCCGGGGTCGCCCACCTGCACGTCGTCCACCTGCAGCACCTCCGGCCCGCCCTGCTGATGAAAACGCACTGCCTTCGCCATCTTCTCTCTCCTCGGTTAAGGGTTGTCTTTCTTCGGTTCGCTCGCCGAGCGCATCGCCTGCAGCGCCGCGCGCTGCAGCTCGAGGCCCTGGATGGAGAACTTCACCATGTTCAGGTTCATGTTCAGCCAGGCCTCGACCGAGCGCAGCTCGGCGATGCGCTTCTCCACCTCCTGCGGGTCGAAGGTCGGCATGGCCATGCCCGGCAGCGGCACGCCCAGCCCCCCCCACAGGCGGCGGAACATCTCGAACGGGTCGGACGGCGGTTTTTCTTCAGCCATAGGCCCTTTCCTCCGGCGGCTCGAAGAATGCCCGCACCTCCTCTTCCCTCGCCAGGGTGTCCTGGTAGCCGAGGTCGATGAGCGCGCGGCAGAACGGCTCCTCGAAGAGCAGGTAGCTCGCCAGGTTGGAGCCGGAGCGGTTGAGCGCGCCGGTGGGGCGCAGGATGAAGCGCACGGTGCCGGGCAGCTCGTGGATGAAGCGCGCGGCGATGCGCTCGAGCGGCTGCGAGGGCGTGATGAACAGCACCTTCACCGGCCGCAGCTGCAGCCCCGACTCCGAGAGCCGCTCGGGCGGCACCAGCTGCACCGTGCGGTTGATGCGCTCCATACGCTCGATGTCGACCATCAGGCTGTCGAGGAAGATGCTGTTCAGCGCGTGGCCGGCGATCTGCGCGAGCGAGGGGTAGACGTTCGACCGGGCGCGGCTCTGCTCGACCGGCGTCTGCCGCCCGGTGCCGACGATGAGCACGCGGTCGGCGCCGAGGTGCAGCGCCGGGCTCACCGGCGCGATCTGGCGCATCGAGCCGTCGCCGAAGTACTCGCGGTGCACCTTCACCGCCGGGAAGATGAAGGGCAGCGAGGCCGAGGCGAGCAGGTACTCGAGCTTCAGCGTCACCGCGGCGCCGATCCTCTGGTTGCGCTCCCAGCCCTCGAGGCCCGGGCCGCCCTGGAAGAAGGAGACGCTCTGCCCGGTGGTGTAGCCCGAGGCGGTGACGCACACCGCGTACAGCGCCCCGGCGTCGATGTGCGCCTGGATGCGGCCGAAGTCGAGGTTCTTCTCCAGCATCTGCGCGAGCGGCGCGTTGTCGAGCAGCGAGATCGGGTTGTGGCGCGAGACGAGCATCATCGAGGCGAGCCAGCGCGCGCCGCTGCGCATGATGTTCCAGGCGTCGGTGCGGTAGACGTGGCTGCAGCGCATGTGCTCCCACACCTCGAGCAGGTTGCCCACGGCGCGCGAGAAGTTCTCGGCGAACACCGCCAGCGTCGCGGCGTTGATGGCGCCCGCCGAGGTGCCGCACACGATCGGGAAGGGGTTCTTCACCGGGTTGCCGAGGATGTCGCGCACCGCCTTCACCACGCCGACCTGGAAGGCGGCGCGCGCCCCGCCGCCGGTCAGCACCAGCCCGGCGCGCGGCTTCATCCGGCTGGCCGGAAAGGGCGCGACGTTGCTGGCGGCTTCCACTAGAACAAGCTCTGTTCCTGGCCCCGCGGGGCGTTGGCGTCGGCCACCGCAAGCGCGGTCATGTTGACGATGCGGCGCACCGAGGCCGACGGCGTGAGGATGTGCACCGGACGCGCCGCCCCGAGCAGGATGGGGCCTATGGTAACGCCGCCGCCCGCGGCGGTCTTGAGCAGGTTGAAGGCGATGTTGGCCGCATCCAGCGTCGGCATCACCAGCAGGTTCGCCTCGCCGCGCAGCCGCGCGTGCGGGAACACGCGCAGGCGGATTTCCTCGGAGAGC
>JBQTJF010000076.1:0-2540 GCA_052387375.1 Betaproteobacteria bacterium
GAACCGCGGGAGGAGCGGCGCGCGGTGGCGCCCGCAGAGGGTGACTGCCGCGGTTCTGCGGATGGTGCCGCGCGGAACCGCGGGGGCGCGCGAAGCTTCGCGCTCCGCCTCGTCCAGATCGGCGAGCAGCTGCACCGCGCGCTGGTAGAACGCGGCGCCGCTCTCGGTCAGGCCGAGCCGCCGCGTGGTGCGGTTGAGCAGCCGCGTCTGCAGATGCGACTCGAGCTCGGCAATCTGCCGCGAGGCAGCGGAAGTCGAGAGCCCAAGGCGATCGGCTGCCTTGGCAAAACTTCCAGAATCAACCACTTGGGTGAAGACACGCATGGCGGCGAGCCTGTCCATTGTCCCGAATATTGCCACAATTAATTTCGATGGACGGTCTTTATCCCCCCAATTGCCGGGATCGATACTGGCGCCCCATGAACACCACACCCTACGCGACACTCATCCTGTGGGTCTCCCTCGGTGTCATGTACGTCGCGCACTCCCTCATCCTCAAACACTTCACCTTCACCCTGCCGGGCAGCGCGCAGTTCTTCGCCTCGCTCGGCCTGCCGGCGGCGCTTGCCTACGCGACCTTCTGGGCCGAGCTCGTCGGCGGCGTCGCGCTCGTGCTCGGATACCCGCTGCTCCTCATCGTCGTGTCCGTCGCCGTAGCCCTGCTCGGCGACGGTAAGTACTCGCTCGCAGACTTCCTCCGCAACCGCAACATCCGACTTGGAGCCACCGCATGAAGCTTTACTACGCCCCCGGCGCCTGCTCGCTCTCCCCGCATATCGTGGCGCGCGAAGCCGGCATCCCCGTCGAGCTCGAGAAGGTCGATCTCGCCGCCAAGAAGACCGCCTCCGGCGAGGACTACCGCGCGATCAACCCGAAGGGCTACGTCCCGGCGCTGCGCCTGGACGACGGCTCGCTGCTCACCGAAGGCCCGGCGATCGTGCAGTACCTCGCCGACCGCAAGCCCGCGGCCGGGCTGGCGCCGCACGCCGGCACGATCGAGCGCTACCGCCTGCAGGAGTGGCTGGGCTTCCTCAACTCCGAGGTGCACAAGACCTGGGGCGCGCTCTACGACCCCAAGGCCGACCGCGCCTGGTTTACCGCGAGGCTGAACCAAAGACTTTCCTTCCTGGAGAACGAGCTGAAGGGCAGGCCCTATCTCCTTCCCTCCGGCTTCAGCGTCGCCGACGCCTACCTCTTCACGCTGCTCAACTGGACGGGCTTCACCGGCGTCGACCTGGCGCCTTATCCTTCGCTCGTGAAGTACGTCGAGCGCATTGCATCGCGCCCCAAGGTCAAAGAGGCCCTTGAAATGGAAGGCCTCCTCAAGAAAGTCGCGTGAGCGCCTTCGTCTCCCACGGCTCGCCGATGCACGCGCTCCAGCCGGGGCCGGCCGGCGAGGCGTGGGCGGCGCTCGGCCGCCGGCTCGGCCGCCCGCGCGCCATCGTCATCGCCTCGGCGCACTGGGACACCGAGCGGCCGCTGCTCACCGGCGCCGCGCGACCGCAGACCATCCACGATTTCTACGGCTTCCCCGAGCCGCTCTACCGCCTGCGCTACCCCGCGCCCGGCGCGCCCGAGATCGCAGAGAAAACTAAAGAACTGCTGAGAGAGAAAGGCTTCGATGCGGCCATCGACCCGCAGCGCGGCCTCGACCACGGCGCCTGGGCGCCGCTGCTCTACATGTATCCGGACGCCGACGTGCCGGTGGTGCAGCTCTCGATCCAGCCGCATCTCGGACCAAAACATCACGTCGAGCTCGGACGCGCACTGCGGCCCATGAGCGACGAGAACGTCCTGGTCATCGGCTCGGGCCATCTGACCCACAACCTGCGCGACTGGGCGCGCGGCCAGGGACAGCCGGCGCCTTACGCGCGCGAATTCCAGGATTGGGTCTTGGAAAGAATCACCAGCCACAAGGTGGATGACCTCGTGCAATACCGTTCGCTCTCGCCGCATGGCGTCAGGGCGCACCCGACCGACGAGCACTTCCTGCCGCTCTTCGTCGCGCTCGGCGCCGCCGGCGAGGCAACGCCCGAGCGCGTCTACGACGCCATCGACAGCGGCGTGCTGGCGATGGACGCCTACGTCTTCAGCTAGTAGCGCGCGGCGCGGCGGCGCAGCGCCTCGAAGTAGGCCTCGACCTCGGGCGGCAGGGCGGTGAAGCGCACGATCGCCGGCGAGCTGGCGCGCACCACCTTGCCGTAGAAGTCACGCGCCGCGAGCGCCTCGCCTGCCGTGGTGAGATTGAGCCGCAGGTCGCTGAAGGCCTCGGGCGGCGTGGCGGTGTCGAGCTCGGCGCTCGAGCGCGCCAGGCGCAGCAGCCTGCCCTCGCCGTGCGCGGCGCCTGCCTGCTTGCCCTCGAGCACGACAAAGCGCACCGGCTCGGGCGCGGCGAGCGGCACGAGCTCGGGCGCCTCGGCGGCGAGCGCGACGTTGAAGCGCCCGGCGATGCCGCCGATCTCGTAGATGCGCAGCGGCGCCTCCGCGCCCTTGGGCAGCACCTCGCGCTGCCCGTCGATGCGCAGCCACTCGCCGGCAGC
>JBQTJF010000077.1:0-2043 GCA_052387375.1 Betaproteobacteria bacterium
CGCCGCACGCCCTGCGCGGCCGCGGTGCGCCCGACTTGCCGCGTTCCCTCTACATTTACCTTCCACAAGAGCGCCCGATCGGCGATCACGTGCGCCAGGTTGGCAAGGTGGACCACGCCGTCGCAGCCGGCCATCGCTTCGGCGAGCAGCACCGGCTCGCGCGGCGCGCTCACCACCTCGTGGCCGGAAGCGGCGAGCGCGGGCACGAGCGCGCTGCCGATGAATCCGGTCGCCCCGGTGACGAGAATCTTCATTTCACCGCCAGGGCGACCAGGTCCTCGCCGGCGTCGCGGTCGACGATGAGGTGCCATGCTTCACCGACCTGAAGCATGCGCGCCCAGAGGCGTAAGAACACTCCGCGAGGTTCGGCCATCTCGTAGCGGCCGGTTGCGCGTATCGATCGACTTCGGAGGAGTACGCCGTTCGCGTCGCGTACCGATGTAAAGAGCCGAAAGCGCTTGAAGCCGGCCTTGTGTAAAGCAATATCCAACGCCCCGCGGTTGAAAAGATGCAAATGGCGTGGCGGCTCGAGCGGGAACCAGTGCTCGCCAAAGTACCGATGCAGCTTGCTGCGCGTATTGGGTGTGGCCATTGCGAGGCGTCCGTCGGGCTTAAGCACGCGCCGCGCTTCCGCCAACCAGCTAACTGGGTCGTGCACATGCTCGATGCTGTGGCTCATTGTTATTGCATCGAATCTTGCTTCAGGAAAATTCTGCTCTAGAAGCCCCCCTTCGTGCATCTTTAAACCTCGCGCCCGAGCGCGCTCCAGCGCACGCGCGTCGAAATCCAGTCCTTCTGCTTCCCAGCCCAAAGAGCAAAGATGCTCGACAAGCCATCCGCTTCCCGCGCCAACATCGAGGACGCGGCCACGCTCGTTTCCTTTTAACCACATGACGGAAAAATCAAGCTCGGATCTCCGGCCAGGATAGATCCAAGGCAGCAGGCCGAGCACACGTTCTATCGCGCCCGCTTCATAACCGAAGTGATTGCCGACATAACCTCGCTTGGCTGCCGCAAACAGCCGATGAAGCAACCCACTACGCGGGGGCTCTTCCGCGTGGGTGTAATAGGACTCGTAGAGCCGGTGCGCATCCTCTGGCGCGGGCATCGGGTCGAGCCAGATTAGCCCGCATTGCGAGCTCGGACACCGGACATATGACCAGACGCCTGGCGCCGAGGACAGGCGGTCGCACAGCCCGTCGTAGAGAGGGCGGCCCGCCTCGCCGCATAGAATGCAGCGCGGCGCGGGCACGGTCCGGATCCCAGCGCTCACCGCCGTTCGCCGGAAATCAGCGCCAGGGGATCGCGGGCGCGCGCGCGCTCCGATTCGTCGAGCAGCAGGAGCCAAGCCGCCGCGCCGAAGAGCGCGAGCACGGCCAGCAGATAGACGAGCTTTTCTGCCAGCGAAAACGGCGCCATTGCCGCGCCGAGCGCCGCGACCGCGAGCCCGTTGATCGCGAGCTGGGCGGTGGTGAACGGGGGCTGCGCGTGCCTCGCGAGAACGAAAAGCGCGGCGGCGTCGGCGAGGCACCGCAGCGCCCAGGCAAAGGCCGCGCCCTCGCTTCCCCAGCCTCGTATGGCCAGCCATAACACGACGAGATAGACCGGCAGCTCGGCGAGGTGGCATTTGGCGGTGAGGTCCGCGCGCCCGCGCGCCTGCAGCAGGGTGAAGGGCAGGTAGGCGAGGCAGTTCACCGCGGCGCCGAAGCACAGCAGATGCGCCACCCGCACGCCGCGCGCCGCGAACTCGCCGCCCAGCCAGGCCTCGAGCCATTCAGGGGCGAACAGGATCGCCGCGAGAGCGATCGGAAACACGGCGATCAGCACCGCCTTGACGCCGGTCCGGTACAGGCGGGCGAGCTGCTCCGGCGATGCCGCCGCCATCGCGGGAAAGAGCACCCCGGTGAGCGCGGCAGGCACGAGCCAAAGCCGGGTAACGACTTCGTAGGGCGCGCTGTAATAGGCAACCCAGGAAATCGCCAGCATGCCCGCGATGACGAAGCGGTCGATATAGACCATGAGCGGGCCGACCACGTTGGAAAC
>JBQTJF010000078.1:0-35055 GCA_052387375.1 Betaproteobacteria bacterium
CGCCAGCGCTTCGACCTGCTGCGCTCGCCGCACATCGACAAGGCCTCGCGCGACCAGCTCGAGATCCGCACGCATTTGCGGCTGATGGACATCATCGACCCTACGGACAAGACGGTCGATGCGTTAATGAAGCTCGATTTGCCGGCCGGAGTGGACGTAGAGATCAAGGTTCAGTAACAGCGTAACCAACTTGGCAGGGCGGGCCAATTGCAGCCCGCGTCCCCGCGTACGCGGGGATCAAGATATAAGAGGATGGTATGACTATAGGATTGGTCGCCCGCAAGGTCGGCATGACGCGCATCTTCACCGACGACGGCGGCACGCTGCCCGTCACGGTGCTCGACGTGTCGGATAACCGCGTCGCGCAGATCAAGACGGCGGAAAAGGACGGCTACGCCGCCGTGCAGGTCGCCTTCGGCAAGCGCCGCGCGAATCGCGTCAACAAGGCCCTCGCCGGGCATCTCGCCAAGGCCGCGGTGGAAGCCGGCCGCGTCCTGAAGGAATTTAGAGGAAAACAGGAAGAGATTGCGGCGCTCAAGGTCGGCGCCAAGATTCCCGTCGAGCAGGTGTTCAAGGTCGGCCAGAAGGTCGACGTGCAGGGCGTGACCATCGGCAAGGGGTTCGCTGGCGTCATCAAGCGCCACCACTTCCATTCGCAGCGCGCCAGCCACGGCAATTCGATCTCGCACCGGACGCCTGGCTCGACCGGCCAGAACCAGAGCCCGGCCCACGTTTTCCCGGGCAAGCGCATGCCGGGGCATCTCGGCGACAAGCGCCGCACCATCTCCAACCTGCAGATCGTTCGCATCGACGCCGAGCGGCAGCTGCTGCTGGTCAAGGGCTCCGTGCCGGGCTCCAGCGGACGGGACGTCGTGATCAAGCTGGCGGTGAAAGGCTGACCATGGAGCTGAAAATGGTCGGCAGCGGGACGCAAAAGGCCGAGGACGCGATCTTCGGCCGCGACTTCAACGAGGCGCTGGTGCACCAGCTCGTGATCGCCTACCAGGCGAATGCGCGCCTGGGCACGCGCGCGCAGAAGGACCGCGGCGCGGTGAACCACTCGACGCGCAAGCCCTGGCGCCAGAAAGGCACCGGCCGCGCGCGCGCCGGCATGACCTCCAGCCCGCTGTGGCGCGGCGGCGGCAAGATCTTCCCCAACTCGCCAGACGAGAACTTCAGCCAGAAGATCAACCGCAAGATGTACCGCGCCGGCCTCTGCGCGATCCTGTCGCAGCTCGCCCGCGAGGACCGCATCCGCGTCGTCGACGAGCTGCGCATCGAGCAGCCCAAGACCAAGCTGCTGGCGCAGAAGCTGAAGTCGATGGGGCTGGAGCAGGTGCTGGTCATCACCGACGAGGTGGACCGCAACCTGGCGCTGTCCTCCCGCAACCTCGCCGACGTCGAGGTGGTGTCGGTGCGGCAGGCCAATCCCGTGGCGCTGGTGCGCTACCCGCACGTGCTGCTCACCAAGGCGGCGCTCGCCAAGCTCGAGGAGCTCCTCAAATGAAGAAGTATGCGGCCGACCGCCTGATGAACGTCGTGCTCGCGCCGGTGGTCTCGGAGAAGAGCACCTTCGTCGCCGACAAGAACCGCCAGTACGTCTTCCGCGTCGCCGACCATGCCACCAAGCCCGAGATCAAGGCGGCGGTGGAGCTGATGTTCAAGACCAAGGTCGACTCGGTGACCGTGCTCAACGTCGGCGGCAAGGAGCGGCGCTTCGGCCGTACCCTCGGCCGGCGGCGCAACTGGAAGAAGGCCTACGTGCGCCTCGCCGCCGGGCAGGAAATCAACTTCGCCGCGACAGGGTAAGGAAAGACGCGCGCATGCCACTCGTAAAAGTCAAGCCGACCTCGCCCGGGCGCCGCGCCCTGGTGAAGGTCGTCACCCCGGAGCTGCACAAGGGCGAGCCGCACTGGCCGCTGATGGTGAAGCAGTCGAATACCGACGGGCGCAACTTGCACGGCCGGGTCACAATGCGCCACAAGGTCGGCGGCCACAAGCAGCACTACCGCATCGTCGATTTCCGCCGCAACAAGGACGGCATCGCCGCGCGCGTCGAGCGGCTCGAGTACGACCCGAACCGCAGCGCGCACCTCGCGCTGCTGCTCTACGCCGACGGCGAGCGCCGGTACATGATCGCGCCCAAGGGGGTGGCGGTCGGGACGCAGATCGTGTCGGGCGCCGAGGCGCCGATCAAGCCCGGCAACGCGCTGCCCCTGCGCAACATCCCGGTCGGCACCATCGTGCACTGCGTCGAGATGATGCCGGGCAAGGGCGCGCAGATCGCCCGCTCCGCGGGCTCGGGCGTGCAGCTGCTCGCCCGCGAGGGCTCCTACGCGCAGCTGCGGCTGCGCTCGGGCGAGATCCGCAAGGTGCACATCGACTGCCGCGCCACCATCGGCGAGGCGGGCAATGCCGAGCACAACCTGGAGTCGATCGGCAAGGCCGGCCGCAAGCGCTGGCGCGGCGTGCGTCCGACGGTGCGCGGCGTGGCCATGAACCCGATCGACCACCCGCACGGCGGCGGCGAAGGCCGCACCGCCGCGGCCCAGCCGCCCGTGTCGCCGTGGGGCGTGCAGACCAAGGGCTACAAGACGCGCAAGAACAAGCGGACGCAGGTAATGATCGTCCGCGACCGGCGAGTGAAATAAGGAACCGCACCGATGGCACGCTCAGTCAAGAAAGGTCCCTTCGTGGACCACCATCTGATGAAGAAGGTCGACGCCGCGCGCGGCGCCAACGACAAGCGCCCGATCAAGACCTGGTCGCGGCGCTCGACCATCGTGCCCGACTTCATCGGCCTGACCATCGCCGTGCACAACGGCAGGCAGCATGTGCCGGTGTACATCACCGAGAACATGGTCGGCCACAAGCTCGGCGAGTTCGCGATGACGCGGATCTTCAAGAGCCACTCGGCGGTCGGCAAGCGCACCGAGGAAGCCGTCGGCGACCGGCGCCCGCCGCCCGGCACGACCGGTCCCGCGGCCGCACCGGCCGCCGCGCCCGCGGCGGCGGCGCCCGCGGCGCCCGCCCCGGCAGGGAAGAAATAGCGATGGAAACCAAGGCAACCCTGCGCGGCGCGCGCCTGTCGGCCCAGAAAGGGCGCCTGGTGGCCGATCTCATCCGCGGCAAGCCGGTCGACCAGGCGATGAGCATCCTCGCCTTCACGCCGAAGAAAGGCGCCCAGATCATCCGCAAGGTGCTCGAGTCGGCGATCGCCAACGCCGAGCACAACGACGGCGCCGACATCGACGCGCTCAGGGTGAAGACCATCCATGTCGAGCGCGGCATGTTCCTGAAGCGTTTCCAGGCGCGCGCCAAGGGCCGCGGCAACCGCGTTCTCAAGCACACGTGCCATATCTTCATTACGGTGGGTGACTGATGGGTCAGAAAATCAACCCGGTAGGATTCCGGCTCGCGGTCAACCGCAACTGGAGCTCGCGCTGGTACGCGAACAACCGCACGTTCGCGCCGATGCTCGCCGAGGACATCAAGGTGCGCGACTTCCTCAAGAGGAAGCTCGCCCACGCCTCGGTCGGCCGCGTGCTGATCGAGCGCCCGGCGAAGGATGCGCGCATCACCATCTTCTCCGCGCGGCCCGGCGTCGTGATCGGCAAGAAGGGCGAGGAGATCGAGTCGCTGAAGACCGAGCTGCGCCGCATCATGGGCGTCAACCAGGTGCACGTGAACATCGAGGAAATCCGCAAGCCGGAGATCGACGCGCAGCTGATCGCCGACTCGATCGCGCAGCAGCTGGAAAAGCGGATCATGTTCCGCCGCGCCATGAAGCGCGCCATGCAGAACGCCATGCGCCTCGGCGCGCAGGGCATCAAGATCATGAGCGCCGGGCGGCTGAACGGCATCGAGATCGCGCGCACCGAGTGGTACCGCGAGGGCCGCGTGCCCCTGCACACGCTGCGCGCCGACATCGACTACGGCTTCGGCGAGGCGAAGACCACCTACGGCGTGATCGGCATCAAGGTGTGGGTCTACAAGGGCGAGGTCATGCCCAAAGGCGAGGCACAGGCCGCTGCGGCGGCCGGCGCCGCCGCCCCGGCGCCGCATCCCGAGGCCCCGGCGGAGCCCAAGCGCGCGACTAAGCCGGCGCCCCGCGCCGGCGCCAGGCGCGCCCCGGCGCGGCCGCGGCCGGAGGGCGACAAGAAGGCAGCGGCGCCCAAGACAACGGTGAAGAAGAAGAAACCAGTGGAGAAGAAGGAATAGCACATGCTTCAACCGGCACGAACCAAGTACCGCAAGCAGCAGAAGGGCCGCAACACCGGCATCGCCACGCGCGGCGCCAAGGTGTCGTTCGGTGAGTACGGCCTCAAGGCCACCACGCGCGGACGCCTGACGGCGCGCCAGCTCGAGGCGGCGCGCCGCGCCCTGTCGCGCCACATCAAGCGCGGCGGCCGCATCTGGATCCGCGTCTTTCCGGACAAGCCGGTGTCGCAGAAGCCCGCCGAGGTGCGCATGGGCAACGGCAAGGGCAACCCGGAGTACTTCGTCGCCGAGATCCAGCCGGGCAAGATCATCTACGAGATGGACGGCGTCACCGAGGCGCTGGCGCGCGAGGCGTTCGCCCTCGCCGCCGCGAAGCTGCCGTTCCGCACCATCATCGTGCAACGGATGCTGGGAGGCTAGCCATGAAAGCCAGCGAGCTCAGGGCCAAGGACGGTGCCGAGCTGCAGAAGGAGCTCGAAGCGCTGCTGCGCGCCCAGTTCGTCCTGCGCATGCAGCTCGCCACGCAACAGCTGGGCAACACCAGCCAGCTGAAGAAGGTGCGCCGCGACATCGCGCGGGTGCGCACCGTCATGAAGGAGAAGCAAGCCAAATGAGCAACCAGCGGACGTTGATGGGCCGCGTCACCAGCAACAAGATGCAGAAGACCGTCGTGGTGCGCGTCGAGCGCCGCGTGCGCGACCCGATGATGGGCAAGACCATCACGCGCTCGCGCAAGGTCCACGCCCATGTTGAATCCGGGCAGTTCGGCGAGGGCGATCTGGTCGAGATCGCCGAGTGCCGGCCGATGTCGCGCACCAAGTCCTGGCGCGTCACTCGCCTTGTGGAGAAATCCAAGGCAGTCTAGAATCGCGGTCCCCGGACGGGGTCCAAAACTGCATCGCGCCGCGATGCAAGTTGGAGTGGAGAAACCAGATGATTCAGATGCAAACCGTGCTCGATGTCGCCGACAACACCGGCGCGCGCGCCGTCATGTGCATCAAGGTGATGGGCGGCTCGAAGCGCCGCTACGCCTCGATCGGCGACCTGATCAAGGTGAGCGTCAAGGACGCGGCGCCGCGCGGCCGGGTGAAGAAGGGCGAGATCTACGACGCGGTCGTGGTGCGCACCGCCAAGGGCGTGCGCCGCGCCGACGGCTCGCTGATCCGCTTCGACCGCAACGCCGCGGTGCTGCTGACGCCCAAGCTCGAGCCGATCGGCACCCGCATCTTCGGCCCGGTGACGCGCGAGCTGAGGACCGAGCGCTTCATGAAGATCGTGTCGCTCGCTCCCGAGGTACTTTAGGAAACTGCGCATGCAAAGAATCAGGAAAGGCGACGAGGTAGTGGTGCTGACCGGGCGCGACAAGGGCAAGCGCGGCACGGTGCTGCGCCGCCTCGACGCGCACTACGTCGTGGTCGAGGGCGTGAACCGGGTGAAGAAGCACCAGCGCCCCAACCCGACGAAGGGCTTGACCGGCGGCATCGTCGACAAGGACATGCCGATCCACGTTTCCAACGTCGCGCTCTTCAATCCCGCGACCAAGAAGGCCGACCGCGCCGGCACCAGGCGCCTCGAGGACGGCCGCAAGGTGCGCGTGTTCAAGGCGAACGGCGAGCAGGTGGACGCTTAAGACATGGCCAAGGAAGACAAGTCCAAGCAGGACCGGCCGGAGAAGAAGCCGGCCCCGCCGCAGGCGCAAAAGCCCAAGAAGGAAGCGCAGGCGCCGAAGAAGGAGGCCGCGGCGGCCAAGCCCGCCGCGCCGGAGATGCCCGCGCCGCCGCCGCGCCTGGGCACCTACTACCGCGAGAAGGTGGTGCCCGAGCTGATGCAGAAGTTCGGCTACAAGACCGTGATGCAGGTGCCGCGCCTGCGCAAGATCACCATCAACATGGGGGTGGGCGAGACCACCACCGACAAGAAGGTCCTCGACAATGCGGTCGCCGACATGGCGAGGATCGCCGGCCAGAAGCCGGTGGTGACCAAGTCGCGCAAATCGATCGCCAACTTCAAGATCCGCGCCAATTTCCCGGTCGGTTGCATGGTGACGCTGCGCGGCGCGCGCATGTACGAGTTCCTCGACCGCCTGGTGAACATCGCCATGCCGCGCATCCGCGATTTCCGCGGCGTGTCCAACCGCGCCTTCGACGGCCGCGGCAACTACAGCCTCGGCTTCAAGGAGCAGATCATCTTTCCCGAGATCGATTACGACAAGATCGACACCCTGCGCGGCATGAACATCGCCATCACCACCAGCGCGAAGACGGACGACGAGGCGCGCGCCCTGCTCGCCGCGTTCCGCTTCCCCTTCAAGCACTGAGAGACGCCCCATGGCAAAGCTCGCACTGAAGCTCCGCGATCAGAAGCGCCGCAAGACGGTCGAGAAGTTCAAGGCCAAGCGCGCGGCGCTGCTCGAGATCATCCACGACCAGCGCGCCTCCGACGAGGCGCGCGACGAAGCGCGCCTCAAGCTGCAGAAGCTGCCGCGCGACGCCTCGCCGGTGCGGCTGCGCAACCGCTGCGCGCTCACCGGGCGCCCGCGCGGCGTGTACCGCAAGTTCGGCCTTGGCCGCAACAAGCTGCGCGACCTCGCCCTCAAGGGCGAAGTGCCCGGCGTCATCAAGGCAAGTTGGTAAGGAGTCCACGATGAGCATGAGCGACCCCATTGCCGACATGCTGACGCGCATCCGCAACGCCCAGCTGGTGGGCCACGCGGAGGTGTCCATGCCGGCGTCCCGCCTGAAGGCCTCGATCGCCCAGGTCCTGAAGGACGAGGGCTACATCGAGGACTTCGCGCTGCGCGACAACGGCGCGATGAAGGAGCTGCGCATCGGCCTGAAATACTATGCCGGCCGGCCCGTCATCGAGCGCCTAGAGCGCGTCTCCAAGCCGGGCTTGCGCGTCTACAATGGGCGCAACGACATCCCGCGCGTCATGAACGGCCTGGGCGTGGCGATCCTCTCGACCTCGCGCGGCGTGATGACCGACCGCAAGGCCCGCGCCGATGGCGTGGGCGGCGAAGTCCTCTGCATCGTGGCGTAAGGGGCCGCCCATGTCCCGCATCGCAAAGTTCCCCATCCCGGTGCCCAAGGGCGTCGAGGTCAGCGTCGCCGCCGGGCAGATCTCGGTCAAGGGCCCGCTGGGCACCATCGCCCGCACCGCGGACCCGAACGTGGAGGTGAAGAAGGAGGGCGAGCAGCTGCTGTGCCGGGCGCTCGGCAATTCCCGCCATGCCAACGCCATGTCGGGCACCATGCGCGCGCTCGTCGCCAACATGGTGACCGGCGTGACGAAGGGCTTCGAGAAGCGCCTCGCCCTGGTCGGCGTCGGCTTCCGCGCGCAGGCGCAAGGCGACAAGCTCAACCTTTCCCTGGGCTTCTCGCACCCGGTCGTCCACCAGATGCCCAAGGGCGTGAAGGTGGCGACGCCGAGCCAGACCGAGATCGTCGTCACCGGCATCGACAAGCAGCTCGTCGGCCAGGTCGCCGCCGAGGTGCGGGGTGCGCGGTCGCCCGAGCCGTACAAGGGCAAGGGCGTGCGCTACGTCGACGAGGTCATCGTGTTGAAGGAAACGAAGAAGAAATAGCCGTCATGAGAGACAAGATTGCCGCGCGGCTGCGCCGCGCCCGCCAGACCCGGCACAAGATCCGCGAGATCGGCGCCGTGCGCCTCACGGTGCATCGCACGAACGGCCACATCTACGCCCAGATCACCTCGCCCGCGGGCGACCGCGTGCTTGCCAGCGCCTCCACGCTGGAGAAGGAGGTGCGCGGCCAGCTCAAGTCGGGCGGCAACCGCAAGGCCGCCGAGGTGGTCGGGCAGCGCATCGCCGCCAAGGCGAAGGAGAAGGGCATCGAAAGCGTCGCCTTCGACCGCGCCGGCTACCGCTACCACGGGCGCGTCAAGGCGCTTGCCGAGGCAGCGCGTGCCGGCGGATTGAAGTTCTAAAGAGGACCTATGGCGAAGATCCAACCCAGGATGCAGTCCGAAGAGCGCGGCGACGGCCTGCGCGAGAAGATGGTCGCGGTGAACCGCGTCACCAAGGTGGTGAAGGGCGGCCGCGTGCTGGGCTTCGCGGCCTTGACCGTGGTCGGCGACGGCGACGGCGGCATCGGCATGGGCAAAGGCAAGGCGCGCGAAGTGCCGGTCGCGGTGCAGAAGGCGATGGAGGAGGCGCGCCGCAAGCTCTTCAAAGTGAAGCTGAAGAACGGCACGCTGCACCACCGCGTCACCGGGCGCCACGGCTCGGCCAAGGTGCTGATGCAGCCGGCCTCCGAAGGCACCGGCATCATCGCCGGCGGGCCGATGCGCGCCGTGTTCGAGGTGATGGGCGTGACCAACGTGCTCGCCAAGTGCTTCGGCTCCACCAACCCCTACAACGTAGTGCGCGCCACCTTGAACGGCTTGCGCGCGATGAGCACGCCGGCGGAGATCGCCGCGCGCCGCGGCAAGACGGTCGAGGAAATCACCGGATGAAGGCGCTCAAGGTCCGCCTCCTGAAGGGCCTCGCCGGCTGCAAGCAGGGCCACCGCGACACCGTGCGCGGCCTGGGCCTGCGCCGCATCAACCAGGTGGTCGAGCTCGCCGACTCCCCGGCGGTGCGCGGCATGGTCAAGCGCGTCAACTATCTCGTGCGCATCGAGGACTAGGCACATGCGACTGAACACGCTCAAGCCCGCCCCGGGCGCGAACAAGGACCGTCACCGCGTCGGCCGCGGCGTCGGCTCGGGCTGGGGCAAGACCGCGGGCCGCGGCCACAAGGGCCAGAAGGCGCGCTCCGGCGGCTTCCACAAGATCGGCTTCGAGGGCGGGCAGATGCCGCTGCACCGGCGCCTGCCCAAGCGCGGCTTCAACTCGCCCACGCGCGAGGACATCGCCGAGGTGCGCCTGAGCGAGCTCGAGCGCCTGCCGGTGGCCGAGGTGGACCTCGCCGCGCTGCAGGCGGCCGGCATCGTGTCGCGCAAAGCGCTCGGCGCCAAGATCATCCTCTCGGGCAAGCTGTCCAAGAAGCTGATCGTGAAAGGCGACGTGAAAGCATCCAAGGGCGCGCGTGCCGCCATCGAAGGCGCCGGCGGCAAGGTCGAGGCCGCCGAGGCGCAGCCGGCGGCGAAGAAATTGCAGAAGAAAGAAAAGGCGCAGGGAGCGGCGAAGGCGTAGATGGCGACGCTTCCCAACGTCGGCAAGGCCGGGCGCTACGGAGACCTGAAGCGCAGGCTGCTGTTCATGCTGGGCGCGCTGGTGGTGTTCCGCATCGGCGCGCACATCCCGGTGCCGGGCATCGATCCGAACGTGCTGGCCGACCTCTTCCAGGGGCAGCAGGGCGGCATCCTCGGCATGTTCAACATGTTCTCGGGCGGCGCGCTGCAGCGCTTCACCATCTTCGCCCTGGGCATCATGCCGTACATCTCGGCCTCGATCATCATGCAGCTCATGAGCGCGGTCAGTCCGCAGCTCGACGCGCTGCGCAAGGAGGGAGAGTCGGGGCGGCGCAAGATCACGCAGTACACGCGCTACGGCACGGTGTTTCTCGCGCTCTTTCAGGCCACCGGCATCTCCATCGCGCTCGAGTCGCAGCCGGGCCTGGTGCTCGACCCCGGGCTCATGTTCCGCGTCACCACCATCACCACGCTGGTCACGGGGACCATGTTCATCATGTGGCTGGGCGAGCAGATCACCGAGCGCGGCCTGGGCAACGGCATCTCCATCATCATCTTCGCCGGCATCGCCGCCGGGCTGCCCAGCGCCATTGCCGGAACGCTGGAGCTGGTGCGCACCGGCGCCATGCACCCGCTGACGGCGCTGCTCATCGCCGTCGCCGTGGTGGTCGTCACCGGCTTCGTCTGCTTCGTCGAGCGCGGTCAGCGCAAGATCCTGGTGAACTACGCCAAGCGCCAGGTCGGCAACCGCGTCTACGGCGGCCAGAGCTCGCACCTGCCGTTCAAGCTCAACATGTCGGGCGTCATCCCGCCGATCTTCGCCAGCTCGCTGATCCTCTTCCCGGCGACGCTGCTCGGCTGGTTCGGCTCGGCCGAGGGCTTTATCTGGCTGCGCGACATCGCCGGCACGCTCACGCCCGGCCAGCCGATCTACGTGCTGCTCTACGCCGCGCTGATCATCTTCTTCTGCTTCTTCTACACCGCGCTGCAGTACAACCCGAAGGAGACCGCCGACAACCTGAAGAAGTCGGGCGCCTTCGTTCCCGGCATCCGCCCCGGCGACCAGACGGCGCGCTACCTGGAGAAGATCCTGACGCGGCTGACGCTCGCCGGCGCAATGTATGTGACGCTGGTCTGCCTGCTGCCGGAATTCCTGATCCTGCGCTGGAACGTGCCGTTCTATTTCGGCGGCACCTCGCTCCTCATCATCGTCGTCGTTACCATGGACTTCATGGCGCAGGTGCAGGCGTACGTGATGACGCACCAGTACGAGAGCCTGCTGCGCAAGGCGAACTTCAAGGGAGGCCTGCCGGTCCGCTGATGGCGAAGGAAGACGTCATCGAGCTGCAGGGCGAGGTCGTCGAGAACCTGCCCAACGCGACGTTCCGCGTCAAGCTGGAAAACGGGCACACCATCCACGCCTTCATCTCCGGGAAGATGCGCATGAACTACATCCGCATCCTTCCCGGGGACAAGGTGACCGTGCAGATGACCCCCTACGACCTGACGAAGGGTCGTATTACGTTCAGAGCCAAGTGAGGCGACTATGAAGGTGATGGCATCGGTGAAGAAGATCTGCCGCAAGTGCAAGATCGTGCGGCGCAAGGGCGTGGTCCGGGTGATTTGCTCGGATCCGCGCCACAAACAGCGCCAAGGTTGATAAGGCCTTGACTAACCAGATATAATTTCAGGTTCCGCTCACGGCACACGCATATGGCACGAATCGCAGGGATCAACATTCCGAACCACCAGCACGCCGACATCGCGCTGACCGCGATCTTCGGCATCGGCCGCTCGCGCGCGCAGGCGATCTGCGCCGCCGCCGGCGTGCAGGCTTCGCGCAAGATCAAGGACCTGACCGACGCCGAGCTCGACCGCATCCGCGAGAGCGTGGGCCGCTTCACGGTCGAGGGCGACCTGCGGCGCGAGGTCTCCATGTCGGTGAAGCGGCTGATGGATCTGGGCTGCTACCGCGGACACCGCCATCGCAAGGGTCTTCCGGTGCGTGGACAACGGACGCGGACTAATGCGAGAACGCGCAAGGGCCCGCGCAAGGCGGCGATCAAGCTCAACGTACCAGCAGGGAAGGCCGCATAAATGGCTAGCCGGAATACCCCAACGCGCCAGGAGCTGCAGCAGACCGCCTCGGCGCGCGCGCGCAAGAAGGTCAAGAAGAACGTGTCCGAGGGCATCGCGCACATCCACGCCTCCTTCAACAACACCATCGTCACGATCACCGACCGGCAGGGCAACGCGCTCGCCTGGGCCACGTCGGGTCACGCCGGCTTCAAGGGCTCGCGCAAGTCGACGCCCTTCGCCGCCCAGGTCGCCGCCGAGCGCGCCGGGCGCGGCGCCCAGGAGTGCGGCGTGAAGAACATCGAGGTGCGCATCACGGGCCCGGGCCCGGGCCGCGAGTCCGCGGTGCGCGCCCTCAACGCGATCGGCCTGAAGATTTCGAGCATCGCCGACGTCACGCCGATCCCGCACAACGGCTGCCGGCCGCCGAAGCGCCGCCGCGTCTAATCAGGAGACTGCATGGCCAGGAATACCGACAAGTGCCGACACTGCCGCAGGGAGGGCGAGAAGCTGTATCTCAAGGGCGAGAAGTGCTTCACCGACAAGTGCCCGGTCGAGCGCCGCGCCTACGCGCCCGGCCAGCACGGGCAGAAGAGCGGTGCACGGCTCTCCGACTACGGCAAGCAGCTGCGCGAGAAGCAGAAGCTGCGCCGCACCTACGGCGTGCTCGAGCGCCAGTTCCGCAACACCTACGCCGAGGCCTCGCGCTCCAAGGGCGTCACCGGCGAGCGGCTGCTGCAGCTGCTCGAATGCCGCCTGGACAACGTTGCCTACCGCATGGGCTTCGGCGCCTCGCGCGCCGAGGCGCGGCAGGTCGTGCGGCACAACGGCATCCTGGTGAACGGCCGGCGCGTCAACATCCCGTCCTTCCACGTGCGCCCGGGCGACACCATCGAAGTGGCAGCGAAAGCGAAGGAGCAGCTGCGCGTCAAGTCGGCGGCGGAAGCCGCTGGCAGCCGCGGCGTGCCGGAATGGCTGGAAGTCGACGCGAAGACCCTCAAAGGCACGCTGAAGTCCGTGCCCGCCCGCGTCGACCTGCCGTCCACGATCAACGAAAGCCTCGTCATCGAGTTGTACTCGAAGTAACAGGACAAATACATGCCGCAATCGGGATTTCTTAAGCCGAGAATCGTCGACGTTCAAAACCTCTCGCCCAATCACGCCCGCGTGACCATGGAGCCGTTCGAGCGCGGCTACGGCCATACGCTCGGCAACGCGCTGCGCCGCGTGCTGCTCTCCTCCATGCCCGGCTACGCGCCGACCGAGGTGCAGATCGCCGGCGTGGTGCACGAGTACTCGACGCTCGACGGCGTGCGCGAGGACGTGGTCGACATCCTGCTCAACCTGAAGGGCGTGGTGTTCCGCCTGCACAACCGCGCCGAGGCGATCCTGTCGCTGAAGAAGAAGGGCGACGGCGCCGTCGCCGCCGCCGACATCGAGCCCGCGCACGACGTCGAGATCGTCAATCCCGACCACGTCATCGCCCACCTCGCCCCCGGCGGCAAGCTCGAGATGCAGATCAAGGTCGAGTCGGGCCGCGGCTACGTGCCCGGCAACATGCGCTACCTGCTGGAGGAGACCAAGGGCATCGGCCGCATCATCCTCGACGCCTCGTTCAGCCCGGTGCGCCGCGTGTCCTACGCGGTGGAGTCGGCGCGCGTCGAGCAGCGCACCGACCTCGACAAGCTGATCATGGACATCGAGACCAACGGCGCCATCGAGCCGGAGGAAGCCATCCGCTACGCCGCGCGCGTGCTGGTGGATCAGCTCGCCGTGTTCGCGCAGCTCGAGGGCACGGCGCTGCCCGCCGAGCAGCCGAAGTCGCCGGCGGTCGACCCGATCCTGCTGCGCCCCGTCGATGACCTGGAGCTCACCGTGCGCTCCGCCAACTGCCTCAAGGCGGAGAACATCTACTACATCGGCGACCTCATCCAGCGCACCGAGACCGAGCTGCTGAAGACGCCGAACCTCGGCCGCAAGTCGCTCAACGAGATCAAAGAGGTGCTGGCTTCCCGCGGCCTGACGCTGGGGATGAAGCTGGAGAACTGGCCGCCGGCCGGCCTCGAGCACAGGACCTAGCAGATGCGCCACGGCCTGGGACTCCGCAAGCTCAACCGCACCACCAGCCATCGCCTCGCGATGCTGCGCAACATGACCGTATCGCTGCTGCGGCACGAGGAGATCACCACCACGCTGCCCAAGGCGAAGGAGCTGCGGCGCGTGGTCGAGCCGATCATCACGCTCGGCAAGAAACCCTCGCTCGCCAACCGGCGCCTCGCCTTCGACCGCCTGCGCGACCGGGGCATAGTGGAGAAGCTTTTCGAGCAGCTGGGGCCGCGCTACGCGAAGCGGAACGGTGGCTACCTGCGCATCCTCAAGACCGGCTTCCGCAAGGGGGACAACGCGCCGCTCGCGCTCGTCACCCTGCTCGACCAGCCCGAGCCGCAGCCCGCGGGCGCCGCGCCCGAGCCGAAGAAGAAGGGCGAGAAGAAGGAAGCCGCCAAAGCCGCCTGATGAGCGGCAGGCTGGCCGGGAAGGTCGCAATCGTCACCGGCGCCGGCTCGAGCGGCCCGGAGCTCGGCAACGGCAAGGCAACCGCGATCCTCTTCGCCCGCGAGGGCGCCAAGGTCCTTTGCGCCGACGCCGTCGAGGAAAGGGCGCGCGAGACTGCCGAGGCCATTGCCGCGGAGGGCGGCTCCGCTTCCGCGTGGCGTGCGGACGTCTCTAAGGCGAGCGACTGCAAGGCGATGGTCGAAGCTGCCGTCGCGCGCTACGGCCGGCTCGACGTGCTCGACAACAACGTGGGCATCTCCGTGCGCGAAACGCGCGAGCAGGCGTCCGCGCTCGGCACCGAAGGGACGGGTTGGGACGTGGCCTGGGCGGCGGTGTTCCTGGCGAGCGACGAGGCGCGCTGGATCACCGGCGTGGCGCTGCCGGTGGGCGCCGGCTTCCTGGTCATGAGCCCGACGACCGGCGCGCGCTTGGCACAACAGAAATTCTAGATCTAGAGAACCAGGATCGCCCGGTAGTCGTTGACGTTGGTGCGGGTCGGCCCGGTCATCAGCAGGTCGCCGAGCGAGCTGAAGAAGCCGTAGCTGTCATGCCGCGCGAGCTGCGCCTGCGGGGAGATGTTCTTCCGCGCGGCCCGTGCCAGCGAGTCCGGGGTCCACAAGGCGCCGGCGTTGTCCTCGCTGCCGTCGATGCCATCGGTATCTGCGGCGATGGCCCAAACATCTGGGTTCTCGATTCCCAGGGACAGCAGAAACTCGCTGCAGCGCCCGCCGCGACCGCCGTCGTTCTCAATCGTCACCGTGCATTCGCCCCCGGAGATCAGCGCCGCGGGGCCCTTGGTCTTTCGCGCAAGGCGCGCCATCTCCGCGCCGACCTCGCGCGCTTCGCCGGTGATCCTGTCTCCCAGGATCTCCGGGCGGACACCCTGCTTGCGAAAGACATCAGCGGCCGCCTCCAGCGAGCGATAGGCGGTCGCGATGACCTGATTACGAACCTTCGAAAATACCGCGTCCCCCGGTTTTGGAGATTCGGAAAAGGCACGCTCGAGGAGATCGCTCCACTCGACGCCGTACTTTCTTAGTACGGCTTTTGCATCATCTACCGTGGTCGGATCGGGTGCGCATGGGCCCGAGGCGACGTGCGTCGGATCATCGCCGACCACGTCGGAGATAATGAGCGCAACTACTGGCGCGCGTGATGCGGCGGCGAGGCGGCCGCCAGCGATCGCCGAAAGGTGCTTGCGCACCGTATTCATCTCTCGAATGTCGGCGCCACTCTTAAGGAGCACCCCCGTAAGAGACTTGAGCAGCGGCATCGATAAACCCGGGGCAGGCAAAGACAGGAGACTCGAGCCGCCGCCGGAGAGCAAAGCGAGCAGAAGGTCTTCGGGTCCGAGGCCTCTCACATGCTCGAGAATCTCTGCTGCCGTGCGTTCGCCGGATTCATCGGGCACCGGATGCCCGGCCTCGACGACGCGGATCCGCTGCGTCTGCAGCCCGTGCCCGTAGCGCGTAATCGCTATGCCTTCCACGTCACGCCTTTCTTGTTCAACGGCGACGGCCATCGAGGCCGCCGCCTTGCCGGCGGCGGCGACGAAGGTGCGACCTTTCGGCGCCGGCGGCAGGTGCGGGCCGAGGACCTTCAGCGGATCGGCCGCCGCCACGGCGGCGCGGAAGCTCTCCTCGAGCAGCGCCCGCATCAACCGGGGGCGAAAGTTTCCTTCGTCGCGGCGGCGCCGAGGCGGTAGAACTTGGGATAGGCCTCGCGGAAGGCGCGCTGGATCTCCTCCACCGGGACGTCGGCGTGCACGCCGCGGTCGCGCAGGTACTCCATGTGGCGCCGGTTGTCCTCGTCGAAGGCGTGGAAGATCGAGTCCGCGCGGCCATCGAACTCGAGCGGCCGCACGCGGAAGCGCGTGCAGAGCGAGAGATTGAAGGCCGGGGTGGCCTTCACCCAGCGACCTTCGAGATGCAGCTCGGTGTAGCCGTGGTAGACGAAGAGATCGCTGCCCATCGTTTCGGCCAGCCGCGGCGAGGTGAGGTGGTTCTTGACGTCGGCGAAGCCGACCCGCGCCGGGATGCCGGCCGCGCGCGCGCACGCGGCGAGCAGCGCCGCCTTGCCGACGCAGAAGCCCTGGTTCGCCTCGAGCACCGCGGAAGCCTGGAAGACGCGCATGTCGGAGAAGTCGAGAAAGGGGTTGTACGGGATGCCGTCGCGCACCGCGTAGTAAAGGGAAACGGCATGCTCCCGGTCGGAATGACCGGAAAGATTCTTCTTCGAGAACCCTATGATGGCCGGATGCGTGCTGTCGATGTAGCGGCCCGGTTCGAGGTATTGCTTCATTTGTCGAGCTTCATCAGGCGCAGCGCACCCTGGAAGAGCGGGCTCCGCTGCTCGGCGAGGCCGTCGAGCACGGAGAAGTGGTTGCGGCCCGGCATGGCGATGTCGCCGGCGAAGGCGGCGCGCCAGCGCTCGGCGAGCAGCGCGTTCTGCCGCAGGAACTCGCTCGACTCGTCGCCGCCGACGCAGGTCATCACGGGCGCGCGCGTGGCGGGGGTGAGGAAGGCCGGCGAAACCTTGAGGGCGAGCGCCTCGTCGAGACGCAGGTCGGGCTGCAGGAAGTCGACATGCTGCAGCGGCCGCAGGTCGTAGAGGCCGCTTACCGCGAGCGCGCCCTTCCACAGGTCCTTCGGCAGGCGTGCATCGAACACCGGCCACAGCGCGCACATCAGCATCGCCGCCAGGTGGCCGCCCGCGGAATGCCCGGAGACGTACAGGCGGTCCTGGTCCATGCCGTAATCCTCGGCGTGCAGCCAGAGCCACCGGCTCGCGCGCAGCATCTGCCGCACGATCTCGTCGATGCCCACCTTCGGGCAGAGGTCATAGTTCACCACCGCGAGCGACACGCCGGCGTCGACCCAGGCCGGGGCGAGGAACGAGCAGTCCTTCTTGTCGAGCGCGCGCCAGTAGCCGCCGTGGATGAACATCATGCAGGTGCCGTCGCCCTTGCGCGCCGGGAAGATGTCGATCGTCTCCCCCGGCATGTCGCCGTAGCGCCGGTCGAGATAGCAGGCCATGGTGCTGCGCGCGCGTACCGAGGCTTCGCCCCAGCGCGCGAAATACTGCGGGTGCTCCGGCACCAGCTCGCGGTTGTTGTACGCCCTGCTGAGGAAGGCGCTGTCCGGGGCGTTCATGTCAGCCGCGGCGCTCGCGCCACAGGCCGAGGGCTTCCTGCGCGGGGCGGTCGGAGAAAGAGAAGAGGACCGTCTCGGCCGATGCCTCGAGCGCGAGCGGCATCCACGAGGGGACGACGAAGGTGTCGCGCGGCTCGAACTCGAGGCGCTCGCCGCCGATCAGCGCCGCGCCCGCCCCCTCGACCACCGAGTACACGGTGCCGTCGGTCGAGCGGCAGGCCTGTCCGCCGAAGCCCTTCGGCAGGAGCTGGAGGAAGGCGGCGATGGTCGGCATCGCGTGCCCGCCGGTGAGCGGGTTGATGAACTGCATCTTCCAGCCCTGGCAGGCGTCGGGCGCCTGCGCCTTCGCCAGCTTCGCCAGGGCCTCCCGGCTGCGCGCGTAGGGATAGTTGAAGATCGGCGAGGTCTTGCCGAACGGCGCCGCGGCGCCTACAGGCAGCAGGTTGGCGCCGAAGCGGGCCGCCGAGCTGCCCTCGGGGCGCGACACCGGCTGCATTTCCTCGGGGAAGGGCTCGTGGAACTGCGCGCCGAAGAGCTGCACGATGCGGATGTCGAGGCCGTCCATCCACACCACCGGCTCGCCGCCCGGGTTGCCGTGGTCATGCCAGGTCCACGACGGCGTAATGATGAAGTCGCCCGGGTGCATGGTGGTGCGCTCGCCGTCGACGGCCGTATAGGCGCCCGCGCCCTCGACGATGAAGCGCAGCGCCGACTGCGAATGGCGGTGGCTCGGCGCGATCTCGCCGGGCAGGATGAGCTGCAGGCCGGCGTACAGGCTCTGCGTGATGCAGGACTCGCCGCGCATGCCGGGGTTCTCCAGGATCAGCACGCGCCGGATCGCCTCGCGCGCGGTGATCAGCTTCCCGGCCTCCATCAGGTAGGGCCGGGCGTCGCGGTACCTCCACAGCGCCGGCTGGCAGGGCGTCGCCGGCTCGTTGGGAATCAGGTCGTGCAGCACCTCCCAGAGCGGCGCGAGGTGGTGCTTGTCCATGCGGCGGTAGAGGTCCTGCCGCGCTGCGCCGATCGCCTGCTGGGGAACGCTCGCCATGGTCGTCCGTCGAAAAAAGCGATTCTACGTGCGCCCGACCGGCTTCAGCCACACCACCGGCTTGCCGAGCGTCGAGCCGAGCGCCTTGCCCTCGGGATCGGCGAGCGCCGCTTCGCGCGCCTTGCGGATCGCCGCCGCCTGCTCGCCCGCGTCGGCGGTGGCCGGGTTCTCCACCAGCGCGTCGACGATGGCGAGGAAGTTCGCCCTGCCGCGGCGGTGCGTCTCGCCGTAGCCCTTGATGAGATTGGCGCAGGCGGCGATCTCGAGCGCGAGACGCATGTCGCGCTTAGCGGCGTCGGCCACCAGCGCGAGCCAGCGCTCGATCAGCGCCTGCTCCTCGCGGTAGCGGTAGCTGTAGGGCCGCAGCGGCCGCAGCCAGGCGAGCGAGCGCACCAGCAGATGGCCGAGCACGCCCGAGGTGCGGATATGCATGCCGACGTTATAGGCGTCGAGCTTGCCGCGGCGCTCGGCCCAGGCGACCAGCCGCCGGCCGAGGCCGGCCGGCATGATGGAAGCGAACTCCTCGATGCCGGGCTTGAGGTAGTCGATGACGACCACCGGCTCGCCTTCCTTCGCTCCTACTTCTGTGCGGATTCTTTGGAAACGCGAACTGCGTGTCTTCAGGTCCGCCACCCGGATGATGTCCTCGAAGCTCATCCACACGGCCAGAAGCCGCGCCACCTCGGCGGCGAGCCTGGCATCGCCGGCGAGGAAAGGCTGCAGCCGCTGCTCGTACAGCGCGGCATAGCTTTCGCCCTGGTAGTCGAGCAGGCGCTCCTTGCCGAGGCGCCGGATTTCGCCGAGCTCGGTCGCGCGCCTCGGCGGCGCGGGTTCCGCCGGCGGCCTACGGCTCCCGGCGGCGATCTCGTAGCCGGCGGCGAAGCCGCGCAGGCTCGCTTCGGCGCCGCGGCCGCCGCGGCGGATCGCCTGCTCGCAGGCCTCGCGCGAGAGCGGCAGCACGCCGCTGCCGGCCATGGCGCCGAAGAGCACCGCGTTGATCACGGTGCCGCTCTCCTGGGCGAGCTTGCGCATGTCGAAGAGCACCGCGTGCTTCGCCAGCTGCGCCGCCGCATCGACGACGCGTCCCGACTCGAAGCGCCCGTCGGCCATCTGCATCTTCTCCACCGTGGCATAGATGCGGTGCGTGGAGGCGATGAGGGTGGTGCGCTCGGGACTGACGAAGCCGTTCTGCATCGCGCGGCCGGCCTCCACCAGCTCGGAAGCGACCATGATGTCGACGCTGCCGGGGCTCGGGGTGAGGGAGAGCACCGGCTCCCTGCCGTTCAGGAGATCTTTCTTCGCGGGATAGATCTCGAGGTAGTAGGTGGTCGCGCCGGTGCGTTGCGCGACGCCCGGGATCGAGGTCGCCTGCGCTGGATAACCCGTCGCGGTCGCGGCTTCCATCAGCCAGTCGGCCATCACGCCGCCGCCCTCGCCGCCCAGCGCGGCGATGAGGACGCTAATCGGGCGGTCCGGAAGGTTCATGCGAAAGCCCTTCCCAGCGTGGACAGCATTCGATCGAGAAGGCTTGGATTCTGGATGACCTCCGCCCGGTAAAAGGACGGGCAGAGCACCGCCGCGTGCGCGTTCTCGCCGCACAGGCCGCAGCCGACACAGCCGTCGATCACGGTCGCCACCGGGTCGCGGCGCAGCGGATCGGGATTGTCCTTGACGGTGAGCGTCGGGCAGCCCGAGAGGCGGATGCAGGAGTGGTCGCCGGTGCACGTGTCCTCGTCGACGCCGTACTTCACGCGCACCGTCCTTTTTCCTTCAGATAACCGCTTTGAAACAGAGGGCCGCAAGCGGCGCTGCCGCTCGAGCTGGCACTCGCCCTCGGCGACGATCACCTTGAGGCCCTTGTAGTCGGTGTTCATTGCCTCCTTGTAGACCCTGGCGACCTCGCCGACCTTGTAGTTGTTCACTGTGCGCAGCCACTTCACGCCGAGCCCGGTGAGCGTGTCCTCGATCGTGCGGTCGGCGTGCGCGGCGCTCTGCCCGACGGCCACCATGCGTGCGTCCTCGGGCGGCGAGGAGAGGAGCTCCTGGGTGCCCGTAGCGGAGGCATACCCGTTCTTCATGATCACCAGCACGCCGTCGCCCTTGTTCATCAGGTTGGAAGCGACGCCCGAGAGCAGGCCGTTGTGCCAGAAGCCGCCGTCGCCCATGATCGCGACCGGCCGGCGCGAGGACATCGGCGCGACACCCGCTGCGGAGGCGAGGCTCATGCCGTAGCCGAGCAGCGTATTACCCTGCGAGAACGGCTCGAATGACCCGAAGCAGTGGCAGCCGACGTCCATCGACACATGCGGCCGGCCGATGTCCTGCGCCACCAGCTTCATCGCCGAGAACACCGGTCGCTCCGGACAGCCGGTACAGAACGTCGGCGGCCGCACCGGCAGCGCGCCGAGCAGCTCCGTGGCTTTCTGCCGTGTGGCTGCGACCCCGTTCAACCATTGAGTTCCCGATGACGTGCTTAGATGCGAAGCATGCTGCGCGAGAAACTTCGAGAGGCCGCGCACCAGCGCCTCGACGTTGTAGTCGCCGGCCATGTGCATGCAGTCCTTGCCGTGCAGCTTCCCGGGCACGTCGGCGCGGCGCAGGAAGGTGGCGATTTCCTGCTCGATGAACTCGGGCTGCCCTTCCTCGAGGACAAGGATGGCTTTCTTGTTCCTTGAAAATGCAACGATCTCCTCGGGAACGAGCGGGTAGACCACGTTGAGGGCGAGGATCGGGATGCGGTTCGCGCCGAACGGGTCGGCGAGCCCTAGCGTGCCGAGCGCGCGCTGCAAGCCGTTGTAGAGCCCGCCCTGCACGACGATGCCGAGGTCCTTCTCGGCGCCGTCGAAGTGCTCGTTCAGCCGGTTCTCGAGGATGAAGCGGCGCGCCGCCGGCAGGCGCACCTCGGACTTGAGCTTCTCCTGGCGGAAGGTGGCGGGCGGATGCGCCAGCCGATCGTAGATGAACTCCTTGGGCGGACCGTCGAGCTTCTCCCGCTTGGAAACCGAGGGAGAAATATTCTTCTTGGCCTTGAAGCTGCCGCGCACGTGGCAGGCGCGGATGCGCAGCTCCATCATCACCGGCGTATTCGAAACCTCGGAAAGCTCGAGGCCTTTCTCGACCATGTTCACGATGGCCGGGAGGTTCGGACGCGGGTCGAGCAGCCACATCAGCGACTTCAGCGCGAAGGCGTGGCTGCGCTCCTGCGCCACCACGCCGCCTTCGCCGTAGTCCTCGCCGAGGACGATGAGGGTGCCGCCCATCACGCCGGCGCTGGCGAGGTAGGAAAGCGCATCGGCGGCGACGTTGGTGCCGACGATCGACTTCCAGGTCACGGCGCCGCGCGCCGGGTAGTTGATCGAGGCGCCGAGCATCGCCGCCGCGGAAGCTTCGCTGGTGCACGCCTCGACATGCACGCCGAGCTCGTCGAGGTAGTCGCGCGCCTGCACCATGACGTCGAGGAGGTGCGACACCGGCGCGCCCTGGTAGCCGCCGACGTAGGAGACGCCCGACTGCAGCAGCGCCTTGGTGACGGCAAGGATGCCCTCGCCGTGGAAGGTCTCGCCGTCGCCCAGCCGCAGCGACTCTATCTCCTTAGTAAATTGCCGTTCCACAGCTTGTCCCACCAGGTCGGGTTCTGGATGACTTCGGCGCGATAGAAGGAAGGGCAGAGCACGGCGGCGTGCGCGTTCTCGCCGCACAGCCCGCAGCCGACGCAGCCCTCGATCACGGTCGCCACCGGGTCGCGGCGCAGCGGATCGGGGTTGTCCTTGATGGTGAGCGTCGGGCAGCCCGAGAGCCGGATGCACGAGTGGTCGCCGGTGCAGGTGTCCTCGTCGACACCGTATTTCACTCTGACATGCCTTTCGCCGCCGGACAGCTTTGCCGCCACCACCGGTCGCAGCTTTCTTTGACGTTCCAGCTGGCATTCACCTTCGGCGACGATCACCTTGAGGCCCTTGTAGTCGGTCTGCATCGCCTCCCTGAGGGTCTTCGCCACCTCGCCGACGCGGTAGTTGTCGACGCTGCGAACCCAGCCCACGCCCATGCCGTCGAGCGCGCGTTCGATGGCTTGTGGGTTGTTCATCGGGGAAGACAGCAGCTCCTGCGTGCCGGTGGCCGAGGTGTAGCCGTTCTTCATGATCACCAGGATGCCGTCGTTCTGGTTGTAGACGTGGTTGGCGATGCCCGAGGTGAGGCCGTTGTGCCAGAAGCCGCCGTCGCCCATGACCGTGACGGTGCGCTTGCCGAACATCGGCTGCACCGCGGAGTTCGAGGCGAGCCCCAGGCCGTAGCCGAGCACGGTGTTGCCGATGTTGAACGGCGGCAGGGTAGAGAAGAGGTGGCAGCCGATGTCGGCGGAGAGGTGGAACTCGCCCGCCTCGCGCTCGAGCACCTTCATCGCCGAGAACACGGGGCGCTCGGGGCAGCCGACGCAGAACCCCGGCGGGCGCTGCGGCAGCGCGCCAAGCAGCGCGGCCGCCTTCGCCTTCAGCGCGTTGATCGGCTGCATGGCCTCCGTGCGGCTGGCGAACTGGGCGATCCCGGAAAGCACGACCTCGCCGGTGTACTCGCCGGCGAGGGGCAGCACGTCCTTGCCGTGCACCTTGACCCCGCTCACCTCGGCGCGGCGCAGCGTCGCGAGCACCGCCTCCTCGATATAGGCGGGCTGGCCTTCCTCGACGATCAGGACGGAAGCCTTGTTTCTCGAGAATTCGACGATCTCATCCGGAACGAGCGGATAGGTGACGTTCAGGCAGTAGATCGGCACGCGCGAGGCGCCGAAGGCGTCGGCAAGGCCGAGCGCCTGCAGCGCGCGGACGACCGCGTTGTACAGGCCGCCCTGGCAGACGATGCCCAGATGGGACAGGTCGCCCGGGAAGGACTCATTCAGCTTCTTTTCCTTGATGAAGGTGACCGCGGCCGGCCAGCGCACTTCGATCTTGTGTTTCTCCTGCGCGTAAGTCGACGGCGGCAGGCAGATGCGGCCGTAGTCAAAGTCCGGTTTCTCCAGAAAGTTCCGTTTGGAGAAAGCAGGAGCCTTGTTTGCCTTGGTGCGGAAGCTGCCCTGCACATGGCAGGCGCGGATGCGCAGCTCGAGCATCACCGGCGTGCTCGAGGCCTCCGAGAGCTCGAAGCCGCGCTCGACCATCTCGACGATCTTCGGCAGGCTGGGGCGAGGGTCGAGCAGCCAGATCTGCGACTTCATGGCGAAGGCGTGGCTGCGTTCCTGGATGATCGAGGCGCCTTCGCCGTAGTCCTCGCCGAGGACGATCAGCGTGCCGCCCTTGACCCCCGCGGAGGCGAGGTTGGAGAGCGCGTCGGAGGCGACGTTGGTGCCGACGGTGGACTTGAACGCCACGGCGCCGCGCATCGGGTAGTTGATCGAGGCGCCGAGCATCGCCGCCGCGCCGGCCTCGTTGGCGTTGGCCTCGACGTGCACGCCGAGCTCGTCGAGGATCTCGCGCGCGTCGTGCAGCACGTCCATGACGTGCGATACCGGCGCACCCTGATAGCCGCCCACGTAGGCGACGCCCGACTGCAGCAGGGCCTTCGTCACGGCGAGGATCGCTTCGCCGTGGAAAGTCCCGCCCTCGCCGAGCTTGAGCTTCGCGACTTCCTTCTTGAACGAGCGCTCCATGGGAATCACGAATCCTCGGTCTGCGGGCAGCTATTTGTCAAATTGATGACGATCATGATATCAATCATCACCATGAATGTCGGCGACCTCGACCTCAACCTGCTGCGTGTCTTCGACGCGGTGCTCCGGTCAAGGAGCGTCACTGCGGCTGCCGCGCAACTCGGTCTCACCCAGCCGGCGACCTCGAACGCCCTGGCGCGGCTGCGCGCGGCGTTTGGCGACGCCCTTTTCCTGCGCACGCCGCAAGGCATGGAGCCGACCCCCTTCGCCCGGGAGCTCGCCGAGCCGGTGCGTCAGGCGCTCGCGCTGCTCGAGTCGGCGCTCGCCCACGGCCCGGGCTTCGACCCGGCCACCTCGCAGCGCAGCTTCCGCTTTTATATGTCCGACCTCGGCCAGATCGAGTTCCTGCCGCCGCTCGTCGAGCGCGTGCGCCGCGCGGCGCCCGGTGTGCGGCTCGAGGCGCCTGCGCTCGAGCCCGAGCACGTAGCCGCTGCGCTCACCGCGGGCAGCCTCGACCTCGCAGTCGGCTTCCTGCCCGCGCTCGGGCCGCCGCTGCGGCGGCGGCCGCTTTTCCGCGACCCGTACATGTGCCTGATGCGCGCCGGCCACCCCGTTTCCGCCTTGACGAGGAAACGCTTCCTCGAGGCTTCGCACGTGCTGGTGACCTACCGCGGCGGCCATCGCGTGGTCGAGGAGGCGCTCGAGCGCGCCGGGCTGGCGCCGCGCATCGTGCTGCGCGTGCCGCACTTCACCGTGGTGCCGATGGTGCTCGAGCGCACCGATCTCGTCCTCACGCTGCCGGCGCGCGTCGCGCGCGCGTTCGCCCGCCGCGGCAGCCTGAAGGCGCTGCCGCCGCCGCTGCCGATCGCGCCGGCCGAGGTCGCGGTGCACTGGCACGAGCGCTTCGACGCCGACGCCGGCAACCGCTGGCTGCGCGAGCGCCTCGTCGAGCTACTTGCCGAGTGAGGCGAGCGCCTCGTCGGCGGTCATCACGTCGCCGAATTGCTGGATGAAGGTCTCGAGCGCCGCGAGGTGCTCGTCGTCCGAAAGCGCGGCGCAGCAGTCGGAGACCATCACCGACTTGAAGTCGAGCATCATGGCGTCGCGCGCGGTGGAGTCGCAGCACACGTTGGTCTTCGTGCCCGCGACGAGCACGGTGTCGACGCCGAGGTTGCGCAGCACCCGCTCGAGCGTCGACGCGCCGTGCGCGAGGGCGCTGTAGCGGTTCTTCACCACCGTAATGTCGCCGGGAGCGACCTCGAGCTCCTGCCACACCTTCTGCCGCTCGGGCGCGAGGCTCTCTGCCATGCGCCGGCGCACCTCCGGGTTGCGCACCACGTGATTGAAGAACACCTCCCAGTCGCTGCGGTCCTCGTGCAGGCGGTTCGCATGGACCACCCAGACGACCGGCACGCCGAGCGGGCGCAGTCGGGCCGTGAGCCCGTTGATGTTGGGCACGATGGCGCGCGCGAGCGGCACCTCGCCCGGCGCGCCCGGCATGCAGAAGGTGTTCTGCATGTCGATCACGAGGAGCGCCGTGCGGGCCGGATCGAGCCGCGTGAACCAGTGGACGTCGCCGCGGCGCGCGAGGACGCGCTCGACGATGTGCGGGCGGATGGAAACCTTGTGCATGGCGCATTGTAGTATGCGGCCTATGACGCTCAGCGACCTCGTGGCGCCCGCCAGGGTGCACCGGCGCGTCTACACCGACCCGGCGATCTTCGAGGAGGAGCGCCGGCGCGTTTTCCGGCGGCTATGGCTGTGGCTCGGCCACGACAGCCAGCTCAAGGCGCCCGGCGACTTCATCACGGCTCGCATGGTGCGCCTGCTGCGCATGCGCGTCGATCGCCTCGCGCGCGAGCATTCGCCGCTCGACTCGCCGCCGGCGCGCGTCAACCACCACTTGAGCAACGTCACGGTCGAGGAGCAGGGGGCGGGCCGCCTTACCGGGCGTGCCTGTCTGCTTTTCGTGGACGGCGGCCACCTGCGCTTCGCGATTCCGTTCTAGGCCATGAAGATCGCCGTCCTGGGCGGCGGCAACGGCGCCTGCGCCGCCGCGGCCGACCTCACCGAGAAAGGCCACGAGGTGCGCTGGTGGCGGCGGACCGCCTCCGCCCTCAAGCCGCGACTCACCCTCAAGGACGCCGACGGCGAGCGCGCGATCGCGGTCCGCACCTGCCCGGACATCGGCGAGGCGCTGCGTGACGCCGAGATCGTCTTCATGCCCGATCCCGCGTTCACGCAGGAGGAGAACGCTGCCCGCCTCGCCCCGCAAATCGGCGCCGATCAGGTGGTTCTTTTCGCCCCCGGGACTTTCGGCTCCTACGTCATGGCTTCGCGGATCCGCAAAGGCATCTTCGCGGAGACCGGCACGCTGCCCTGGCTTACGCGCAAGCACGGGCCGGCGGCGGTGGCGATCTCCGCGCGGGCGACTCGCCTTCCCACCGGGGTGTTGCCCGCACGGAAATCAGAGGCGGTGCTGGAGAAGCTAAAGCAGGTCTTTCCGGTCGAGCCGGTGGAGGACGCGCTGTCGGCGGCGCTCATGAACGCCGGGCCGATCATCCATCCGCCGCTCATCTTCATGAACGCCGGGCCGCTCGAGCACTTCGCGCGCTGGGACATCCACAAGGAGGGCACGCAGCCGGCGATCCGGCGCGTGACCGACGCGCTCGACGCCGAGCGCGTGGCGGCGCGCGAGGCGCTGGGGTACCGCGCGCCGCACTTTCCGCTCGCCGATCACTACCGCGCCGACGGCGAGGAGTGGATGTACGGCCGCCGCGTGCACAAAAAGCTCACCGATTCGGGCGACTGGCGCGAGCGCATCGTGCTCACCGAGCACCGCTACATGCGCGAGGATGTCGAGCTGGGACTCGCGTTCCTCGTCTCCGTGTGCGAATGGGCGGGCGTCGCCTGCCCCGTGGCGCGCGGCCTGCTCGCGCTCGGCTCGGCGGTGTTAGGGCGCGACCTGCGTGCCACGGGGCGAACTCTGGAGAGCCTGCAGCTGGCCGAGCTTTCGCGCGAAAGCATGAAGACTCTGTTGAAGGAAGGTTTCTGAGAATCGTGGCCCTCGGCGCGGGGCGCATGGGGCGAGGCATCGCGCACGTCTTCGCCTACGCCGGCTATCGCGTCGACGTGCTCGACTTCAAGGCGCGCGCGCCGGAGGAGGGCACGCGCCTGCGGTCCGCGGCGCTGCACGAGATCGGGGTCAATCTCGAGCTGCTGCGGCAACTGCAGGTCCTGGATGAAACGCAGAAGCAGGCGATCCTGGCGCGCGTGCGCATCCTGCCGCTGGAGGAGGCGGCGCAGGCGCTTGCCGGCGCCGACGTGATTTTCGAAGGGGTGACGGAGACGCTGGAGGCCAAGCGCGACGCCCTCGCGCGTGCCTGCGCACATGCGCGCCAGGACGCGATCGTCGCTTCCACGACGTCCTCGATGCTGGCGGATACGCTGGCGGCGCTCGTCACGCACCCCGAGCGCTTCATCAACGCGCATTTCCTCAATCCGGCGTACCTGATACCGCTGGTCGAAGTGAGTCCCGCCGGGCTGACGGCGGAAAGGACTTTCTCCGGGATGAGAGAGCTGCTGGAATCGGCCGGCAAAGTCGTGGTGCGCTGTGCGCCATCGCCCGGCTTCATCGTGCCGCGGCTGCAGGCGGCGGCCATGAACGAGGCGGCGCGCCTGGTCGAGGAGGGCGTGGCGACCCCTGAAGACATCGACAAGGCCGTGCGCGCGGGCTTCGGGCCGCGCTATACCGCGATGGGCGTGTGCGAGTTCATCGACTACGGCGGGCTAGACATCCTGTACTACGCGTCGCGGTCGATGGCGCGCGCGCTCGGGGCGCCGCGCTACGAGCCGCCGGCGCTGGTCGAGCGCCTGATGCAGGCCGGGAAGCGCGGCGCGCGCGAGGGCGAGGGCCTGTACGACTGGCGCGGGCGCGATCTCGCCGCGTACCAGCGCGAGCTGGTCGGCCGCTTCGTCGCGCTGTTCGCCCACTTGCGGCTCTTGCCGCCCCCGGGGGACAGCCGATAGACTCGCCTCGCCACCTCGAGGAGGAGGGACCATGAAGAAGACCATTGCGTTGGGCGCCGCGCTCGCTGCCGCGTCGCTGCCGCTTGCCGCGACCGCCCAGACGACGTTCAAGGCGGCCGCTTTCCTGCCGGTGAAGTCGGTGTTCGTGCAGCAGTTCGGCCGCTTCGTCGCGGAGGCGAACCAGCGCTGCGCGGGGAAGCTCTCGATCAGCGTCGTCGGTCCGGAAGCGATCAAGTCGCTCGAGCAGTGGAATGCGCTCAAGAGCGGCGTGGTGGACATGCACTACGGCCCGCCCAACTATTACGTCGGCGTGATGCCCGAGGGCGACGTGATCAGCGTGGCGCGAAACGAGTCGGCCGAGCAGCGCAGCAACGGCGCCTGGAAGCTCATCAATGAGCAGCACAACAAGAAGATGAACGCGTGGTACCTCACGCACCTGACGAACGGCGTGCGCTTCTTCATCTACACCACGAAGCCCGCGCCGGGCGGCAAATTCGACGGCTTCCGCCTGCGCTCGACGCCGATCTACGACGCGTTCTTCAAGTCGCTCGGCGCCATTCCGGTGCGCATGGCGCCGCCGGAGGTGCATACCGCGCTCGAGCGCAACACCGTCGACGGCTACGGCTGGCCGCTCTGGGGCCTCGCCGACTTCGGCTGGCACAAGTACACCAAGTACCGCCACGGCCCGGGCTTCATCAGCGCCGCCGTGGCGATCCTCGTCAACCTGGACAAGTGGAAGGCGCTGCAGGAAGGCGAGCGCCAGTGCCTGACGCAGGCGGCAACGTGGGCCGAAAGCCAGTGGCCGAAGTGGCGCGCGGAGGAAGACGCCCGCCAGCAGAAGGTCCAGCAGGACGCGGGCATCAAGTACGTCGACCTCGGGCCCGCGTTCGCGCAGAAGGCCGAGGATCTCTACTGGGAAGTGCTGGCCAAGGGCGATGCCGAATTCGTGCGCAGGGTGCGGCCGCTCTTGAGTGGCAAGTAGGCGCTCCGCGCTCGACCTCGTGATCGACGCGCTCGCGGCGCTCGCCGCGGCGCTGCTCTGCGCGCTCGTCGTCCTCATCATGGTCGACGTCGTGGCGCGCTACCTGCGCTGGTTCTCGCTCGCCTGGGGGCTGGAGGCGAGCGAGTACGTGCTCTATGCCATCACCTTCCTCGGCGCCCCCTGGGTGCTGCGCGAGAACGGCCATATCGCCATCGAGATCGCCGTCGAACGGCTCTCGGAGCGCGGGCGGCGCGTCGCGCAGCGCGCCGCCGACGCGCTTGGCGCGCTGGTGTGCGCGGCGCTCTGCTTCTTCGCCTGCGTCGTTCTCTGGCGCTCCTACGCGTCGGGCGCCATGGTGCACAAGAGCTTCGTGTTTCCCGAGTGGCTGGTGTTCGCCGGCATGCCGCCCATCTTCTTCATCCTCGTCGTGCTCTACGTGCGCTCGCTCACGCGCGGGAGCTTCCGCTAGATGCCCTGGTACGCGATCCTCGCGCTGCTCCTCGGCATGCTGCTTTTCTTCATGGCGCTCGGCGTGCCGGTGGTGTTCGCCTTCTTCGCCGCGAACCTGGTCGGGGCCTGGGTCTTCATGGGCGGCGAGATCGGCGTCGTGCAGCTCGTGCGCAACGCCGCCGAGTCCGTGCAGAGCTTCGCGCTGCTGCCCATCCCGCTCTTCATCTTCATGGGCGAGATCATGTTCCACACCGGGGTGGCCGGCCGCGCCATCGACGCCGTCGACCGGCTGATCGCCCGCGTGCCGGGGCGGCTCTCGCTCGTCGCCATCGCTGCAGGCACGATCTTCTCGTCGCTCTCGGGCTCTACCATCGCCAACACGGCGATGCTTTCTTCGACGCTCCTGCCCGAGATGTACCGGCGCGGCTACCACTCCTCGATCGCCGTCGGCCCCATCGTCGCCGTGGGCGGACTGGCGATGCTGATTCCGCCCTCGGCGCTCGCCGTGCTGCTCGGCTCGGTGGCGCGCATCCCGATCGGCGAGCTGCTCATCGCCTCCATCATCCCGGCGCTGATCCTGGCGGCGCTGTTCTTCGCTTACGTGATCGTGCGCTGCGTGCTGCAGCCCGCGCTCGCGCCGGCCTACGAGGTGGCGCGGCTCTCGCCGCGCGACAGGCTCATGCCGTTCGCGAAGTACGTGCTGCCGCTGATGAGCATCTTCGTGGTGGTGGTGGGCAGCATCATCGGCGGCATCGCCACGCCGACCGAGTCTGCCGCGCTCGGCGCCACCGCTTCGCTCGCCGCTGCGGCGGCCTACCGCAGGCTCGACTGGCCGTCGTTCCGCGTCTCGGTGCGCGAGACCCTGCGGCTCACGGTGATGACGCTTTTCATCATCTGCGGCTCGGTGACTTTCTCGCAGATCATGGCCTTCACCCAGGCCTCGAACGGCCTCGCCGAGCTCGTCACCGGCGCGGGCCTCTCGCCGCTGATGGTGCTGCTCGGCATGCTCGCCATTCTTTTCTTCCTCGGCTGCTTCATGGACCAGGTGAGCATGATGATGATCACCTCGCCGCTGTTCATGCCGGTGGCCGAGGCGCTCGGCTTCGACATCGTCTGGTTCGGCGTGCTGATGCTCATGATCCTCGAGGTGAGCCTCGCCACCCCGCCCTTCGGCCTGCTGCTGTTCGTTGCCAAGGGGGCGGCGCCGCAGACCTCGATGCGCGAGATCATCTCCTCGGTCACCCCCTTCATCGTCCTCGCGCTCGCCGTGGTGGGCCTGCTGATCGCGTTCCCGCAGCTTACGCTCTGGCTGCCGCGCCTGATGGCGCCGTAGTGCCCAGATAGGCCTCGACCACGCGCGGGTCGGCGAGCACCGCCTGCGGCGTTCCTTCGGCGATGAGCCGGCCGTAGTCGAGCACGCAGATGCGGTCGGCGAGGTCGGCGACCATCTGCATGTCGTGCTCGACCCACAGCATGGCGACGCCGAGCTCGTGGCGGATGCGCAGGATGTGGCGGGCGAGGTCCTCGCGCTCCTCGCGGTTCAGCCCGGCCGAGGGCTCGTCGAGGAGCAGCGCCTGCGGCGCCATCGCCAGGGCGCGCGCGAAGCCGACGATCTTCTGCACGCCGAAGGGCAGGCCGTCGACGCGCTGATGGCGGTAGCGCTCGAGCTCGACGAACTCCAGCACCTCCTCGACCACACGGCGGTGCCGGGATTCCTCGCTTCTCACGTTGAAGCTGAACAATCCCTCGCCGAGGACGCTCGTGCGGATGCGCGCGTGGCGCGCGACGAGCAGGTTCTCGACCACGGTCATGTGCCCGAAGAGCTCGCCGTGCTGGAAGGTGCGGGCGACTCCCAGGCGGGCGATGGTATGTGGTTTTTCATGAGTGAGTTCCCGGTCGCCGAAGCGGACTTGTCCGGCGCTGGCGCGATAAATGCCGGAAATGCAGTTGAGCACCGAGGTCTTGCCGGCGCCGTTCGGGCCGATCAGGGCGACGAGCTCGCCCGGCCGCGCCGAGAAGCTGACGTCCTCCAGCACCTTCAGGCCGCCGAAGGCGAGCGACACCGAGCGCAGGGCGAGCTCAGCCATACCAGCGGCGGCTGCGGCGGTACTGCTTGACGTCGCGGTAGCTGCGCCGGCGCTCGCCGGCCGCGCCGAGGTAGAACTCGCGGATGTCCTGGTGCGCGGCGAGCTTCTGCGGCGTGCCGTCGAGCACCACGCGCCCGTTCTCCATCACGTAGGCGTAATCGGCCGCCTCGAGCGCGAGCTGCGCGTTCTGCTCCACCAGCAGGATGGTCACGCCGGTCTCGGCGCGGATCGCCTTGAGCCGCCCCATCAGCTCGCGCACGAGGATCGGGGCGAGGCCCTGCGAGAGCTCGTCGACGAGCAGCAGCTCCGGCGCGCAGCACAGCGCCGAGCCGATGGCGAGCATCTGCCGCTCGCCGCCGGAGAGGTAGCCCGCGTCGCGCCGGCGCAGCGCGGCGAGCGCCGGGAAGAACTCGTAGACGCGCTCGCGCGCGAAGCGCGCGCCGGGCCGCGGCACCGCCGCCTGCAGGTTCTCCTCGACGGTCAGGTTCTCGAACACCTTGCTGCGCTCGGGCACGAGGGCGATGCCCAGTCGGGCGATGCGGTGCGGCGGCCGGTTGTCTATCCGCGTTCCCTTGAAAGCGATTGCACCCTCGGTGACGCGGGCGTCGTCCAGGCCGATGAAGCCCGAGACGGCGCGCAGGGTGGTGGTCTTGCCGGCGCCGTTGTTGCCGAGCAGCGCGACCAGCGAGCCGCGCGGCACCTCCAGCGACACGCCCTGCACCGCGGTGATGACGCGGTGGTAGACGACCTCGAGCTTCTCGACCTTGAGGAGCATCATCGCTGCTTGAACGGCCAGAGCAGGAACCAGTCGCGCACGCGGCGCCAGATGCCGACCAGGCCCTGCGGCTCGAAAACGAGGAACAGGATCATCACCAGCCCGAATGCGGCGTAGTTCACCGCGAACACGACCGACGAGAGCCGCTCGGCGAGCCCGGAGGCCGCCATGGCGGCGTCGATGCCGTGCGGGAAGAGCACGACGAAAACGGTGCCGAGCAGGGCGCCGAGGATCGAGCCCATGCCGCCGATGATGATCATCGCCACGTACTGGATGGTGAGGTAGAGCGAGAACGCCTCCACCGAGACGAAGCCGCGGAAGTAGGCGAACAGGCACCCCGCCACCGCGGTGAGCGCCGAGGAGATGACGAAGGCCGAGAGCTTGGCGCGCGGCACGCTGATGCCGAGCGCTTCCGCCACCGCCTCGCGGCCGTGGATGGCGCGCCAGGCCCGCCCGGTCCGCGAGCGCAGCAGGTTGAGCGCGAAAAGCACCGTGAGCGCCGACGCCGCGAGCAGCGCGAAGTACCAGTGCCGTGGGTCGTCGAGCGGCGAGTCGATGAGGATCCCGGTGGAGTAGCCGCGCTTCGTCTCGTACTCCGCGCCCGCGTGGATGACGATGAAGTGCAGGGCGAGCGTCGACACCGCGAGGTACAGCCCGCGCAGGCGCAGGCTCGGCAGGCCGAACACCAGCCCGAGCGCCGCGCCGACCGCAGCCGAAGCGGGCAGCGTGACCCAGAAGGGCGCGGCCAGCTCCTTGAAGAGGATCCCGGTGGTGAACGCGCCGGCGGCAAGCAGCCCCGCGTGGCCGAGCGAGATCTGACCGGCGAACCCGGTGAGGAGCATCAGCGCCACCGCGCCGATCGAGCCGAGCAGGATCTGGTTGGCGAGGTCCAGCCATAGCGCGTTGGCCACGAAGGGATACCCGAGAAGCGCGATCAGCAGGAAAACGAACCACAGCTTCTGTGCGCGCGTGTCGAGGAGCGCCACGTCCTGCAGGTATGCGGTGCGGAAATAACCGCTCATTTCTTCCTACACACGATCGAGCTCCTCGCGGCTGCCGAAGAGGCCCCACGGGCGCACGATCAGCATGACGAGTAGCACCACGAACGGCACCACCTCGGAGAGCAGCGGGTCGACGTAGTGGATGAGCAGCACTTCGGCGGCGGCGATGACGAGCGAGCCGAGCAGAGCGCCGACGAGGCTGTCCAGGCCGCCGACCAGCGCGGCGGGGAAGGCCTTCAAGCCGATGATGACCAGCGTGCCCTCGAGGCCGGCGTCGGCCGCGATCAGCATGCCGGCGAGGCCGCCGGTGAGGGTGGCGAGCCCCCAGGCAAGCGCGTAGATGCCGTGCAGGCCGATGCCGCGCTGCGCCGCGAGCAGCGGATGCTGCCCGGCGGCGCGCATGCGGATGCCCCAGCGGCTCGCGCGCAGGAACGCGAACAGCGCGCCGTAGACGAGCGAGGTGCCGAGCACGAGCGCCAGGCCGACCGCCGAGATGCGCGCGCCGCCGAGGTCGAGCGAGGCGTTCTGCCACCCGAGCTCGCGCAGCGGGTGCTGGGTCTGCGTGCCGAAGACGAGGATCATCGCGCCGCGCAGCAGGATGCCGAGGGCGATGGTGGCGAGCACCGCCGCGAGCACCGACTCGCCGGTCATGCGCCACATCAGCCCCAGGTACACCGCGATCCCGACCGCCGCGGCGAGCGCCAGGGAAGCGGCGACCGCGACCAGCGGCTGGCCGCTGAAAAGCGATGCCGTGGCGTACAGCCCGTACGCGCCGAGCATCATCAGCTCCCCGTGCGCGAGCGACAGCACGCGGCTGACGCGGTAGATCAGCACGTAGCCGCAGCAGATCAGCGCATAGATCGACGCGAGGACGAGGATGTTGACCGCAAGCTGCACCTAGCGTTTTACATCGATGGCTTGCCAGTCCTGGGCGCGCACGACGCGGTTCGCCTTCGCGTCCCAGTGCCAGACGCGGTAGTACTGCCGCGTGCGGAAATGATTGTCCTTGGTCCACTCCAGCGGCCCGCCGCGCAAGCCCTTGAGGTCGACCTTGAGGTCGTTCATCGCCGCAAGCACCTTCTGCGGCGTCGGCGGCCAGGGGGTGTTCCTGAGGGCGCTCTCCACTACCAGGCCGGCGACGAAGCCTTCGGTGAGATACGACACCGGGTAATCGAGCTTCGCGCGCGCGGCGACGGCGCGCATCTCGGCATGGATGGGAAGGTTGTCCTCCATGAAGGCATTGGTGCCGATGACGTAGAACTCGCCGTCGCGGATGCGGGCGAGCTCCTCCTCGGCGTTCAAGTGCGCCCAGGTGATGTAGCGGCCCTTCCAGCCCTGCCGCCGCAGCGCCTCGAACACCCGCACCTGCTGCACCCAGGGCGACCAGGCCCACACCCAGTTCGGATTGGCCTCGTTCAGCCTGGTGGCGAAGGGCGTGTAGTCGGGCGCCGGCGGCGGCGAGATCTGCTTCTCCACCGGCGTCATGCCCAGCGTCTTGGACAGGCCCTCGGCGTAGTCGATCTCGGCGCGGGCGATCGGGATCGCCATCGCGGCGAGTCCCAGCCTGACGCTGTCCTTGGAATTTTTCCTGACGAAGGCGAGCGCCGCCTGCGAGTCGAGGTTGGCGCCGAACGCGGTGGAGCAGAACTGCAGCGGATCGGCCGGCGGATAGGTGTCCTTCGGGCATACCGCGCCTGCGTAGTAGAGCGGCACGTTGGCGCGCTTGACCTCGGCGATCATCGGCGCGTAGGTCGAGGAGAGGCTCGCGTTGAGCAGCATCACCACCTTGTCCTGCGCCAGGAGCTGCTTGGCGTTGGTGGCGGCGCGCGAGGGCTGCGCCTGGTCGTCGAGCACGATCACGCGCACCGGCTTGCCGTTGATGCCGCCGCG
>JBQTJF010000079.1:0-5817 GCA_052387375.1 Betaproteobacteria bacterium
CTTCGCCACCCAGGTGCGCGAGATGAAGAACGCCAAGGCCGACGTCGTCGCCATCGCCGCGCACCCGTTCACCACCTGCGGCGTGCTGAAGGAGATGCAGCGCCAGGGCGTCAAGCCCAAGGTGCTGGTCGGCCTGACCAGCTCCTCGAGCCTCGAGACGCTGCAGGGCTGCGCCAAGCAGGCCGAGGGCATGATCATCCCCACCTCCTTCGCCCCGGTGAGCAAGGAAGGCAAGTTCGCCGCCCAGCAGACCGCCAAGTTCAAGGGCGCGGCCGACCTGCACTCGATGGCGGCGTGGGAGAACATGTTCATCCTCAAGCAGGTCATGGAGTCGGAGAAGATCTCCGGCGACAAGAGCCAGCTGCAGGCCGACCGGCGCAAGATCCGCGACGGCCTGGCGAAGCTGAAGCAGACCCAGGGGCTGCTCGGCGTCACCAAGCGCACCGACGACCGCGAGGCCGACAAGCCCTATCTCTTCGTGCACGCGAACAAGGGGGAGTGGAAAGTCATCCATAACCCGCTCTAGGTCGGGCCCGGGGAGAAGGCGCGGCCCGCAACGCCGCGCCTTTTTCATGCTCGATTTCCTGCAGGCGGTGTCCGACGGGGTGCTCTTCGGCGCGACCTACGCGTTGATCGGCATCGGCTTCACGCTGGTGTTCGGCGTGATGCACAAGCTCAACCTCGCCTACGCCGCCGCCTCGGTGGGCGGCGCCTACGGCGGGCTGCTCATCCTGCAGGTGTGGGCGGGCGGGCCGGCGTGGGCGGTGTTCCTCACCGCCTGCCTCGCCGGCGGCGTGCTCGGCTGGATCGTCTATGTCAGCTGCTTCCACTTCATCCCGCTCTCCAACCCGCTCGCGCCGCTGATGGCGACCGTCGGCATGCTGCTGCTCATCGACGAGGTCATCGTGCACGTCACCGCCGGGATGCCGCAGAACTACCCGGCGATGTTCGACGACGTGATGCTGCGCGCCGGCGAGTTCACGCTGCGCGGCGACCTGCTGCTCGTCGGCGGGGTCTCCGTGCTGTGCATGATCGGCTTGCTCGCGCTCCTCTACCGCACGCGCCTGGGCCTCGCCACGCGCGCGGTGTCGCAGCAGCCGGTGGCGGCGCAGCTCTGCGGCATCCGCGTCGGGCAGGTCAACGCCATGACCTTCGTCGTCACCGGGCTCCTCGGCGGCATCGCCGGCGCCATGATCGGCGCCTCGGTCGGCGCGCTCTCGCCGCTGCTCACCGCGCCGCTCACCGTGAAGGGGCTGATCGTCACCGTGATCGGCGGGCTGGGCAGCATCCCCGGCGCCATCATCGCCGGGCTGCTGGTGGGCGGCTTCGAGAACGTCTTCCAGCTCTATCGCGGCGTCACCGAGCGCGACCTCTACGTGATGCTGCTGCTCTTCGTCTTCCTCGTCTTCCGTCCCGGCGGCCTGTTCTCGAGAGCCTGATGGACTTCTACTACGGCCTCGCGCAGACGATCGGCGTGCACACGCTGCTGGGGCTGTCCGCCTACGTCGTGCTGCTCACCGGCCAGATCACCATGGCGCAGGCGGCCTTCTTCGCCATCGGCGCCTATACCGCCGGCATGCTCACCGTGCTCGCCGGCTGGCACCTCGTGCCGGCGATCGGCGCCGGCGCGCTTACTGGCGCGGCGACCGCGTGCGCCGTCGGCTTCCCGGCGCTGCGCGTCAAGGGGCTGATGCTGGTCGTGGCGACGCTCGCCTTCGGCGAAGGGGTGCGGCTCTTCTTCTTCAACTTCGACTACCAGGTGGCGAAGGGCGAGGTCCGCGTCGGGCCGCTCGGCGGCGAGGGCTTCCGCCAGATCCGCTTCTTCCAGGAGAACGGCTGGACCACCGGCGAGGTGATGCTCTTCATCTGGATCTTCGTGCTCGCCGCCATGGCGGCGCTGTGGTGGTTCGACCGCTCGCGCTACGGCGCGGTGCTGCGCGCGGTGGGCGAGGACGAGCTCGCCGCGCAGTCGGTCGGCGTCAACCTGACCGCGGTGAAAGTGAGCGCCATGACCGTGGGCGGCGCCATCGCCGGGGTCGGCGGCGCGCTGTACGCGCACTACACCACGCACATCGAGCACGCCAACTTCAACGTGCTGCTCGCCACCTTCGCCATCGCCTACCCCATCGTCGGCGGCCTGTCCAACGTCTTCGGCACGCTCGCCGCGGTGATCTTCGTCCAGGCGATCCTCATCGAGGCGCTGCGCGACCTCGGCGACTGGCGGAACCTCCTCTTCGGCGCGCTGATCGTGCTCGCCATGAACCTGCGCCCGCACGGCCTCTTCGGAGCGCGGCGTGCTTGAGCTGCGCGGCGTGTCGCGCCATTTCGGCGGCGTGCGCGCCGTGGACGGCCTGGACCTCGCCATCGCCGAAGGCGAGATCGTCGGCCTGATCGGCCCCAACGGCTCGGGCAAGAGCACCACCGTCAACGTCATCGCCGGGCTCTTCCCCGCCTCTTCCGGGGAACTGCTTTTCAAGGGCAGGAATCTGGGCGGCATACCCACCCATCAGCGCCTGCAGCTCGGCATCGCGCGCACCTTCCAGAACATCCGCCTGTTCGGCAACCTCACCGCGTGGCAGAACCTGTGGGTGGCGCAGAATTCGCCCGAAGACCGCGCGCGACGCGGCTTCTTCGCGCGCTGGCTCGGCGGCCGCTCGCGCGTGCGCGAGGAGCTCGCGGAGCTGCTCGAGTTCTCCGGCCTCGGCCACAAGCGCGACGAGCTCGCCGCCAACCTCGCCTTCGGCGAGCAGCGGCGCCTGGAGCTGGCGCGCGCGCTCGCCACCCGGCCGAAGCTGCTGCTGCTCGACGAGCCGGCCGCGGGCATGAACAGCGAGGAGATCGGGCAGCTGCGCGAGCGCATCGTCAGGGTGCGCGCCCAGGGCGTGACGATCCTGCTGATCGAGCACGTCATGGAGCTCGTCATGGGCGTCGCCGAGCGCATCGCCGTGCTCAACTTCGGGCAGAAGATCGCCGAGGGCACGCCGGCCGAGGTGCAGGCCGATCCGCTGGTGAAGAAGGCCTACCTGGGAGGCTAGGGAGCGATGCTCAGCGTCCGCGAGCTGGTCACCGCCTACGGCAAGATCGAGGCGCTGCGCGGCGTGTCGCTCGAGGTCGCCGCCGGGTCGATCACCTGCCTGCTCGGCCCCAACGGCGCCGGCAAGACCACCCTGATGCTCTCCATCGCCGGCATCCTCAGGCCGCGCCAGGGCGCGATCCGCTACGCCGGGCAGGACATCACCGGGCTGCGGCCGCACGACGTGGTCCGCCTGGGCGTCGCGCTGGTGCCCGAGAACCGGCTCGTCTTCCCGAGCATGAGCGTGCTCGACAACCTGCTCGCCGGCGCCTACCAGCGCAACGACGGCATCGAGGCCGACATCGAACGGGTATTCGAGCGCTTTCCCCGGTTGAAGGAGCGCAGCGCGCAGGCGGCAGGCACGCTCTCGGGGGGCGAGCAGCAGATGCTCGCCGTGGCGCGTGCGCTGATGTCGCGGCCGAAGCTGCTGCTGATGGACGAGCCCTCGCTCGGCCTGGCGCCGCTCGTGGTCGAGGAGATCTTCCGCATCATCGCCGAACTCAACCGCGACGGCACCACCATCTTCCTGGTCGAGCAGAACGCGCACCTCGCCCTCAAGGTGGCAAGCCATTTCTACCTCATCGAGCAGGGCCGGGTGAGCTTCAGCGGCGACCCCGGCTCGCTCGCCGAGGACGAGGTGATCCGGCGCGCCTATCTTGGCTCCGCTCGTTGACGCCCTCCAGAACACGCTCGACGGCCTGACCGCCGGGGCCTCCTATGCGCTGCTCGCGGTAGGCTTCACCCTGATCTTCGGCGTGCTCCGGCGCGCCAACCTCTCCTACGGCCCGGCGATCATGTTCGGGGCCTACCTGGCCGGCTGGGCGAGCTTGCACTTCCACCTCTCGCTAATCTTTCTCTTCCTCATCTCCATTGCCGGCACCGTCCTGGCCGGCGCGTACGTGGAGCGGCTGTGCTTCGCGCCCCACCGCAAGGGCTCGGCGGTGGCGGCGATGGTGGCGAGCTTCGCCCTGTGGATGCAGCTCGAGGAAATGGCGATGCTCGCCCTGCCGCGGCACCTCTACGCCTTCCCGGCGCTCTTCGAGCGCGGTCCGATCGAGCTCGGGCCTTTCCTCGTGCGGCTGGAGCTGCCGGTGATGCTCGCCGCGGCGGCCGTCGTCTGCGGCCTGCTGTGGGCGATCCTCTACCGCCCGCGCTTCGGCGTCTCGGTGCGCGCGGTGGTCGACCCGCCGCGCGCCGCCGAGCTCGCGGGCATCGACGTCGGCGCCGTCTCGATCAAGGTGTTCGCGCTCGCCTCGGCGATCGGCGGCCTGACCGGCTTCCTCATCGTCGCCAGCCACGAGCAGCTCACGCCGATGCTCGGCATGTGGTCGACCCTCAAAGGCCTGCTGGCGATGATGCTCGGCGGGCTGGGCTCGCTGCCCGGCGCGGTGGCGGGCGGCCTGGCGCTCGGCCTGCTCGAGGCGCACAGCCAGTGGTACCTCGGCCCCCAATTCCGCGACTTCCTCGCCTACCTCCTCCTCTTCGTGCTGCTCGCCCTGCGCGCGCCATGGATGACTACGCGATCGGCGTACTGACCAACATCGGCCTGGTGTCGTTCATCGCCGTGTCGGCCTACCTGGTGCTCATCGCCGGCGAGCTCTCCTTCGGCCAGCAGGCGTTCTTCGGGGTCGGCGCCTATGCCGCAGGGATCGCCACCGCCATGCTGGGCTGGCCGCTGCCCGCCGCGATCGTGCTGGCGATGGCGCTCGGCGCCGCGGCTGCGGCGCTGGTCGGGCTGCCCACGCTCAGGCTGCGCGGCCTGTACTTCGCCATGGCGAGCCTCGCGGCGGCGGAGATGCTGCGCATCGTCTTCGAGCTCTTCCACTGGCAGGTCGAGATCGGCGGCGAGCCGGTCGGCCCCGACGGCACGCAGGGCTTCCGCGGCATCCGCTGGGTGTTCGAGCGGGGCGTCGAGCCGCTCGATTTCCTCGCCGTCGTCTGGGCGACGCTCGCGCTCGCCCTCGCGGCCGTCCACCTCGTCGAGCGCTCGCGCCTCGGCGCCACGGTGCGCGCGCTGGGCGAGGACCCCGAGCTGGCGCGCTCGCTCGGCGTCGACGTCGAGCGCGTCAAGCTCGGCGTGGTCGGCGCCGCCGGGGCGCTCGCCGCGCTCGGCGGCGCGCTCTTCGCCCACCACAACACCTACATCGAGCCGCGCAACTTCGACATCATGCTCGGCGTGCACAGCCTCGCCTACGGCCTGATCGGCGGCCTGGGGACGGTGTTCGGGCCGCTCCTCGGCGCCGCCCTCGACATCGGCGTGCTCGAGGCGAGCCGCGTGCTCGCCGGCTACCGCATGATCGTCTTCGGCGGGCTGGTCGCGCTCCTGCTCGTCTTCCGGCCGCGCGGCCTGCTCGACGAGCGCTTCGTGCACCGGCTGTGGCGGCGTTCATGAGATGGTTTGCAGTTTTGCTGGTGGCATTTGTCAGTGACGCGCATGCACAGCGCGTGCATGGCACACTGGACTGCAAACCCATGGCGCAGGATTTCGTCTACGACTGCACAATCAAGCTCAGCCGAGCTGGCAAGCCGCTCAGCGGGGCGCAGGTCACGGTCGGCGCCGACATGCCTTCGATGCCGATGGCGCACACCGTGCGGCCGGTGAAGGCGAGGCCGGGCAAGGCGCCAGGCGAGTACCGCGCGCGCCTCGAGCTCGAGATGCCGGGCGAATGGGCGGTGAAGCTGCGCCTCTCGGGCCCGGTGCGCGACCAGCTCGTGCTGCGCTACGACTTCACAGAAACCGGCAC
>JBQTJF010000080.1:0-8744 GCA_052387375.1 Betaproteobacteria bacterium
TCCTCTCGGACAAGACCGGCACCCTGACGCAGAACGAGATGACCGTGGTGCAGGGCTGGGCCGCGGGCCGGCGCTTCAAGGTGACCGGCGAGGGCTACCGGCCGAGCGGCAAGTTCCTGCTCGGCGAGGCGCCCTTCGACGCGGCGGCGGACGCCGACGCCGCGCTCCTGCTGCGCGGCGCGCTCCTCTGCAACGACGCCCGGGTGGAGGAGGAGCGCATCGTCGGCGACCCCACCGAGGGCGCGATGGCGGTGGTGGCGATGAAAGCGGGTTTCCAAAGGGACGAACTTGAAAAGACCATGCCGCGGGTGCAGGAGATCCCCTTCGACTCCGAGCGCAAGCGCATGACGACGATCCACGCCGGCGCCGAGGGCGTCTTCGCCTTCGTGAAGGGCGCTCCCGACGTGCTCCTGGACTTGTGCAAGGGGATGAATGAATCTCTCCGGAGAGAGGTGCTGGAGCAGAACCGGGACATGGCAAAGGCCGCGCTGCGCGTCCTCGCCGTCGCTTACAAGGACCTCGACGCCGTCCCTGAAAAACCGAAAGCCGAGGACGTGGAAAGGGACCTGGTCTTCGTCGGCCTGCTCGGCATGATCGACCCGGCGCGCCCCGAGGTGGTGGAGGCGGTGCGCGTGGCGAACGGCGCCGGCCTGAAGACGGTGATGGTCACCGGCGACCACAAGGAGACCGCCGAGGCCATCGCGCGCGAGATCGGCATCCTCACCCCCGGCGGCCTGGTGCTGGCCGGGCCGGAGATCGAGAAGCTCTCCGACGCGGAGCTCGCCGCGCGCGCCGACGGCCTGCAGGTCTGCTGCCGCGTCTCGCCGCAGCACAAGACGCGCATCGTCGACGCCATGAAGGCGCGCGGCCATGTCGCCGCCATGACCGGCGACGGCGTCAACGACGCCCCGGCGCTGAAGCGCGCCAACATCGGTGTCGCCATGGGCATCACCGGCACCGACGTGTCCAAGCAGACCGCCGACATGGTGCTCACCGACGACAACTTCGCCAGCATCGTCGCGGCGATCGAGCAGGGGCGGATCATCTACTCGAACATCCGCAAGTTCGTCTACTTCCTGCTCGCCTGCAACGTCGGCGAGATCCTCATCATCTTCGGCGCCATGCTGTTCGGCATGCCGATCCCGCTGCGCCCGGTGCACCTGCTGTGGCTCAACCTGGTGAGCGACGGCGCGCCGGCGCTGGCGCTCGGCATGGAGAAGGGCGACCGCGACATCATGAAGCACCCGCCGCGGCCGCCGAAGGAGCCGGTGATCAACCGCGACATGGCGATCGGCATCGGCGTCATCGCCGTGGTCGACGCCCTTGCCATCCTGTGGATCTTCATGCTCGGGCTGCAGCGCTACCCCGGGCACCTCGAGGCGGCGCAGACCATCGCCTTCGTCACGCTGTGCACTTCCGAGCTGGTGCGCGCCTTCACCGCGCGCTCCGAGTACCACTCGGTGTTCGCCATCGGCGTGTTCTCCAACCGCTGGATGGTGTGGGCGGTGAGCGCCTCGTTCCTGCTCGTGCTGGCGGTGGTGTACGTGCCCTTCCTCAACCCGTTCTTCGACACCGTGCCGCTGACGCTGGAGGACTGGCTGATGATGCTGCCGTTCTTCTTCGCCTCCGCCGTGGCGATGGAGCTGCTCAAGGTCTACTTCCGCCGCCGCGCGGCAGCCGCGAGGCCGGCGCTGCCGGGGGCGGCCCCCGCGGCGCCGGCCGCGGCGGCAACCGCAGGAGGCGCCATGCTCAAGGTCCTGCTTTCCGTGCACGGCTCGCGCAACTGCGAGCTCGCGGCGCGCCACGTCGTCAAGCAGTTCATGAACAACACCGCCATGGAGATCCACCTGCTCAACGTGCAGCCGCCGTTCAGCAGCTACATCGCGCGCTTCGTCAGCCGCAAGGCGCGCCACGACTTCCACCACGACGAGGCGGACAAGGCGCTCAAGCCGATCCGCCAGATCCTCGACGGCTTCGGCGTCCCCTACGCGGCGCACGTCGAGGTCGGCGAGCGGGCCGAGTGCATCACCGCCGCGGCGCGGCGGCTGCACTGCGACCAGATCGTCATCGGCGCGGCGCGCAAGAACTCGCTGACGCGGCTGGTCGAGAACTCCGTCACCAACCGGCTGATCGAGCTCACCCCGGTGCCCGTCGAGATCATCGCCGGCGACGCGGTGTCGCGCTGGGAGCGCTACGGCATCCCGGCGAGCCTGGGGACGCTGCTCGCGCTGCTGCTCGCCGCGGCGGCCGACTGAGACTTAGCGGCCGAGCACCGGCGGCGGCGGCGCGACGAGCGGGCTGAGCGGCGGCAGCGGCGTCTCGCCGGCGCTGCCGCTGACCGCATAGGATGGGGAAATCAGTATCTGAACCGTACTGCGCATCTGCTCGCGGCTAGGGTTGGGCTGGCCGAGCGCGATCAGGTTCTGGCGCGCGAACTCCACCTGGCGCAGCGCCTCGCCGGGGCTGAGGTGGCCGAGCATCGCCTGCAGCTCGGGGGCGAGCCGCGCGAACGCGACCTCCTCGGGCAGCGGCCGCTGCGCCTGCTGCGCGTCGGCGGGCAGGGCGAGGCAGGCGGCAAGCAGGAGCAGGCGTCGCATGCGCGCCATCTTAGATCAGGCCGGATCGGCGACGCGAAAGCCGACGCCCGAGCCGGTGGTGACGCGCTTCATGGGCACGCGGGCGCCGCAGTGCTTGCAGCGCACATAATCGCCGCGCGCGTCGGTCTCGACCTTCGGGCTGGTCAGGGCTTCCGCGGCGAGCACGTCCTCGAGCGACAGCGCGGTATAGAGGAACTTGCCGCAGGCGGGGCAATCGACTTCGTGGGTGGGCAGCATCGGTTCAGCGCGCGATGGTTGCTTTCGAGCTCAGCTTCATCGAGCGATGGTATTGGTGCGCCGGATCTTGTTCTGCAGCTGCACGACGCCGTAGAGCAGCGCCTCGGCGGTCGGCGGGCAGCCCGGCACGTAGACGTCCACCGGCACGATGCGGTCGCTGCCGCGCACCACCGAATACGAGTAGTGGTACGGTCCGCCGCCGTTGGAGCACGAGCCCATGGAGATCACCCAGCGCGGCTCGGCCATCTGGTCGTAGACCTTGCGCAGCGCCGGCGCCATCTTGTTGCAGAGCGTCCCGGACACGATCATCAGGTCCGACTGCCGCGGGCTGGCGCGGAACAGCAGTCCGAAGCGGTCGAGGTCGTAGCGCGAGGCCGCCGCCTGCATCATCTCCACCGCGCAGCAGGCGAGGCCGAAGCTCATCGGCCACAGCGAGCCGGTGCGCGTCCAGTTGATGACGGTGTCGAGCTTCTCGGTGACGAAGCCCGGCTTGAGAGCGCCCTCGATGCCCATGAGCAAGGACCCGCGAAGATCGTGCCACGGCGCGGAACGCGATTTGCAGAACGCATGCGCACGAACGCCGGCGCATCCCCGCTGTCGCAGCCTCATGCGGGTGAGCGAGGCCATGACGCGCGACGTGTGCGTTTGCAGCCCCGACGAGGGCATCGGCGACTGCGCCCTGGCGATGGCGCGCAACGATGTCGGCGCCCTGCCGGTCGCGGAGAACGACCTCCTCGTCGGCATGGTCACCGATCGCGACCTCGCCATCCGCGCCGTGGCCGCCGGCAAGGGGCCCGACACGCCGGTGCGCGAAGTCCTCAGCCGGGAAGTGCTGTATTGCTTCGCCGACCAGGACCTCGAGCTCGTCGCGAGGAGCATGGGCAAGGCGAGGATCCGCCGGCTGCCGGTACTGACGCGGGACCATCGTCTCGCCGGGGTGCTGTCGCTGGCCGACGTGGCGGCGCGCGATGCCGCGATCGCGGCCGATGCCGCCGCCGATGTCTCGCAGCACGGCGGGCCGCATTGCCAGAGCGCGCGGCGCATCTGAGCCCGGCCGCCGCGGCCCCGCCGACCGGACCGGTCGTCTAACGGCACCCTGCAACCGGGCGCCCCGATGATCTCGGGGGCGTGCAGTCGATTCTGAACCCGCAGGGGCCGGCCGCCGACGCCATCGCCGAGCTCTCCTGGGTGCTGATCCTCGGCGCGGCGGCGATCTTCGTCGCCGTGATGGCGATCGCCGCCTACGCGCTCCTGGGCCGGCGCAGGACGGCCCTCTCCTCGGGGGTGATGATCGTCGCCGGCGGCGTCGTCTTCCCGGTGGTGACGCTGTCCGCGCTGCTCGTCTACAGCCTGGTGCGCTCCGCCGGCCTCGAGCCGGCCGGTCCTGCGGCGCTGCGCATCGAGGTGACCGGCGAGCAGTGGTGGTGGCGCGTGCGCTACCCCGACTTCGAAACCGCAAACGAGATCCGCCTGCCGGTGGGCCGGCCCGTGGAGCTCGTGCTCAAGTCCGCCGATGTCATCCACAGCTTCTGGGTGCCGGCGCTCGCCGGCAAGCTCGACATGGTCCCCGGCCGGGTGAACCGCGTGCGCGTGCGCGCCGACCGGCCCGGCGAGTTCCGCGGCCAGTGCGCCGAGTACTGCGGCGGCCCGCACGGGTTGATGGCGCTCTACGTCGTTGCCGTTCCGGAAAACGAATTCGACGAGTGGTCGGAGAAGCAACAAAGAAGCGCATCCGTTGAAAACCCCCTGTTCGTCGCGCACTGCGGCGCGTGCCACACGGTGCGCGGCACGAAAGCCGCGGGAGTGCGCGGGCCGGACCTCACGCACGTCGGCAGCCGCCTCAGCATCGGCGCGGGGCTGCTGCCCAACAACCCGGGCGCGCTCGCCGCCTGGATCGCCTCCAGCCAGCACCTCAAGCCCGGCAACCTCATGCCCTCGTTCGAGCACTTCTCGGGGCGCGAGCTGCGCGAGCTCGCCGCCTACCTCGAGGGGCTCAGGTAGTGCAGTTGCCCAACCCGCTGCCGCGCCCGCCGCGGGAGCTCGACGAGCTGCGGCGCATCTGGGCCATGCCGCGCGGGCTGCGGCGGCTCACCGAGTACAACAACAACTTCATCGGCGCGCTTTACGTCGGCACCGCGTTCGTCTTCTTCCTGCTGGCGGGCGTGCTCGCGCTGGTGATGCGCGCGCAGCTCGCCGTGCCGGGCAATGACCTGGTCGGGCCGGCGCTCTACAACCAGCTCTTCACCATGCACGGCACCATCATGATGTTCCTCTTCGCCGTGCCGGCGGTGGAGGCGATGGGCATCCTGCTGCTGCCCAACATGCTCGGCGCGCGCGACATGCCGTTTCCGCGCCTGTCGGCGTACGCGTACTGGGCCTACGCGGTCGGCGGCCTGGTGTTCTTCGCCAGCCTCTTCTTCGGTGCGGCGCCGACCGGCGGCTGGTTCATGTACCCGCCGCTCACCAGCGAGACCTACTCGCCCGGGGTGAACGAGGACTTCTGGCTGCTCGGCATCGGCTTCATCGAGATCTCGGCGATCGCCGGCGCCATCGAGATCATCGTCGGCGTGCTGCGCACGCGCGCGCCGGGCATGACGCTCGGGCGCATGCCGGTGTTCGTCTGGGCGATGCTCGTCTTCGCACTGATGGTGGTGGTGGCCTTCCCGGCGGTGATCCTCGCCACCGCGGCGCTCGAGCTCGAGCGCGCCTTCGGCTGGCCCTTCTTCGCGCCGGAGAAGGGCGGCGACCCGCTGCTCTGGCAGCATCTCTTCTGGTTCTTCGGCCATCCCGAGGTGTACATCATCTTCCTGCCCGCCGCGGGCATGGTGTCGATGATCGTGCCGGCCATGGCGGGCACGCCGCTCGCCGGCTACCGCCTGGTGGTGCTCGCCCTGGTGGCGACCGGGTTCCTGAGCTTCGGCCTGTGGGTGCACCACATGTTCGCCACCGGCATCCCGCACGCGTCGCTCTCCTTCTTCGAGGCGGCGAGTATGGCGGTGGCGATCCCGAGCGGCATCCAGGTCTTCGCCTGGATCGCCACGCTCGCCAAAGGCAGGCTGCGGCTCGGCACGCCGGCGCTCTTCGTGCTCGGCATGCTGTTCATCTTCGTGCTCGGCGGCCTCACCGGGGTGATGGTGGCGGTGGTGGCTTTCGACACGCAGGTGCACGACACCTACTTTGTCGTCGCGCACCTGCACTACGTGCTGATCGGCGGCATGGTGTTTCCGCTCTTCGCCGCGCTCTACTATTGGTTTCCCTACATCAGCAAGTATCGATTGTCGGAGCGCCTCGGCCGCTGGGTGTTCGGGCTGATGTTCGCCGGCTTCAACCTGGCCTTCTTCCCCATGCACATCACCGGGCTCGCCGGCATGCCGCGGCGCGTGCACACCTACCAGGCGGGCCTGGGCTGGGACGCCCTCAACCTCGCCTCCACGATCGGCGCCTTCCTGCTCGCCGCCGGGGTGGCGCTCTTCCTCTACGATTTCGCGCGCCGCTTCCGCTTCGCCGCCGAAGGCAACGCCGGCAACGTCTGGAACGCCGGCACGCTGGAGTGGCTGCCGAGCGGCATGTATTCCAACCGCAGCGTGCCCCTGGTCGCGAGCCGCGAGCCGCTGTGGGACCAGCCGGGGCTCGCCGCCGACGTCGAGCGCGGCGCCTACTACCTTCCCAACGCGCCGACCGGCGAGCGCGAGGCGCTGGTCACGGCGGCGCTCGACGGCCGGCCGCAGTACCTGCTGCGGCTGCCGCGCACCGGCTGGTCGCCCTTCGTCGGCGCGCTCTTCACCGCCGCCTTCTTCCTCCTGCTCACCGTGAAGCTGGTCGTGCCGGCGCTCGCCTGCGGCGTCGTGGCGATCGCCGCGCTGGCGCGCTGGGGCTGGGAGCTCGACCCCAGCCCCGCGCACCCGGCGGTCGACATCGGCGGCGGCATCCGCGTGCCGGTGTACGCGAGCGGCGCGCGGTCGCACGCGTGGTGGGCGACCGTCGTGCTGCTCGTGGTGGCGGGCTCGATCTACGCCTGCGCCGTGTACTCATACCTTTACCTGTGGACGGTGTCGCCGCAGGTCTGGCCTTCGGCGCAGGACACGCCATCGGCTGCGTACGGTGCGCTCGGCGCCGCCTTGCTTATCGCGAGCAGTGCCGCCGTCGGCTTCGCCAATCGGCGCCTCGCGCGCGGGCGCAGCCTCGTCCCCGGGCTTGTCGCGGCGATCCTCCTCTTCGGCGCCGCGCTCGCGGTCGAGCTGCACGCGCACCGGGACTTGAGCGCCGCCGCCTCGAGCTACGGCGCCATCGTGCACCTGCTCGCCGGCCTCGAGGGCTTCTACGGCGCCGTGGCCGCGGCGCTGGCGATCTTCGTCCTCGCGCGCGCCCGCGCCGGCCTGCTCGACCGCGTGCGGCGTGTCAGCTTCGACAACGCGCGGCTCTTCTGGCACTACGCGGTCGCGCAGTCCCTCGCCGGGCTCGCGCTGGTGCACGGCTTCCCGAGGCTCGCTTCCTGATGGCGGCCCTGCGCATCTCGCTCGGCGTGGCGGTCTGGGCGCTGCATTTCGCCCTCGTCTACGGCTTCACCGCGCTCGCCTGCGCGCGCGGCTTCGGCGCCGCCGCCCCCTGGGTCGTCGGCGCGGCGACCCTCGTTGCCGCGGCGGCGGCGATCGCCATCATCCTTGCCTACCTCTCGCGCGAGTTCATCGGCTGGATGACCGCGTCGGTCGCGGCGCTTGCGCTCGTGGCGATCGCCTGGGAAGGCCTTGCCGCCCTCTTTGTGCAGCCATGCGCGTAGTCCTTCTCGTTTCCGTGCTTTTTCTCTCGGGATGCTTCCCAGGGGACCCCGCCGTGGAAAACGGGCGGCTGCTGCTGCGGCAGTTCGGCTGCGGCTCCTGCCACGAGGTCCCGGGCGTCGCCGCGGCGAAGGGCCGCGTCGGCCCGCCGCTCGCGGCGGTCGCGAGCCGCGTCTACTTGGGCGGCGTGCTGCCCAACTCGCCGGAGAACATGGCGCGCTTCATCCGCCGGCCGCAGGACATCGACCCGCGCACCGCCATGCCAGACCTGGGCGTCACCGAGGCGCACGCCCGCGACATGGTCGCCTATCTCTACACGCTCAAGTGAAGGTTTTCTTTTCCGGAACGATCTTCCTTGCCCTCCTAGGGCTGGGCGCCGCGGCGTTCGTTCGCCTGGGCTTCTACGACATCTCGGCGACCGACCAGCACCTCGCGCCGACGTACTGGCTGCTCGACACCGGCATGAAGTACTCGGTGAGAAGGCGGGCCAAGGACATCGCCGTCCCGGATTTGCTCGACGACAAAAAGATCTCTCAGGGCCTTGCCCTCTACCGCCGGCACTGCGAGCACTGCCACGGCGCGCCCGGCGTCGCGCCGGCGCCCTTCGCGCTCGGCATGACGCCGGCGCCGGTGCCGCTGGTGCACACCGCGCGCGCCTGGCGGCCGGCGGAGATCTTCTGGGTAGTGAAGGAGGGCATCAAGATGACCGGCATGCCCGCCTGGAAGCACCGCATGAGCGATGAAGAGATCTGGACGGTGGTCGCCTTCCTGCCCGCCATGGCGCGCATGACCCCGCAGCAATACAAGCAACAAGAGTCAAATCCCCCGGGAAGGATAGAGCCGAGTGTTCCTCCCACGCCGGCTGCCGGTCGCGGCCGCAAGGCGATCGAGCAGTACGGCTGCGTCACCTGCCACGCCATTCCGGGCGTGGTCGGCCCCAACTTCCCGGTCGGGCCGCCGCTCGGCGGCGTCGGCTCGCGCACCATGCTCGGCGGCGTGCTGCCCAACTCGCCAGAAAACATGGTGCGCTGGCTGCGCGCGCCGCAGGAGTTCGCGCCCCTCACCGCCATGCCCAACCTCGGCCTCACCGAGCGCGACGCGCGCGACATCGCCGCCTTCCTCGCGACGCTCAAAT
>JBQTJF010000081.1:0-2064 GCA_052387375.1 Betaproteobacteria bacterium
ATAGTGTTCTTTGGTGTCTCTTGCTTGTCGTCGCCGTGCCCGGGCTGCTCGCCTTCGTCTTCGGCTACTTCGCGTTCCGCTCGCGCGTGAAGGGCGTCTACTTCTCGATCATCACGCAGGCGCTCACTTTCGCCGCGATGCTGCTTTTCTTCCGCAACAACACCGGCTTCGGCGGCAACAACGGCTTCACCGACTTCAAGCGCATCCTCGGCTTCAGCATCACGGCGCCGGAGACCCGCATGGTTCTCTTTCTTTCAACAGCAGCATTTCTCTTATTCACTTTGCTTCTCGCGCGCTGGCTCGTCGGCTCGAAGTTCGGCCGCGTGCTCGCCGCGATCCGCGACGCGGAGCAGCGGGTGATGTTCTGCGGCTACGACACGGTGCACTACAAGGTGGCGATCTTCACGCTCTCGGCGGTGCTGTGCGGCATCGCCGGGGCGCTGTACGTGCCGCAGGTCGGCATCATCAACCCGAGCGAGATGTCGCCCGCGAACTCGATCGAGATGGCGATCTGGGTCGCGGTCGGCGGGCGCGGCACGCTTCTCGGCGCGGTGCTCGGCGCCGGCCTGGTGAACGGCGCCAAGAGCTACTTCACGGTCGCCTTCCCCGAGTACTGGCTCTACTTCCTCGGCGCCATCTTCATCCTGGTAACGCTCTTCCTGCCCAAGGGCGTGCTTTCGCTCGCGAGGCGGCGCGCATGAAGGCCGCCGTGCCGGCGGAAGTTCAGTTCGAGAACCGGACCGCCCTGTATCTCGACGGCATCAGCGTCAGCTTCGACGGCTTCCATGCGTTGAATGGTCTTTCGCTCCTCCTCGACGAGGGCGAGCTGCGCTGCGTGATCGGCCCCAACGGCGCCGGCAAGACCACCATGATGGACGTCATCACTGGCAAGACGCGCCCCGACGAGGGCAAGGTGTTCTTCGGCGCCGACCTCGACCTGGCGCGCCTCTCGGAGGCCGAGATCGTGCACGCCGGCATCGGCCGCAAGTTCCAGAAGCCGACCATCTTCGAGCAGCTCACGGTGTTCGAGAACCTGGAGCTCGCCATGAAGGCCGACAAGCGCGTGCGCGCGGCGCTCTTCGCGCGCCTCTCGGGCGAGCAGAAGGACCGCATCGCCGAGACGCTCGCGCTGGTCGGCCTGGGCGGCGCCGAGACCCGGGTCGCAGGCGCCCTCTCGCACGGGCAGAAGCAATGGCTCGAGATCGGCATGCTGCTCGTGCAGGAGCCGAAGTTGCTGCTGCTCGACGAGCCGGTGGCCGGCATGAGCGACGCGGAGACCGAGCGCACCGCCGAGCTCTTCGTCTCGCTCGCCGGCAGGCATTCGCTGATGGTGGTCGAGCACGACATGGCGTTCATCGAGGCCATCGCCCGCAAGGTGACGGTGCTGCACGAGGGCCGCGTCCTCGCCGAGGGGCCGATGGAGCAGGTGAAGAGCGATCCGAAAGTCATCGAGGTCTACCTTGGCCGCTAAAACCGAAAAACAGGGACAGACCCCGTTTTCTTCTCTGTTCTTCAGGGTTGAGGGTCTCAATCAGTACTACGGGGGAAGCCACATCCTGCGCGATGTGAGCTTCGAGGTGCCGCACCGCAAGGTGACGGCGCTCCTCGGCCGCAACGGCGTGGGCAAGACCACGCTCCTCAAGACGCTGATGGGGCTGGTGCCGCCGAAGACCGGCAAAGTCGTCTTTGAGAATCGAGACTTGACAAAGTCAAAACCCTACGAGCGCGCCCGCGCCGGCCTGGGCTACGTGCCTCAGGGCCGCGAGATCTTCCCGCGCCTCACGGTAGAGGAGAACCTGCTCATGGGCGCCCGCAAGGTGCCGGCGCACATCTACGAGATGTTCCCGGTGCTCAAGCAGATGCTCGGGCGGCGCGGCGGCGACCTTTCGGGCGGCCAGCAGCAGCAGCTCGCGATCGGCCGCGCGCTCGCCATGGCCCCGCGCCTGCTCATCCTCGACGAGCCGACCGAGGGCATCCAGCCCTCGATCATCAAGGAGATCGGTCGAGCCATCGCGTATCTACGCGCGCAAGGGCGCATGGCGATCCTTCTGGTCGAGCAGTACT
>JBQTJF010000082.1:0-76237 GCA_052387375.1 Betaproteobacteria bacterium
TCTTCTGCGCGCCGTCGCGGCGCATGTCGAGCACCGGGCGCACGTGCAGCGTGCCGACCGAGGCGTGCGCGTACCAGGTGCCGCGCGTGCCGTGCTTCTCGAACACGCGCGTCAGGCGCTCGGTGTAATCGGCGAGATGCTCGAGCGGCACGGCGCAGTCCTCGATGAAGGAAACGGGCTTGCCGTCGCCTTTCATCGACATCATGATGTTCAGCCCCGCCTTGCGCACCTCCCATATCTGTTTCTGCAGTTTCGCGTCCGTGACTTCGACCACGCTGCCGGGATGGCCGAGGTCGGCCATGAGCTGCACCAGCCGCTTGAGATCCTTTTCCTGCGCCGCAGATTCGTCGCCCGAGAATTCCACCAGCAGGATGGCATCGGGCTCGCCCTTGATGCAGGCGCTCACCGTGCGCGCGAACGCCGGGACCTCGCGCGCCAGGCCGATCATGGTGCGGTCGACGAGCTCGACCGCGCTCGGGCCGAGCTTGACGATGTGCTGCGTCAGCTCCATCGCCCGGTAGAAGCGCTCGAAGTGGCAGACGCCGAGGGCGCGCGCCTTGGGCAGCGGCGAGAGCTTCAGGTGCAGGCGCTCCGACCAGGCGAGCGTGCCCTCCGAGCCTACAAGCAGGTGCGCGGCATTGGCGTGCGGCGGGCCGAGATGGTCGAGGTTGTAGCCGGCGACCTTGCGCAGCAGCTTCGGGAAGCGCGCGTCGATCTCCTCTTTCTCCCGTTGGAAAAGACCTTTTAGCTTTTCCACCAGCTGCACATACTCGCGCGGCCCCGCAGCCTCGTGCATTGGGCCGAAGCGCCAGCGATGGCCTTCGACGGTCACCGCGTCGATGGCGAGCACGTTGTGCACCATGTTGCCGTAGGCGATCGAGCGCGAGCCGCAGGAGTTGTTGCCGGCCATGCCGCCGAGCGTGGCCTGCGCGCTGGTGGAGACGTCCACCGGGAACCACAGCCCGTGCGGACGCAGCTGCGCATTCAGCGCATCGAGCACCACGCCGGGCTGAACCACAGCGGTGCCGGCGCCCGGATCTATCTCGATGACTTCCCGGAGGAACTTCGTATGGTCGATGATCAGCGCTTCGCCCACCGCCTGACCGCACTGCGAGCTGCCGGCGCCGCGCGGCAGGATCGGCACGCCTTCCGCGGCGGCGATGGCGATGGCGCCGCGCGCGGCTTCCTCGCTGCGGGGCAGCACGATGCCGATCGGCTCGAGCTGGTAGATCGAGGCATCGGTCGCATAGCGGCCGCGGCTCGCCGCATCGAAGAGCACTTCGGCGTCGAGCTCGCGCCGCAGGCGCCGGGCGAGCGCCGTGGCGCCGCCGCGCTCGTGGAAGATGCGAACCGGCACCGCAGGGGCGTTCATGGGGCCGAAGTAGAATACCGCATGCCTCGACAAGCCGGCCGGCACTTCCTGCAGATCCCGGGTCCGACCAACGTGCCCGAGCGCGTGCTGCGGGCGATCGACTTTCCCACCATGGATCACCGCGGCCCGGATTTCTCGGAGCTGGGGAAGAGCGTCATCGCCGGCATGAAGCGCGTCTTCAAGACGACGCACGGCGACGTGGTCATCTACCCGGCCTCGGGCACCGGCGCCTGGGAAGCGGCGCTCGCCAATACGCTCTCGCCGGGCGATCGCGTGCTGATGGCCGAGACCGGGCACTTCGCGACGCTCTGGCGCAAGATGGCGGCTCGCCTGGGCCTTGAAGTCGAGTTCCTCCCCGGCGACTGGCGCCACGGCGCCGATCCCGAGGCGATCGAGAAGCGCCTGCGCGCCGACGCCGAGAAGCACATCCGCGCCGTATGCGTCGTACACAACGAAACGTCCACGGGCGTGACGTCCCGTATTCCGGATGTCAGAAAAGCGATAGACGCCGCCGGGCACCCGGCGCTCTACATGGTCGACACCATCTCCTCGCTCGCATCGATCGACTACCGGCACGACGAATGGAACGTCGACGTCACCCTCGCCGGCTCGCAGAAGGGCCTGATGCTGCCCCCGGGGCTGTCGTTCAACTGCATCTCGGCCAAGGCGCTCGCCGCCTCGAAGTCGGCGCGCCTGCCGCGCAGCTACTGGGCTTGGGACGAGATGATCGCCAACGGCAAGGGCGGCTACTTTCCGTACACGCCCGCCACCAACCTGCTCTACGGGCTGCGCGAAGCGCTGCGCATGCTGCTCGACGAAGAAGGGCTCGACGCCGTCTTCGCGCGCCACCAGCGCCACGCCGAGGCGACGCGGCGCGCGGTGCGCGCCTGGGGCCTGGAGGTGCTCGCGCTCGATCCGCGCGAGTACTCGGCGTCGCTCACCGCAGTGCTGTTGCCGGCCGGACACGACGCCGATCGCGTGCGCTCGCTCATCCTCGAGGCCTTCGACATGTCGCTCGGCAGCGGGCTGGGCAAGCTCGCCGGCAAGGTGTTCCGCATCGGGCATCTGGGCGACTTCAACGACCTCACGCTTGCCGGTACCTTGGCCGGCGTGGAGATGGGCCTGGCGCTCGCCGGCGTGCCGGTGAAGAAGGAGGGCGTGCAGGCGGCGCTCGCCTATCTCGCGGAGTGCAGAGCGAAGCCCGCGCGCGCCGCCGCTTGAACGTCGCCTGCTAGACTGGCCGCCCCATGGCGACGCTTCTCGAAGTCCGCGATCTCCACACCAGCTTCCAGACCAGCGCCGGCGTAGTGCGCGCCGTCGACGGCGTCTCCTGGGACATTCAGGAAGGCGAGACGGTGGCGCTGGTCGGCGAGTCCGGGTGCGGCAAGTCGGTCTCGGCCCTGAGCGTGATGCGCCTGGTGGCCGAGCCCGCGGGGCGCATCGAGTCGGGCGAGATCCTCTACAAGGAGCGGGACCTCCTCAAGCTCTCCGAGGAGGAGATGCGCGGCGTGCGCGGCCGCGAGATCGGCATGATCTTCCAGGAGCCGATGACCTCGCTCAATCCGGTGCTTTCCATCGGCCGCCAGCTCACCGAGGGTCTCGAGATCCACATGAAGATGGCGCCGCGCGAGGCGCAGGCGCGCGCGGTGGAGCTGCTCGGCATGGTGGGTATCCCCGATCCGGCGCGGCGGCTCGCCCAGTACCCGCATCACTTCAGCGGCGGCATGCGCCAGCGCATGATGATCGCCATGGCGCTCGCCTGCAATCCGTCGCTCATCCTCGCCGACGAGCCGACCACCGCGCTCGACGTGACGATCCAGGCGCAGATCCTGGAGCTGATGAAGGACCTCGCGCAGCGCCTGGGCGTGGCGATGCTGATCATCACCCACAACCTCGGCGTGGTGGCGCGCTATGCCGACCGGGTGAACGTCATGTACGCCGGGCGCATCATCGAGCAGGCGAGCGCAGCCGAGCTGTACGCCAACCCCCGCCACCCCTACACGCTCGGCCTGCTGCGCTCGGTGCCGCGCCTCGACGAGCCGCGCCGCGCGCGCCTGGCGCCGATCGAGGGACAGCCGCCGGACCTGACGCGCCTGCCGCGCGGCTGCGCCTTCTCGCCGCGCTGCGCCTTCCGCGTCGAGCGCTGCACCGAGGCGCCGCCGCTGCACGCGCTCGACGCCGGGCACCGCTCGGCGTGCTGGGAATGCGAGCGCCTGATGAAGGAGGCCGCGGCGTGAGCGAGGTGCTGCTCGAGGTCCGCAACCTCGTCAAGCACTTCGAGGTCGGCGCAGGCTTTCTCGGCCGCTCGCACGGCACGGTGCGCGCCATCGACGGCATCAGCTTCACCCTGCGCCGCGGCGAGACGCTCGGCCTGGTCGGCGAATCCGGATGCGGCAAGACCACCACCGGGCGCTGCATCCTGCAGCTCGAGCGGCCGACGAGCGGCCAGATCATCTTCGAAGGCGCCGACCTCGCCAAGCATTCGGAGCAGCAGCTGCGCGTGCTGCGGCGGCATATGCAGGTCATTTTCCAGGACCCTTATTCGTCGCTCAATCCGCGCATGACCATCGGCCAGATGCTCGCCGAGCCGCTCAAGGTGCATGGCATTGTCAGGGAAAAGCGCGCGCGCACCGAGCGCGTGCGCGAGCTGCTCGCGCAGGTCGGCCTGCTGCCGCAGCATGCCGAGCGCTATCCGCACCAGCTCTCCGGCGGCCAGCGCCAGCGCGTCGGCATCGCGCGCGCGCTGGCGATGGAGCCCTCGCTCATCATCTGCGACGAGCCGGTGTCGGCGCTCGACGTGTCGATCCAGGCGCAGATCATCAATCTCCTGGAGGAGCTGCAGAGCCGGCTCGGCCTCACTTACCTCTTCATCGCCCACGACCTCTCGGTGGTGCGCCATATCTCCGACCGCGTCGTGGTCATGTACCTCGGCAGGATCGCCGAGGTGGCCGACCGCCAGGCGCTGTACGAGGCGCCGGTCCATCCCTATACCCGGGCGCTGCTGTCCGCGGTGCCGATCCCCGACCCGAAGCTCGAGTCCCGCCGCGAGCGCACCGTGCTGCGCGGGGAAGTGCCCAGCCCCCTCACACCGCCAGGGGGGTGCGTGTTCCACCCGCGCTGCCCGATCGCCGAGGCGCGCTGCAGTGCGGAAATCCCGGCGCTGCGCGAAATCCGGCCCGGGCACTGGGGAGCGTGTCATCTCGCTTGACAGGTCATAGTTCACGCCCTTAACTAGCGGGCAAATCGAAGGGCCTCCCATGCCGGGGCCTCACCACAACTTTCAGGAGGAGGTGCGACATGAAATTGCTCGCGCGCGTTTTCGCGCTCGCGGTGGCCGCGGTGCTTGCCCTGCCCGGCCTTGTCCAGGCGCAAAAGAACGGCGGGGAGCTGGTGTTCCCAGTGCCCTCCGAGCCGCCCTCGTATGACGGACACCGGGAGGAAACCTTCGGTCTCATCCACCCATTCGCGCCGTTCTACAACACGCTGCTGCGCGTCGATCCGAACGACAAGGGCGGCACCAAGCCCTACCCGTCGATCGCGGAAAGCTGGGCCGCATCGCAGGACGGCAAGACCTACACCTTCAAGCTGCGCCAGGGCGTGAAGTTCCACGACGGCTCGGACCTGACGTCGCGGGACGTGAAGGCCTCCTACGACAAGATCATCTTCCCGCCGCCGGGCGTCGGCTCGACACGCAAAGGCCAGTACGCGGTGGTGGAGAAGATCGAGGCGCCCAACGCCACGACCGTGGTGTTCCGCCTGAAGCAGCCCTCGGGCTCGTTCATCGCTTCGCTGCTCTCGCCGTACAACTTCATCTACAAGGCGGACATCCTCGCCAAGGATCCGCACTGGTACGAGAAGAACATCATGGGTAGCGGCCCGTTCACCTTCGTCGAGCACGTCAAGGGCTCGCACGTGGTGGGCAAGAAGAATCCCAGCTACTGGGACAAGGGCAAGCCCTATCTCGACGGCTTCCGCGCCATCTTCATGAGTTCGTCGTCCGCCCAGGTGGCTGCCGTGCGCGGCGAGCGGGCGCACATCCAGTTCCGCGGCTTCACGCCGAAGGACCGCGACACGCTCAAGGAAGCGCTCGGCGACAAGATCACGGTGCAGGAGTCAGCGTGGGATTGCATCCTGCTGGCCGCCATCAACCACGAGAAGAAACCCTTCGACGACAAGCGGGTGCGCCGCGCGCTGACGCTCGCGCTCGACCGGCATACCGGCTCGAAGGCGCTGTCGCAGATCGCCATCGTGAAGGAAGTGGCCGGCGTGCAGGTGCCCGGCACGCCCTTCGCCACGCCGCCGGAAGAGCTGAACAAGCTCGCCGGCTACTGGACCGATGCCGCGAAGTCGCGCGCGGAGGCAAAGAAGCTGCTCAGGGATGCTGGCGTGCCCGACGGCTTCTCGTTCACGTTCAAGAACCGCGGCATCCCGATGCCCTACGAGCCGCTCGCCGTGTGGATGATCGACCAGTGGCGCCAGGTCGGCCTCAACGTCAAGCAGGAGGTGATCGAGGGCGCGGCCTACTTCGGCGTCATCCGCAAGGGCGACTACGAGGTGGCGATGGATTTCCAGTGCGGCTACATCGTCGAGCCGGACCTCGACATGTACAAGTTCCTGTCGAGCGACCGCAGCCCGGCGAACTACGGGCGCTACAAGGACCCGGTGCTCGACGCGCTCTACGACCAGCAGAGCCGCGAGACCAACGTCGAGAAGCGCAAGCAGCTCGTACGCCAGTTCGAGAAGCGGCTGCTCGACGAGGAAGCGCACTACCTCATGACCCTGCAGTGGAACCGCATCGTTCCGCACTCCTCCAAAGTGAAGGGCTGGACGATCACGCCGAGCCACTACCTCAACAACACGCTCGACACGGTCTGGCTCGACCAGTGAGCGGGCGCCTCACCGCCGGCGGTGCGCGCTTGCGCGCCGCCGGCGCTGCTGCGTAATGGGCTTCTACATCCTGAAGCGGCTGCTCGCCATGATCCCGACGCTGTTCGGGGTCGCGGTGCTGATCTTCATCCTGCTGCGCGTCGTCCCAGGCGATGTCGTCGAAGCCCGCTTCCTGACCCAGGGCAGCCAGTTCCAGTCGCAGGATCTGATGGACCTCGAGCGCAAGAAGCTCGGCCTCGACCAGCCGCTGTGGAAGCAGTTCACCACCTGGATGGGCGGGCTCGCGCGGCTGGATTTCGGCCTTTCGATGTGGACGGGCGCGCCGATCACCGAGGAGATCAAGCTGCGTTTCGCGCTGTCCCTGCAGCTCGCCATCATGGCGAGCACCATCGCTACCCTGCTCGCCATCCCGCTGGGCATCCTGGCCGCCATCAAGCAGGATACGTGGGTGGACTACGCGGTGCGCGTGTTCTCGATCGCCGGGCTCGCCATGCCCTCGTTCTGGCTCGGCATCCTGATGATTCTGACCATGCTGATCGTCTTCAAGTGGCTGCCGCCGATGGTGTTCACGCCGCTGTGGGTCAATCCCTGGGAGAACCTTGCGCAGCTCATCTGGCCCGCGCTCGCGGTGGGGTACCGCTATTCCGCGGTGGGCACGCGCATGATGCGCTCGGCGATGCTCGAGGTACTGCGCGAGGACTATATCCGCACCGCGCGCGCCAAGGGGCTGTGGCTGAAGCTGATCCTCTCGCGCCATGCGCTGAAGAACGCGATCCTGCCGGTGCTCACGATCATCAGCCTCGAGTTCGCGTTTCTGCTCGGGGGGCTGGTGGTGACCGAGCAGGTCTTCAACCTGAACGGCCTGGGAATGCTGTTCGTCGAGAGCATCGCCCGGCGCGACTACACGCTCATCCAGGCGCTCGTCATGCTCGTGGCCACGACCTTCCTGTTCGTCAACTTCCTGGTCGACATCGCCTACGCCTGGCTCGACCCGCGCATCCGGTATCGCTAGCCATGGCCGTCACGCCGCGCACCGTAGAGGAACTGACCCGAGCCGAGAGGCCGCGCTCGCGCTGGATCGGCGTGGTGCTGCATTTCGTCCGCCGTCGGCCGCTCGGCGCCGTTGGCGGCTTGATCATCGTGGTGATGGCGGTGGTGGCGGCGACGGCGGGGCTGATTGCGCCCTACGATCCGCTCGCGACCGACTATGCGGCGATGCTGGCGGCGCCCGACGCCGGCCACTGGCTCGGCACCGATGCCTACGGCCGTGATGTGCTCTCGCGCATCATCTACGGTTCGCGCACCGCGCTGATGGTCGGCCTGGGGGCATCGGCCATTGGCGCCACGCTAGGCGCGGTGATCGGCGTCGCGAGCGCCTACTTCGGCGGCCGGGTGGACCTGGTCGTGCAGCGCGTCATGGATGTGTTCTTCGCTTTTCCCGTGATCATCCTTGCGCTCGCGGTCGTCGCGATCCTTGGCACCGGGCTCGGCAACGTGATCCTCGCCATCGCCACGCCGATGGTGCCGCGCTGCGCGCGCGTGGTGCGCTCGAGCGCGCTCTCGGTGCGGGAGATGCCGTATGTCGACGCCGCCCGCGCCGCCGGTTTCGGGCACCGACGCATCATCCTGCGCCACATGCTGCCGAACGTGATGGCGCCGCTGCTCATCATGGCGACGGCGTTCCTCGGCGAGGCAATTCTGCTCGAGGCCTCGCTGTCGTTCCTCGGCCTGGGCGTGCAGGAGCCGATCGCCGCCTGGGGCCTGATGCTGCGCGGCGCGGCAGTGGAATTCGCGGAGACCGCGCCGTGGATGGCGATCTTCCCCGGGCTCGCCATCAGCCTCGGCGTATTCGGCTTCAACCTGTTCGGCGACTCGCTGCGCGACGCGCTCGATCCGCGCCTGCGCACTCAGTAAGTCTTCAGATCGCCCCGGCGGCGCGCAGCCTGCCGATCTCTTGGTCGTCGCAGCCGAGCAGGCCGCGCAGCACCTCTTCGGTGTGCTCCCCGAGCAGCGGCGGTGGGGTGCCGTGCTCGACCGGCGTGGCGGAGAAGCGCATCGGGCTTCGCACCAGCGCGACCTTGCCGCCCGCCGGGTGCGGCAGCTCGAAGCGCAGGCCGCGCGCGATCGCCTGCGGCTCGCGGAATACCTCCTCGAGCGTATTGATCGGCCCGTTAGGCACGCCGGCCGCCTCGAGCGCCTCGACCCATTGCCGCGTCGTGCGCCGCTCGATGAGCGGGCCGATGATCGCGTCCAGCGCGGATCGGTTCTCGACGCGCCCGGCGTTGGCCGCGAAGCGTGGGTCCTTGGCCAGCTCGGGGCAGTGCGCGACCTCGCAGAACTTGCCGAACAGGTTGTCGTTGCCGCAGGCAATGATCACGGCGCCGTCGGCCGTGCGGTAGGCGCCGTAGGGCACGATGTTCGGATGCGCGTTGCCCAGCCGCCGCGGCGAGACGCCGGTGGCGAGGTAGTTGGCCGCCTGGTTGGCGAGCACCGCGACCTGGGTGTCGAAAAGCGCCAGGTCGAGGTGTTGACCCTTCCCGGTTTGCGCGCGGTGCACGAGCGCGGCGCACACCGCGACCGTCGCGTACATGCCGGTCATGATGTCGGCGATCGGCATGCCCGCCTTCTGCGGCCCGCCGCCCGGAAGATCGTCGCGCTCCCCCGTGATGCTCATCATGCCGGCCATGCCCTGGATCATGAAGTCGTAGCCCGGCCGGTCGCGGTACGGGCCGCTGTGGCCGAAGCCGGTCACGGAGCAGTACACCAGACCGGGGTTGCGCTCGGCGAGCGGCGCATAGCCGAGGCCGTAGCGCTCCAGGTCGCCGAACTTGTAGTTCTCCAGCAGCACGTCGCTCTTCGCGGCGAGCTCGCGCACGATGCGCTGTCCCTCGGGCTTGGCCAGGTTGACCGTGACCGATTTCTTGCCGCGGTTGGCACAGGCGAAGTACGCCGATTCGCGCGTCTCCTTGCCGCTCGCGTCCCTGAGCCACGGCGGCCCGAAGGCGCGCGAATCGTCGCCGCTGCCCGGCCGCTCGACCTTGATCACCTCGGCGCCGAGGTCGGCCAGGTTCTGCCCGGTCCACGGCGCCGCAAGGACGCGCGACAGGTCAAGCACGCGAATGCCGGCGAGGGGGCCGCTCATCGCAGCAGATGATAGACCAGCTCGGCGAAGCCGCCGCCCGCCTCGGCTTGCGTGACGAACTTCGGCGCCGCGGCAAGTCGCCCGGCGAAACGCCGCACGTTGGCGACGCCGACCGAGTTCTCGAAGAAGGCGAACATCGGCGCGTCGTTCGGCGAGTCGCCGACGAAAACGACGCGGCGGTTCGCCGCGTCGAGCTCAAGGCCGAAGCGCTCCGCGAACAGCTGGCGCGTCATGGCGAGCTTGTCGTAGTCGCCGAACCAGCCGTTCACGTGGATCGAGCTGATGCGCGCCGTGAGCCCTGCTTCGCGCATCATCCCGGCGATGCGCTCCGCGGCCTCGAGCGGCAGCGCGGACACGTCCTCGCAGTAATCGATGGCGAGGTCGGTCTCGCGGTAAGGCTGGTCGGAGGCGATGGCGCATCCGGGCACCGCGGCGAGGATCGCCGCGGCGATGGCGTCCAGGCGCGAGCGCTTCGCCGCGCGCGCAGCGGCGTCCTCCCGGAAGCGCTTCTCCAGCCTGCCATCGGCGAAGGCGAAATAGAAAGCGCCGTTTTCGCCCACCACCGCGTCGACAGGCCACATGCGCGCAATGTGATCGCACCAGCCCCCCGGCCGGCCCGTGACGGCGACCACGCGTTTGCCGGCGCGCTTGAGCCGCTCCAGGGCGCCATAGGCGCCGGCGGTCAGCTTGCCGCCGGTGGTCAGCGTGTCGTCGAGGTCGAAAAGCAGCGCGCCGACTTCGCGGGCGTCGAGCTCGGCGAGCGGCCTCATCTGCCCATCACCTGCACCACGCGCTCGCGCTCGGCGGCGCTCATGTGCAGGCCGCACTTGGTCCGGCGCCATAGGACGTCCTCGGCGCTGCGCGCCCATTCACGCTCGCGGAAGTAGCGCAGTTCACGCTCGGTGAGGCCGGCGCCGTAGTGCTCTCCCAGCTTGCCGTCGCCGACCACATCGCCGGCGAGCGCGCCATGGCGGCGGAAGATGCCGCGCAGCCAGGCGCGCGGCAGGTCGCGATGGCGCTCGAAGAAGGCGGCCTGCGCGCTCGTACGGCTCGGGAAAGCGCTGCCGGCGAGCGGCGCGCCGGCGGTCCATGCGGCCTTCATGCCCCCGAAGTACGGCGCCAGCTTCTCGAGCGCCTGCTCGGCGAGGCGCCGGTAGGTGGTGATCTTGCCGCCGAACACCGACAGCACTGGCGCGGCGCCTTTCTCGTCGTCGAGGCGCAGCGTGTAGTCCCGCGTGACCGCCGACGGATCCGCCGACCCGTCGTCGTAGAGCGGCCGCACGCCGGCGTAGCGCCAGAGCACTTCCTGCGCGGTCACGCGGCGGGCGAGATAGCGGCTCGCTGCCCGGCACAGGTAGTCCACCTCCGCTTCGCTCGCCCGGGCGTCGACATGATCCACCTCGAGGGCGACGTCGGTGGTGCCGACGAGCGTAAAGCGCTCCTCGTAGGGGATCATGAAAACGACGCGCCGGTCGTCGTTCTGCAGGATGAAGGCGTGCTCGCCCTCGTAGAGCCGCGGCACGACGATGTGGCTGCCGCGCACCAGGCGCACGGCATCGGCGCTCGGCTGGCCGAGGCGCTCGTTCAGCACCTGCTTTACCCAAGGGCCGGCGGCGTTGACAAGGGCGCGCGCACGCAGCTCCTCCCCCGAGGAAAGGCGTACGCGCCAGCTGCCCTGATCGCGCCGGGCCTGCGTGCATTCGGTGCCGACCAGCACGCGCGCGCCGCGGGCGGCGGCGTCAACGGCGTTGGCAATGACGAGCCGCGCGTCGTCGACGCGGCAGTCGGAGTAGGCAAAGCCGTGCTTGAGCGACGGCGCCAGTCCCGACGCGTACGGCGGCGCGTCGAGCCGCACGGCGCGCGACCCGGGGAGGAGCGAGCGGCGCGCCAGGTGGTCGTAGAGGAAGAGGCCGGCACGGATCACCCAGCGCGGCCGCAGCTCGGGCACGTGCGGCATGACGAAGGTGAGCGGCCAGGCCAGGTGCCCGGCTACGCGCAGCAGGATCTCGCGCTCGGCGAGCGCCTCGGCCACCAGCCGGAATTCGTAGAGCTCCAGGTAGCGCAGGCCGCCGTGGATCAGCTTGGAGGACGCCGACGAGGTCGCGCCGGCGAGGTCGGCGCGCTCGACCAGAACGACCGACAGGCCGCGGCCGGCGGCGTCGCGCGCGATGCCGGCGCCGTTCACGCCGCCGCCGATGACGAGCAGGTCGCAGCTCACTTCCATGCCAGGGGCAGGCGCGCCGTGACGGCGACGCCGTCGCCCGTGGCGAGGTTCGCCGCCTCGATACCGCCGCCGTGGAACTCGGCGATGAGCCGCGCCACGTACAGGCCGAGGCCGAGGTGCGGCGCGCCGGCGTCGCGGCCCTCGCGCACCGATACCATGGACTCGAACAGCTGCTTGCGCATCTCGGCGGGTAGCAGCGGGCCGCGATTCGCCACGGCGAGCATGGCGCTGCCGCCCGCTTCCTCCAGCGTCACGCGGATCGGCGCGTCGCCGCGCGAGAAGTCGGCGGCGTTCTCGACCAGCTTGTCGAGGAGCTGCGCGGCGAGGTCGGGCGAGCCCTCGACCTCCATGCGCCGCGCCGGCAGCTCGAGCGCGAAGGCGGCCCGCGGGTAGGCGCTGCGGTAGCCCTCGACGCAGCCGCCGACCACGTCGCGCAGGTCGTAGCGGCTGCGCTCGACGCTCGAGAGGCTTTGCTCGAGCCGCGAGGCCTCGGTCATCCGCTCGAGGATGCGGTTGAGGCGGGCCAGCCCTTCCTCGGCGCGCTCGATGTAGCGGCGGGCGCCTTCGCCGCCGGAGGCGAGCTTCAGGTTCTCGAGCGAGGAGCGCACGACGGCCATGGGCGTGCGCAGCTCGTGCGAAAGCCGCCCCGCCATGCTCTCGAGGTAGGCGTGGTGCTGCGCCAGGCGCTCCAGCACCGCCGAGAAGCCGCGCGAGAGGTCGCCGATCTCGTCGGCGGCGCCCGAGCCCGCCGCGAGGCGTGTAATGCGGCCGCGCGCGTCGATCGCCGAGTCGGCCTCGTCGCGCAGCCGCCGGATGCGCAGCGACAGGCGCGTGGCGAAGCCGATGAGCAGGGCCGCGGCGCCGGCGAACGCCGCCAGCGTCAGCAGCAGGAGCCGCTCCATCGCCTCGCTTTTCATGGACACGATCGGGTTGGTCGTCTCCTCGGCCACCACCGCGCCGACCACTTCATCTCCGCTCCAGATCGGATGCGCCGCCGACATCACCACCGCGCGAGCGTCGAGCGTACGGCGCGTGCGCGTGGCCGGCGTGCCCTGCAAGGCCGCGGCGATGTCGCGGCTCGTGCCGAGGAGATTCTCGGGCTGCGCCTCGGCGAAGTCCTCCGTCGGGCGCTCGACCAGCCAGCCCACCGGCAGATGCCACCAGCGCCCCGCCGCGGCCGGCGCGGGCCGCTGCAGCTCCCCGGCGAGCGCCACGACCTGGTTGCCGCGGCTTACTACCCAGATGCGCGCTGAGGCGCGCTGCACGCCGAGAAGAATCGCCGCCACTTCGTCCTCGCGCGATGCCGCCGAAAGCAGCTGCGGCCGCTCGTGCAGCGCCGTCGCGACCGCGCGCGCCGTGGCGAGCAGGGTCTCCTCCTGGCCCTCCAGGAGGAAGCGCTCGACTTCGTTGACGTAGAGCATGCCCACCCAGGGCAGCGCCAGCACGACGAGCGTCAGGAGCGCGAGCTTCAGACGCAGGCCGAAACGCAGGCGCCTCAGGGCTTCCACCGATAGCCGATGCCGTACACCGTGTCGATCGCCTCGAAGCGCGGATCGACGGCGAGGAACTTGCGGCGCATCCGCTTCACGTGCGAGGTGATGGTGCCGTCGTCGACCACCAGCTGTGCCTCGCGCATGAGCTGCTCGCGGCTCTTCACGTGCCCGGGGTGCTTGGCGAGCGCGTGCACCATCCAGAATTCGGTCAGCGTGAGCGGCATCGCCTCGCCGCGCCAGCGCACGCTGAAGCGTTTGACGTCCAGCTCGAGCGCGCCGCGCTCCAGGCGCTCCTCCACCGCCTGCGGTTCGCTGGCAAGCTCGGCGCGGCGGAACAGCGCCGCGATGCGCGCCAGGAGGTGCGGCAGGCTCACGTCCTTGGTCAGGTAGTCGTCGGCACCCAAACGCAGGCCGGCGACGACGTCGAAGTCGCTGTCGCGCGCGGTGAGAAAGATGATCGGCAGCGCGGCCGACAGGGCGCGCAGGTCGCGGCACAGGGCGAAGCCGCCGTCGACGTCGGCCCCCAGGCCGATGTCGATCAGCGCGAGGTCCGGCAGGCGCGTGCGCAGCGCGCCGAGCGCCTCGGCGCGGCCGGCATACGCCGCCACCTCGAAGCCGTGCTTGCGCAGCGCCTCGGCGTAGTTGGCGCGGATGGCCGGGTCGTCTTCGACGATGGCGATGCGGCGGGACATCGCGGCCGACTATAGCCGAAGGCGGCGCGCGGCGGCGCCGCCGTCAGCACTTTGCCAGAATTGGTCGCCGGCGCGCCTCCTCCATGCCGCGCTCACGCCGCCGCACAGGCATTCAATGCGGCTTCAACTTGATCGAAGGGAGGCTTGGAATGGGCGAAATGATCCGCTTTGTCGCGCTAGCCGCAGCGCTCGGCTTGGCGGCGGGAATGCTGCTCGGCGGGGTGGCGCTGCTTCTCGCCGCGCCCGCGCATGCGCAGGCGCCTGCGGCGCGGCCGGCGCTCGAGCTGCAATGCGTGCCGCTGCCCCGCGCGCCTTCGCCGCCGGCGAGGCTGGAGGTATGAAGCCGGCGCGCGACGAGGCGGTCGGGGTGGAATGCGCCTGGACGCCGAGCGCCGCGCCGCCGCCGCCCGGCCGAGCCTGGGTTGCGGTCACCGTGTTGCTGCTCGCGCTGGGCGCCTGGCAGCTCCTCGGGCGCTGGGCCTACGTGCTGCTCGCCTTCTTGAGCTGATCGAGCTTCAGCACCCGGACCTGGATCTCGGCGCCGTCCTTGGCCTGCGCACGGACCCGCGCATGCTGGTTGCGGCGCACCCGCTCGAAGGTCCTGCGCACGTCGGTGTCGAAGCTCGGCCGGTAGCGGAACTCGGAATCGAGGATGTGTTTCATCGGATCTCCTACGCTGGCGACCCGATTGTTTCAGGGGCCACCCGCAGGCGCTTGCGGCGGCATTTAGTCTCGGCGGACTATCCGCGTCGCTGCGCCACGACAGGCCCCTACTTCTTGCGCAGCTTGCGGATGGCGGCGAGCTGCGCCGCCATCATGGCGAACTCCGCCTGCAGCGTGGCGATCTCCTGCTTGTCCTGCGCCTTGGCCATCGCCTCCTCGGCCCGGCGCAGCGCCTCGCTCGCCTTTGCCTCGTCCAGGTCGGCGCCGCGGATGGCGGTGTCGGCGAGCACGGTGATGACCCGCGGCTGCACCTCGAGGATGCCGCCGGCGACGAAGATGAGCTGCTCGTCGCCGCCGCCGGCCGGCACGATGCGCACCGCGCCGGGCTTGATGCGCGTGATGAGGGGCGTATGGCGGGGGTAGATGCCGAGCTCGCCCGCTTCGCCCGGCAGCACGACGAACTCGGCCTCGCCCGAGAAGATGGACTCCTCGGCGCTCACCACGTCGACATGGATGGTCGCGGCGGCCATCAGAGCTTGTTCGCCTTCTCCTGCGCCTCTTCGATGGTGCCGACCATGTAGAACGCCTGCTCCGGCAGCGCGTCGCACTCGCCGTTGACGATCATCTTGAAGCCGCGGATCGTGTCCTTGAGGCTGACGTACTTGCCGGGCGTGCCGGTGAAGTTCTGCGCCACGGTGAACGGCTGCGACAGGAAGCGCTGGATCTTGCGCGCGCGCGCCACCGCCAGCTTGTCCTCGGGGGAGAGCTCGTCCATGCCGAGGATGGCGATGATGTCGCGCAGCTCCTTGTAGCGCTGCAGCGTCGCCTGCACCGCGCGGGTCGTGCTGTAGTGCTCCTCGCCGATGACGTTCGGGTCGACCTGGCGCGAGGTCGAATCGAGCGGGTCGACCGCCGGGTAGATGCCGAGCGCGGCGATGTCGCGCGAGAGCACCACGGTGGCGTCGAGGTGGCCGAAGGTGGTCGCCGGCGACGGGTCGGTGAGGTCGTCGGCCGGCACGTACACCGCCTGGATCGAGGTGATCGAGCCGGTCTTGGTGGAGGTAATGCGCTCCTGCAGGCGGCCCATCTCCTCGGCGAGCGTCGGCTGGTAGCCGACCGCGGAGGGCATGCGGCCGAGCAGCGCCGACACCTCGGTGCCGGCGAGCGTGAAGCGGTAGATGTTGTCGACGAAGAAGAGAATGTCGCGTCCCTCGTCGCGGAACTTCTCCGCCATGGTGAGGCCGGTGAGCCCGACGCGCAGCCGGTTGCCGGGCGGCTCGTTCATCTGGCCGAACACCATCGCCACCTTGGACTCCTCCAGGTCGTCGAGCTTGACGACGCCCGCCTCGATCATCTCGTGGTAGAAGTCGTTGCCCTCGCGCGTGCGCTCGCCCACGCCGGCGAACACCGAGAGGCCGGAATGCTGCGTGGCGATGTTGTTGATCAGCTCCAGCATGTTCACCGTCTTGCCGACGCCGGCGCCGCCGAACAGGCCGATCTTGCCGCCCTTGGCGAACGGGCAGATGAGATCGATGACCTTGATGCCCGTCTCGAGCAGCTCCACCGAGGGCGAGAGCTCGTCGAACTTCGGCGCGATCTGGTGAATCGAGCGGCGCTCGTCGGTCTTGATCGGACCCACCTCGTCGATCGGCCGGCCGAGCACGTCCATGATGCGGCCGAGCGTACCCGTGCCGACCGGCACCGAGATCGGCTGCCCGGTCGCGCGCACCTTCATGCCGCGGCGCAGGCCGTCGGAGGAGCCGAGCGCGATGCAGCGCACCACGCCGTCGCCGAGCTGCTGCTCGACCTCGAAGGTCAGGCCTTTCTCGACCAGGCCGCCCGCGGCGCTGTCCTCGAGGACCAGCGCGTCGTAGATGTTGGGCATCGTCTCGCGCGAGAACTCGATATCCGTGACCGCGCCGATGCATTGAACGATGGTGCCTTGTGCCTGAGCCATTGGAGTGTGTCCGATCTATACGGCAGCCGCGCCGCCGACGATTTCCGAGAGTTCCTTGGTGATGCCTGCCTGGCGATTCTTGTTGTACACGAGCGTCAGCTCGTCGATCAGGGTCGCGGCGTTGTCCGACGCCGCCTTCATGGCGACCATGCGCGCCGACTGCTCGGAGGCCATGTTCTCCGAGACCGCCTGGAAGATGAGCGCCTCGATGTAGCGCGTCATCACCTGGTCGAGAACGGCGCGCGCCTCGGGCTCGTAGATGTAGTCCCAGACCGTCTCGGGCGTGCCGAGGCGCTCGCCGGAGAGCGGCAGGAGTTGCTCCACCACCGGCTCCTGCTTCATGGTGTTGATGAAACGCGTATAGGCGAGCAGCAACCGGTCGAAGCGGTCGCTGGTGTAGCCGTCGAGCATCACCTTGACGGCGCCGATCAGCTTGTCCATCTGCGGCCGGTCGCCGAGCTGGATCACCTGCGAGACGATCTTCGCCCCCAGGCGCTGCATGAAGGCGAGGCCCTTGTTGCCGATGGCGCAGACCTCGACCTCCTCGCCCTGGCCCTGCCATTCCTTGTACTGCGCGAGCACCAGGCGCAGCAGGTTGGTGTTGAGCGCGCCGCACAGCCCCTTGTCGGTGGTGATGACGATGATGCCGACGCGCTGCACCGACTCGCGGTCGACCAGGAAGGGATGCCGGTACTCCGGATTGGCATGCGAGATGTGCGCCGCGACGTTGCGGATCTTCTCGCCGTAAGGGCGCGCGTGGCGCATGCGCTCCTGCGCCTTGCGCATCTTCGAGGCGGCCACCATCTCCATCGCCTTGGTGATCTTGCGCGTGTTCTGCACGCTCCGGATCTTCATCCGGATTTCCTTGGTGCCCGGCATCAGTAGCTACCGTTCCTCTTCCAGTCCTTGATCGCCTCGTGCAGCGCCTTCTCGTCCTCGGCCGCGAGGTCCTTCTTCTCCTCCATGCGGCCGACGAGGCTCGCGTACTTGCCCTTGACGTAGTCGCGCATCGAGCGCTCGGCGGCGAGCGCCTTCTTCACGTCGACGTTGTCGAAGTAGCCGTTGTTCACCGCGAACAGCGTCAGCGCCATCTCCCACACCTGCAGCGGCTGGTACTGCGGCTGCTTCATCAGCTCGGTCACCATGCGCCCGCGCTCGAGCTGCTTGCGCGTCGCTTCGTCGAGGTCGCTCGCGAACTGCGCGAAGGCGGCGAGCTCGCGGTACTGGGCGAGCGCCAGGCGCACGCCGCCGCCGGTGTCGCGCCGCTTCATGATCTTGGTCTGCGCGGCGCCGCCCACCCGCGACACGGAGATGCCGGCGTTGATGGCCGGACGGATGCCCGCGTTGAACAGGTCCGTTTCCAGAAATATCTGCCCATCGGTGATCGAGATGACGTTGGTCGGCACGAACGCCGTCACGTCGCCCGCCTGCGTCTCGATCACCGGCAGCGCGGTGAGCGAGCCGGTCTTGCCCTTGACCGCGCCCTTGGTGAACTTCTCGACGAACTCCGGATTGACGCGCGCGGCGCGCTCGAGCAGCCGCGAGTGCAGGTAGAAGACGTCGCCGGGATAGGCTTCGCGTCCCGGCGGCCGGCGCAGCAGCAGCGATACCTGCCGGTAGGCCCACGCCTGCTTGGTCAGGTCGTCGTAGACGATCAGCGCGTCCTGCCCGCGGTCGCGGAAGTACTCGCCCATGGTGCAGCCCGAATACGGGGCGATGTACTGCATCGCCGCCGACTCGGAGGCCGAGGCGGCCACGACGATGGTATAGGCCATGGCGCCGTGCTCCTCGAGCTTGCGCACGACGTTGGCGATGGTCGAGGCCTTCTGCCCGATCGCCACGTAAACGCAGAAGAGGTCCTTGCCCTTCTGATTGATGATGGTGTCGACCGCGACCGCGGTCTTGCCGGTCTGCCGGTCGCCGATGATGAGCTCGCGCTGCCCGCGGCCGATCGGCACCATCGAGTCGATCGCCTTCAGGCCGGTCTGCACCGGCTGCGAGACCGACTGGCGCGCGATCACGCCGGGTGCCACCTTCTCGATGACGTCCGTGAGCTTGGCGCTGATGGGCCCCCGGCCGTCGATCGGCTGGCCGAGCGAGTTGACCACGCGCCCCAGCAGCTCGGGGCCGATCGGCACCGAGAGGATCTTGCCGGTGGTCTTGACCGTGTCGCCCTCGCTGATGTGCGTGTACTCGCCGAGAATTACCGCGCCCACCGAGTCGCGCTCGAGGTTGAGCGCCAGGCCGAAGGTGTTCTTCGGAAACTCGAGCATCTCGCCCTGCATTACGTCGGAAAGGCCGTGGATGCGGCAGATGCCGTCGGTCACCGAGACCACCGTGCCCTGCGTGCGCATCTGCGCCCCGGCGTCGAGGTTCTGGATGCGGCTCTTGATGAGTTCCGAGATTTCGGACGGATTCAGTTGCATGGATGCTCCTTAAGCTTTCAGTGCCGTCTCCAGCGCCGCAAGCAGCGCGCGCGCCGAGCCGTCGATGACCTTGTCGCCGAGGACCAGCTTGACGCCGCCGATGAGGTCCTTGTCGAGCCGCACGCGCGCCCGCACTTTGCGTCCGGTCTTCTTCTCCAGGCGCTGCACCAGCTCGGCGACCTGCGCGTCGGTGAGCTCGAACGCGGTGTGCATCTCGGCTTCGACCACGCCCTCGCGCTCGTTCTTCAGGGCCTCGAAGTGGACGCGGATCTCCGGCAGCAGCTCGAGGCGGCCGTTCTGCGCCAGCACGCGCAGCAGGTTCTCCGCCTCTGCCGACAACCGGCCGGCAAGGATGGCGATGAACACGCCGGCGGCTTTCGCGTCGCTCAGGTGCGGATCGCTCACCGCGGCGCGTACGCGCGCGTCGCCGGCGACCAGCGCCAGCGCGGCGAGCATCTCGGACCACTTGGCGAGGGTGCCCGAGGCGTCGGCGAGCTTGAACGCCGCTTCGGCGTAGGGGCGCGCTACGGTAGTCGGCTCTGCCATTAGAACTGGCGCTTGATCGACTCGAGGAGATCGGCGTGCGCCCTGGCGTCGACCTCACGGCGCAGGATGCGCTCGGCGCCTGCCACCGCGAGCGAGGCAACGTGGTCGCGCAGCTGCTCGCGCGCGCGCGTCACCTCCTGCTCGATCTCGGCCTTGGCTGCCGCTTTCTCGCGGTTGCCTTCCTCCTTCGCCGCGCTGCGCGCCTCGTCGATGAGCTGCGCCGCGCGCTTCTCGGCCTGCGCCAGGATCTCGGCGGCGCGGCTGCGCGCCTGGGCGAGGGCCTCGTCGGCCTGCCGGGTCGAGACCTCGAGCGAGCGGCGGCCCTGCTCCGCGGCGGCCAGACCGTCGGCGATGGTCTTCTGCCGCGCCTCGATCGCGCGCAGCATGTACGGCCAGATGAACTTCACCGTGAGGAAGATGAACACCGTGAAAGTGATCGCCTGCGCGACGAGCGTCAGGTTGAGGTTCATACCGGGTCCTCCCGGGCGCCGCCTACTGGAAGGCCGTCGCCAGCGGATTGGCGAAGGCGAAGAACATGGCGATGCCAAGGCCGATGATGAACGAGGCGTCGATCAGGCCGAGCAGCAGGAACACCCGTCCCTGGAGCGAGTTGGTGAGCTCCGGCTGGCGCGCCGCCGCCTCGAGGAACCGGCTGCACATGATGCCCACGCCGATGCACGCGCCCGCGGCGCCCAGGCCGACCATGAGCCCGATGCCGATGCCGGTATAGGCCTGGACCATCGCCAGCAGCTGGAGTTTTTCCATTGGAGGTTTCCCTTTCTTGCGCGAGTAGTGGAAATCAGTGGTGCTCGTGCGCCATCGAGATGTACACGACGGTGAGCATCATGAAGATGTAGGCCTGCAGCAGCACGATCAGGATGTGGAAGATGGCCCAGAGCAGGCCGAAGAAAGACCCGAAGACGATTCCCGCCACGCCCGTGGCCGCCCACATCCAGAGCAGCAGGAAGAGGATCTCGCCCGCGTACATGTTGCCGAAGAGCCGCAGCGAATGCGACAGCGTCTTCGAGACATACTCGACCATCTGGAACAGGAAGTTCGCCGGCCACAGCAGCGGATGCGCGCCGAAGGGCGCGCAGAAGAGCTCGTGCAGCCAGCCGCCGACCCCCTTGACCGAAATGGCGAAATACAGGCTGAGCAGCAGCACCGAGATCGACAGCGCGAACGTCGTGTTCACGTCCGCCGTCGGCACATAGTGGAAGCCGTGGTCGGAGATGTTGTGCGTGACCAGCCCGACCCAGTCGGCCGGCAGGAAGTCCATGGCGTTCATCAGCACGACCCACACGAACACGGTGAGGGCGAGAGGCGCGACGAAGCGGTGGCGGTCGCCGTGGTGGAAGATGCCCTTCGCCTGGCCGTCGACGAAATCGATGAGCAGCTCGACGAACGCCTGGCGCTTGCCCGGCACGCCCGAGGTGGCGCCGCGCACCACCCACCAGATGAAGCCGAGGCCGAGCACGCCGAGCAGGATCGATACGCTGATGGAATCGAGGTTGAGCGACCAGAAGCCGCCGTCGCCGACCGGCTTGGTCAGGAAGGTCAGGTGGTGCTGGATGTACTGCGAAGGGGTGAGGTCCGAAGCTGCGGCCATCGTCTTTGCGTCAGTAGTCGCGGACAAAAAACGCCATTGAAAAAATCAGCATCGTCACGATGAACGCGCCGAGAAAGGCGACCGTCACCGCCTCTCCGTAGTTCGTCAGCACGAGCCACAGCAGGACGAGCGCCAGGCCGATCTTGACCGCCTCGGCCCGCAACGCGCCAACCAGGACCCCCCCTGCAGACCGCGCCTTGCCCAGCGATGCCACCAGCGCGGACAGCGCGCCGGCGACGATGCTCACCGCTCCGCCCGCCGCGGCGGATAGCGCGCCGTGGACGTCCGCGAGCAACGCCCCGAGGGCCGCCATCGCCGCGGTGGCGCCCACCTGCCACAGCAGAACCTTGCGTACCGGCCTGCTGAATCGCATCGCACCCGGCAAAGCCGGCGAAGTATAGCGCAACTGCTCCTTCATTTGAGCTTCTTCAGCAGCTGTTCGAGATGCTCGAGCCCCGAGTAATGCAGCACCAGCTTGCCGTTACCTTTGCGTCCCGGACGGATCTCCACCGTCGTGCCGAGCCGCTCCGCGACCTCCTCCTCGAGGCGGGCGAGATCACGGTCGGCCTTGCGCCGCCGCCGCGGCGCCGGCCCGCGCAGGATCGTCTGCACCATCGCTTCCGTCTCGCGCACCGACAGGCCGCGCGCGGCGATGCGGTTTCCCGCCTCGATCTGCCGCGCCGGATCGAGCGCGAGCAGCGCGCGCGCGTGCCCCATCTCCAGCGCGCCTTCCATCACCATCTCCTGCACCGGCTTGGCGAGCTTGAGCAGACGCAGGAGGTTCGTGGTCGCGCTGCGCGAGCGCCCCACGGCGTCGGCTGCCTGCTCGTGGGTCATGCGGAACTCGGCAATCAGGCGCTCCAGGCCCGCCGCCTCTTCCATGGGGTTGAGGTTCTCGCGCTGGATGTTCTCGATCAGCGACATGGCGAGCGCAGCCTCGTCCGGCACCTCCCGCACCAGGGCCGGCACTTCCTCCAGTCCGGCCATCTGCGCGGCGCGCCAGCGGCGCTCGCCGGCGATCAGCTCGTAGCGATCGCGGTCCACCGGTCGCACCAGCAGCGGCTGCATCAGCCCCTGCGCCCGGATCGAGGCAGCCAGCTCGGCGAGCGCCTGCTGGTCCATCTTCGTGCGCGGCTGGTAGCGCCCGGGGCGGATGCGCGCGACCGGCAACGTCAGCAGCGCTTCGCGCGGCGCCGTCTCGTCGGCGCCGAGCAGCGCATCGAGCCCGCGGCCGAGGCCTTTGGGCTTCATGCGGGCTGCGCCTGCGCAAGAATTTCGTCGGCCAGCGCGAGGTACGCCTGGGCGCCCTTCGACGCCGTGTCCCAGCGCACCGCCGGCACGCCGTAGCTCGGCGCCTCTGCCAGCCGCACGTTCCTCGGCACCAGCGTGCGATACACCTTGTCGCCGAAATGCGCCTCGAGCTGCTGCGAAACCTGCTGCGACAGCGTATTGCGCGGGTCGTACATCGTGCGCAGCAGCCCCGCGATGTCGAGCTCGGGATTGAGGTTAGCGCGCACGCGCTTGATGGTGCCGACCAGGTCGGACAGTCCCTCGAGCGCGTAGTACTCGCACTGCATGGGAATCAGCACGCGCTGCGCCGCGACCAGCGCGTTGACCGTGAGCCGGCTGAGCGACGGCGGGCAGTCGATGAGGATGAAATCGTACTCGTCCAGGACGCGCCCCAGCGCGGCCTTCAGCCGCGTCTCGCGACCGGGCAGATCGACCAGCTCGACTTCCGCCCCGGCCAGCTCGCGGTTGGCGGGCACGAGGTCGTAGCCGCCTTGCTCCGCGCGCGTGCGGATCGTCGCCATCTCGCCCAGCCCGAGCAGCACGTGGTAGACAGTGCGCGCCGCATTGCGCTTGTCCACGCCGCTTCCCATAGTGGCGTTACCCTGCGGGTCGAGGTCCACCAGAAGAACGCGCCGGCCGGCGCCGGCAAGCGCCGCGGCGAGGTTGACGCTGGTCGTGGTCTTGCCAACGCCGCCCTTCTGATTCACCACCGCGATGACGCGCGTCACGGACAGTGCGCCAGGCGGCAGAGGACGAGATGACGCTCGGCGTCAAGCAGAGGCACCGACAGGCGGATGGGCTCGCATTCGCATCCTCGCGGCAGGCGCGCCATCTCGGAGCGCGGATCGCGGCCTTTCATCGCCGCGAGAACGCCGTGCGGCGCGACAAGATGCCGGCACGCAGCGATGAATTGCGCCAGCCCGGCGAACGCCCGCGAGACCACCACCGCGAAGCGCGCCGCCGGACGCCACTGCTCGACGCGCGCCTGCTCCAGCGCGACGTTGCGCAGGCCAAGCTCTATGGTCGCCTGGCGAAGGAAGGCGATCTTCTTCGCGCTCGACTCGACCAGCGTCACCCGCCACGCGGGGCGCGCGAGCGCGAGCGGAATGCCGGGCAAGCCAGGACCGGAGCCCGCATCGGCTAGCGCGGGGTCTGCCTCGGGCATCGGCAGATGCGGCAGGATCGCAAGCGAGTCGAGCAGATGATGGCTGACCATTTCCGACTGCGTGCGGATCGCAGTGAGGTTGTAGGTGCGGTTCCATTTTGCAAGCAGCGCGACGTACTGAAGCAGCTGCTGGCGCGCCGCCCGCGGCAGCGGCAGCGGCAACTCGCTCAGCCCGCGCTCGAGCGCGGCTTGCGGCGTCATGCCGTCTTTTGCCGCCGCGGAACGCCCCGCTTCAGATGCACCAGCAGCAGCGAGATCGCCGCGGGCGTGACCCCCGACAGCCGCGCCGCCTGTCCGATGCTCTCGGGCCGGTGCCGCGCGAGCTTCTGCTGTACTTCGACCGAGAGCCCGCGGACCTGCGCGTAGTCGATGTCCGGCGGTAGGCGAAGGTCTTCGAGCTCGCGCCGTTGCTCGACCTCCCTGCGTTGGCGCTCCACGTAGCCCTCGTACTTGATCGTGGTCTCCACCTGGCGGGCAATCGCGGGATCGAGTTCTCGGGGAACTGGGAGGCTCTCGTAAGTGACATCAGGACGGCGCAGTAGCTCAGCCAGAGAATGCCTTTGCTGAAAGGCAGCGCTCACATACGTTGATCTCAGGCGCTCGGTTTCCCGCTCGATCGCCTCCCGCTTGCGGCTGAATGCTTCCCAGCGCACATCGTTCACCAGGCCGAGCTTGCGTCCGGTCTCCGTTAGCCGCAGATCGGCGTTGTCCTCGCGCAGCATGAGGCGGTACTCCGCGCGGCTGGTGAACATGCGGTACGGCTCGGTGACGCCGCGCGTCACGAGATCGTCGACCATTACGCCGAGATAAGCTTGCGCGCGGCCTGGAGACCAGGCATCGAGCTCCTTGGCGCGGAGCGCAGCATTGACGCCTGCCAGCAAGCCTTGAGCGGCCGCTTCCTCATAGCCGGTCGTGCCGTTGATCTGGCCGGCGAAGAAAAGTCCCCGGATGGTCTTGGTCTCCAGCGACGACCACAGGTTGCGCGGGTCGAAGTAGTCGTACTCGATGGCATAGCCGGGACGGACGATTTGGGCCCGCTCCAGGCCGCGAATGGAATGCACGAGCTCGAGCTGCGCGTCGAAGGGCAGACTGGTGGAGATGCCGTTGGGATAGATCTCATTGCTCGAAAGCCCCTCGGGTTCGAGGAAGATCTGGTGGCTCGTCTTTCCCTTGTAGCGGTGCACCTTGTCCTCGATCGAAGGGCAGTACCGCGGCCCGATGCCCTCGATCACGCCGGTAAAGAGCGGCGAGCGGTCCAGCGCGCCCCGGATGATTTCATGCGTGCGCGGATTGGTATGCGTGATCCAGCACGGCAGCTGGCGCGGGTGCAACTCTCGGCGGCCCAGGAAAGAGAACACGGGTTCGGGTTGATTGCCGGGCTGCTCCTCCATGACCGAGAAGTCGATGGTGCGCGCGTCCAACCGGGGCGGCGTACCGGTTTTCAGCCGGCCGGCAGGTAGCCGCATTTCCCGTAGGCGCGCGGCGAGCGTGACGGCGGCCGGATCTCCGGCCCGGCCCGCCTGATGCCGCTCCAGCCCCACATGGATCAAGCCGGCGAGGAAGGTGCCGGCGGTGAGGATCACTGCGCGAGCGCGGAAACGCACCCCGAGTTGCGTGACAACACCTACTGCCCGATCACCCTCGACGAGGATATCGTCGACAGGCTGCTGGAACAGCGCCAAGCCAGGCTGATTCTCGAGGCGGCGGCGGATCGCGAGGCGATAGAGGCCTCGGTCCGCTTGCGCTCGCGTGGCACGCACCGCCGGACCCTTAGACGAGTTCAGCGTCCGGAATTGGATGCCGGCCTCGTCGGTGGCAATGGCCATTGCGCCCCCGAGAGCGTCGATCTCCTTTACGAGATGACCCTTGCCGATCCCGCCGATGGACGGGTTGCAGGACATCTGGCCGAGCGTGTCGATGCTGTGCGTCAGAAGCAGCGTGCGGCAGCCCATGCGGGCGGCGGCAAGGGCCGCTTCCGTGCCGGCGTGACCTCCACCGATCACCAGCACATCGAATTCAACGGGGAACTGCATCCGAGGTGGCGAATTTTACGCGAGCGTTCCACGTGAAACTAGGCGACGTGCCGTTGTTCCACGTGGAACTCCCCTGCTGCATTGCAGCAAAAGCCCCGTGCGAGAATCCGCGGCTCTCGTTGCGCCTTCCATCGTGATTTCCCTCGCCCGCTATGCAGCGGTGCTGCAGGCGCGGGAGACCAGGCTGACGTTCGCGTTCTCCGTCCTTGGTCGCCTGCCGATCGGCATCACCGGCCTCGCGATCCTCCTTCTCGTGCAGAGCCGTACCGGATCCTTCGCCCAGGGCGGGTCGACGACCGCCGGTTACGTGGTGGGGCTGGCCTGCCTCGCGCCTGCGCTTGGACGGTGGATCGACCGCCGCGGACCACGGCACGTGCTCATGGCTTGCGGCCTGCTCTTCCCGGGAGCGCTCGTCGCACTCGTCGCCGCCGTCTCCAGCGGCGCCCCCGGGACAGTGACGCTATTGCTCGCCGCCGCGGCCGGGGCAAGCTTTCCTCCCATCACGGTCTGCATGCGGACGTACTTCCGCCAGCGCCTCGCCGATGATGCGCTCCTGGCCGCAGCCTACTCGCTGGAGTCGGTCCTCATCGAATTGATCTTCATCGTCGGTCCGATGCTGGTGGCCGGTTTTGTCGCATTCGCCTCGCCCGCCGCCGCAGTATGGTTCGCCGCTTCCTGCGGCGGGGTAGGTGCGCTGCTTTTCGCCCGCTCGCCGGCGCTGCGGGCGTGGCGCATCGGGCCGGCGCGGGACGCCAGCCTGCTCGGACCGCTTGCGAATCGCCGCTTCGTTGCCTTGATCGCGGTGGTGCTCTGCTATTCGGCGGCCTTCGGGCTCGTAGAGATCGGCATCGCGGCATACGCCATCGAGGCGGGCGACGCGGCGCTGGCCGGCGTGCTGCTCGGGCTGATGAGCGCGGGCAGCGCACTGGGAGGGCTTGCGTACGGCAGTCGCAGCTGGCACACGCCACTGGCGCGGCAGTTCGCCCTGACGCTCGCCATCATGGGCGGCGGGCTTGCCTTGCTGGCGCTGCCTTGGGGACCGTGGCCGTTCTCTTTCCTCTGTGCCGCGGCGGGGGTCATCATGGCGCCGGCGCTCATCATTCAGTCCATCCTCGTCACCAAGACGGCACGCGCCGAGCACTCGACCGAGGCCTTCACCTGGTCGACGAGCGCGCTCCTCGGGGGCGTCGGCATCGGCCTGGCCGCCGGCGGCGGTTTGCTTGAGGTCTGGCCGGCCGCCGGCGCGCTCGCATGCGCCGGCGCGGCGGCGTTCATTGCGGCGCTTGCGGCGCGCGTGACACTCGCCGCCAGCGCGGGAGCCCCCTAGCTAGGCCGCGAGTCGCTCGTGCATGCGCCCGCGGCGCGCCTCGAGAGGTGCGGGCAGATGCGAGCCGAGCTTTTCGAACAGCTCGTCGTGCGAACGCAGTTCGTCCTTCCAGGCGGCGGTATCGATGCGCGTGAGCTCCGCATACTGCGCCGGCGAGAGCTTCTCCAGCCCGGTCCAGTCGAGGTCCGCGAACCTGGGCATGATGCCCAGCGGGGTTTCCGCCCCGCGCGCCGTGCCCTGGCAGCGTTCCACGATCCACTGCAGCACGCGCATGTTCTCGCCGAAGCCCGGCCAGATGAACTTGCCGCTCGCATCGCGCCGAAACCAGTTGACACGGAAGATCTTCGGCGGCCTGGCCGCCATCCGGCCCATCTTCAGCCAGTGCTGGAAATAGTCGCCCATGTGGTAGCCGCAGAAGGCAAGCATCGCCATAGGGTCGCGGCGCACCACCCCGGTCTTTCCGGTGATCGCCGCCGTGGTCTCGGACCCGAGCGTAGCGGCCATGTAGACGCCGTCCTCCCAGGTCGGCGCCTCGACCACGAGCGGCACCGTAGAGGAGCGCCGACCGCCGAACACGAACGCCGAGATCGGCACGCCCTGCGGATCCTCCCAGCGTGGATCCATCGACGGGCATTGCGCCGCGGGCACGGTGAACCTGGCGTTCGGATGCGCCGCAAGGCGTCCCGCCTTGCCGTCCTCCGGCGTCCATGGCTGTCCCTGCCAGTCCGTAAGGCGCGCCGGCGGCGTGTCCGTCATTCCCTCCCACCAGACATCGCCCTCGGGCGTGAGCGCGACGTTGGTGAAGATGACGTTCTCGCGCAGCATCCGCATCGCGTTCGGATTGGTGTGCTCGGAGGTGCCGGGGGCGACGCCGAAGAGGCCGTACTCCGGATTGATCGCGTAGAACCTGCCGTCGCGGCCCGGCTTGATCCAGGCGATGTCCTCGCCGATGGTCGCGACCTTCCAGCCCTTGAATGCCGCCGGCGGGATCAGCATTGCAAGGTTCGTCTTGCCGCAAGCCGAGGGAAAGGCGGCGGCGATGTAGGCTTTCTCTCCCCGCGGCGACTCGACGCCCAGGATCAGCATGTGCTCGGCGAGCCAGCCTTCATCGCGCGCCATCACGGAGGCGATGCGCAGCGCCAGGCACTTCTTGCCGAGCAGCGCGTTGCCACCATAGCCGGAGCCGTAGGACCAGATCTCGCGCGTCTCGGGAAAGTGGACGATCCACTTTTCCGTTTCGTTGCAAGGCCAGGCAACATCCTTCTCGCCCCGCACCAGCGGCGCGCCGACAGAGTGAACGCACGGCACGAAGCTGCCGTCCTCGCCGAGCCATTCGGCCACCGCCCGACCCATGCGGGTCATGACCGCCATGCTCACGGCGACGTAGGCCGAATCGGAAATCTCGACGCCAATCTGCGCGATCGGCGAGCCGATCGGCCCCATTGAAAACGGCATGACGTACATCACCCGGCCGCGCATGCAGCCGTCAAAAAGCCGCTGCAGCGTAGCGCGCATCTCCCGCGGCTCGATCCAGTTGTTGGTCGGCCCCGCGTCCTCCTTGGACTTGCTGCAGATGAACGTGCGGTCCTCCATGCGCGCCACGTCGCTCGGATGCGAGCGTGCTAGAAACGAGTTCGGGCGCAGCCGGTCGTCGAACCGCAGGAACGTGCCGGCCGCGACCAGTTCCGCGCAGAGCCGGTCGTATTCGCCCTTCGAGCCGTCGCACCAGACGACGCGCTCGGGCTTTGCGAGCCGCGCGGTCTCCGCCACCCATTGGCGCAATCCCTGATGGCGCACCCACGCGGGTGCCTCGGACTGGTCAGCGGGTAAGGGAGAGTTCATTCTCTGACTCCAGAAAGGCAAACGGCCCAGCGGGGACCGGGCCGCTCTGACAGCAGCGAAGATGTCGACGAGGATTCTAGCATCGCCACCCGCAGGGGCTTTCGCGAGGAACCGTCGGCGCGGAGCAAAGTTCCGTAGTTACAACGGCTTATGCGGCGCGAAATCAGCTCACTTGCCGATGCAGAAGCGGGCGAAGATTTCGCCGAGCAGGTCGTCGGCGCCGAACTCGCCGGTGATGCTGCCGAGCGCCGTCTGGGCAAGCCGCAACTCCTCAGCGAAAAGCTCCCACTGCTTTTGGCCGCCGGCGGCCTCAAGGTGGAAACGCGCCCGCTGCAGCGCGCGCAGATGGCGCTCGCGCGCGAGGAAAACCGACTCGCCGGTCGACGACCATCCGGCGGCTTCGAGGATCGCCGCGCGCAAGCGGTCTAGCCCAGTCCCGGTCTTAGCCGACACGGCGACGCTTCCCGGCGGCGCGACGAAGCCGGGCACCAAGTCCGCTTTGTTGTAAACGACGATCCGTGCGGCGCTGGGCGGCAGGTGCGCGACGGCGGGCTCGGCGCCGCCGGCTTCGGCCACGGCGAGCACGAGGTCGGCTCGCTCGAGCTCCTGCCGTGTCCGCTCGATGCCGAGCTTTTCCAGCTCGTCGCCGGCAGCGCGCATTCCAGCGGTGTCGACCAGCACGACCGGCACGCCGTCGAGCTGAATCGGCTCGCGCAGGCTGTCGCGTGTGGTCCCCGCGAACGGGGTGACGATCGCCCGGTCCTCGCCGGCCAGGCGGTTCAGGAGGCTCGACTTGCCCACGTTCGGCGCCCCGGCGAGTACGGCATGAATGCCCGTGCGCAACAGGCTCCCCTGGCGGCTCTTGGCGATGACCGAGTCGAGCGCCGCGCGTACCGCCGTGAGGCGCGCCCCAGCTTCGTCGCGATGCATGCCGTCGATCTCTTCCTCGGGAAAATCGAGCATCGCCTCCGTCAAGGCGCGCAGCTCGATCAACCCGCTGACGAGCGCGCCGATCGCCGTCGAGAACTCTCCGATGAGGGAGCGCAGCGCCGACCTCGCCGCCTCGCGGCTGGCGGCATCGATGAGGTCGGCGACCGCTTCCGCCTGCGCGAGATCGAGCTTGCCCTCGAGGAATGCGCGCCGGGTGAACTCGCCGGGCTCGGCGAGCCGCGCGCCAGCGTCCAAGCAGGCGCGCAGCAGCTCCTGCATCACCACCGGACCGCCGTGTCCCTGCAGCTCGAGCACCGGCTCGCCCGTGTACGATCCCGGCGCGGGATAGTAGACGGCGATGCCGTGATCGATGCGCTCGCCGCGCGCGTCCCGGAACGCCGCCAGGCTGGCATGGCGTGGCGCCGGCAGCCGGCCGAGTACCGCCTGCGCGATGCGCGGGACCTCCGCCCCGGAGATGCGCACCACGCCGATGCCCCCTTTCCCCGGAGCAGTAGCGACGGCGGCGATCGTGTCCCGCGCTGCGTCAGCGCTTGGCATGGGCAGGCTTGTCGCGCTGGAACATGCGCTGGATCTGCCACTGCTGGAGGATCGAGAGGACGTTGTTGACCAGCCAGTACAGCACCAGGCCGGCCGGAAAGAAGAAGAAGAAGACGCTGAACACGTAAGGCATGAACTTCATGACCTTCGCTTGCACCGGGTCCGGCGGCACCGGGTTCATGCGCGTTTGCAGCACCATCGTCGCGGTCATCAGGATGGGCAGGACGTAGTACGGGTCGAGCGCCGAGAGATCGGTGATCCAGAGCACGAACGGCGCGTGGCGGAGCTCGATCGCCGCCAGCAGCACCCAATACAGGGCGATGAACACCGGGATCTGCACGAGGATCGGGAAGCAGCCGCCCAGCGGATTGATTTTCTCGGTCCGGTACAGCTCCATCATCGCCTGGTTCATCTTCTGGCGGTCGTGGCCGTACATCTCCCGTATCTTGGTGAGCCTTGGCGTGATCAGCTTCATCTTCGCCATCGACTTGTAGCTCGCCGCGGAAAGGGGAAAGAAGACCAGCTTGATCAGTACCGTGAGCAGGATGATCGCCACGCCCCAGTTGCCGCTCAGGGCATGGAACTTCTGCAGCAGCCAGAACAGCGGCCAGGCGATGATGGCGAGGAATCCGTAGTCGACCACCAGGTCGAGGCCCGGTGCGGCCGCCTCCAGGCGGTTCTGCTCCTGCGGACCGGCATAGAGCGGCGCGCTGAGTCGCGCACTGCTCCCGGATGGCACCGTAGCTGGAACGAGCACGCGCCCGGCGTAGGTCCCGTCCTGGCGCCGCTCGACGACGTAGTCGCGCTTCACACCTCGCGCGGGTAGCCACGCCGAGACGAAATAATGCTGAACGAACGCGAGCCAGCCGTCCTCGGCTTGCGCCTCGGTCGATGCCTTGTCCAGATCCGACGGATGCAGCTTCTCGAACTTGCGCGCCTCGCTGAACAGCGCGAAGCCGGTGAAGCTCTGGGCGCCGAACTGCTGCGCCAGCGTGTCGGCGTCCGCGTCGGGCTTGCCGTCGTGCGTCAGCTGGAAATAGCCGTAGGTCGCGACCGGAACCGGCGACGGGTTGCGCAGCTCCAGCGCCACGTCGATGACGTAGCTGTTGCGCTTGAAGGTATAAATCTTCGACACTTCGAGGCCGTCACGCCCCTGCGCCGAGAGGCGCAGCTCGACCGCCTCCATGCCAGGCTCGAGCGTGCGCTGGCCCGGCTGCACCCGCCAGGGCGTGCGATGGTTGGGGCCTGCATCTCCCGTAATTCCGCTTTGCGCCACATACCGGTGCTCGGGACCGAGCAGGACGAAGTTCTTGGTGCGATCGCGCGAATCCTTGTGCCGGACCAGTTCGACCTTGCGCAGCGTGCCGCCCAGGCTATCGACCTCGGCGGTGATGAGGTCGGTGCTGATGCGCACGACGTCGCCCTGTGCTTGGGCGTCCGCGCCGGGCGAAGCGACCGGGGGCGCGGCGGGGGCGGCCGGCTTGGCGGGTGCCGGTACGCCTTCCTGAGCGCGCGGCGCCGGCGGCGGCTTTGGCCGGCTCTCGCGCTCCCACGCCTCCCACAGCATGAGGAGCGAGAAACTGAAGATGAAGAGCAGGATGAGCCGCTGCGTATCCATGTTCATGGAACCGGGTCGAAGCCGCCCGGATGCCAGGGTCCGCATCGGCACACGCGCCGCGCGGCCAGCAGCGTGCCGCGCCAGGCGCCGTGGCGCGCCAGCGCCTGCTCGGCGTATTCCGAGCAGCTCGGGTGGAATCGGCACGAGGGCGCTATCAGTGGGCTGACGCCCCAGCGATAGGCGCGCACGACGAGGCGCAGCGCGGCAGACATCATGCCGCGAGGCTGGCAAAGAGGGCGCGCAGGCGGCGGATCATCTGCCCCGAAGGCTCCGCGCGGTAGGGCGGTCGCACCAGCACGTCGATCGGGCCGAGCCGCTCCTGCTCCAGGCGGAACGCTTCGCGGATGCATCGCTTGATGCGGTTGCGCTCCGTGGCGGCGGTGGCATGCTTTCTTGACACGAGTATTCCAAGACGGGGACCGCCCGTTTCGCGCCGCGCTAGATAGAAGGTGTAGCCGGCGGAGCTGCGTCGCGCGCCTTCTTGCAGCAGGCTTTCGAATTGCGCGCTTCGCCTCAGTCGGCGCCCGGCGCCCAGTCCGAAGCGCTTGTCGGCCGCGGCTACAACCCTAGGCGGCGGCGTCCACGCGAGCGGCGGTTACGCAACACCGCGCGACCGCCACGCGTGCGACTGCGCACCAGGAAACCGTGGCGCCGCGCGCGCCGAGTCTTGGACGGTTGGTAAGTCCGCTTCATGGCCGGTCCGAAAAAGGGCGGTATTAGAGCGCGCGCGTCAACGCGTTGTCAAATAGTCTGGCGAGCGTCAACGCCGTGCTTCGCGCCTGTGGATAACCCGCATCGAAGAAGGTAAAATTCTTGCTCGTCTAGGCCAACGACAAGATGCAAAACCTCTGGGACGCCTGCCTGCGTCGACTCGAGCAGGAGCTGCCCGCGCAACAGTTCAACACTTGGATCCGCCCGCTCGCAGCCGAGACGGGCGCGACCACCGACACGCTGGTCCTCGCTGCGCCGAACCGTTTCGTCCTGGAGCTGGTGCGCGAGCGCTTTGCGACGCGCATCGAGCGGCTCGCGACCGAAGCCTGCGGTCGCGAACTGGGCCTGCGGCTCGTGCTCGCGCGCGGCACCGAGGCCGCCGGCCGGCCCGCCGCCGCAGCACAGCGCCCGTCCAATGACTCCCCGACGATGCTCGAACGGGCGCGCCTCAATCGCGGCTTCTCGTTCGACAGCTTCGTCACCGGCAAGGCGAACCAGCTGGCCCGCGCCGCGGCGCTGCAGGTGGCGGAGAACCCGGGCATCTCCTACAACCCGCTGTTCGTCTATGGCGGCGTCGGTCTGGGCAAGACGCATCTCGTGCAGGCCATCGGCAATCAGGTCGCCGACCAGCGTCCGCAGGCGCGCATCCGTTACATTCACGCAGAGCAGTACGTCACCGACGTGGTGCGCGCCTACCAGCAGAAGTCGTTCGACGAGTTCAAGCGCTATTACCACTCCCTCGACCTCCTGCTCATCGACGATATCCAGTTCTTCTCCAACAAAGGCCGCACGCAGGAGGAGTTCTTCTACGCCTTCAATGCCTTGGTGGAGGCGCACAAGCAGATCGTCATCACCTGCGACACCTATCCGAAGGAGATCGCCGGCATGGAGGAGCGGCTGATCTCTCGCTTTGGCTGGGGGCTCACGGTCGCGATCGAGCCGCCGGAGCTCGAGATGCGCGTCGCCATCGTGCTGAAGAAGGCCGAGGCAGAGGCCGTAGCGCTGTCGGAGGAGATCGCCTTCTTCGTCGCCAAGCACATCCGCTCCAACGTCCGCGAGCTCGAAGGCGCCCTGAAGAAAGTGCTCGCCTTCGCCCGGTTCACCGGCCGCGAGCTGTCGCTCGATCTGGCAAAGGAAGCGCTGCGCGACATTCTCAATCTCAACAGCAGGCAAGTAAGCGTCGAGGGCATCCAGAAAACCGTCGCGGAGTACTTCAAGATCAAGGTTTCCGACATGCACTCGAAGAAGCGCAGCCGCAACCTTGCGCGCCCCCGGCAGGTGGCGATGGCACTTGCCAAGGACCTCACGCAAATGAGCCTTCCGGAGATCGGCGAAGCTTTCGGCAACCGCGACCACACCACCGTTCTTCATGCTTGTCGCACCATTGCGAGCCTGCGCAAGCACGACAGTGCCCTGAACCGTGACTACCTCGTGCTGGAGCAGGTGCTGAAGGGATGAGCGGGTGAAGAAGCTGTGCGCCGCGGAGGAGCAAGCTGTGGATAAGGCGCGCGCTGCTGCCGCGCGGCGTAACTATCCACATCCTCGCACATATGCCCCACAGGTTTCCCCGGGCTTCGCGCGCCGACAAGCCGCGGGCGGGAAAGCTCTTTCCGACTTATCCCGTGTTTGCGCCGGCCTTATTAGCTACTACTAAGTACTAAGGTAAATAACAATGATCAAAGCAAAGCGAGACGATATCCTGGTGCCGCTTTCGGCCGTCAGCGGCATCATCGAGCGGCGCCACACGTTGCCGATCCTTTCGAATGTGCTTCTCGATTGCGCCGGCAACTCGCTATCGTTCCTGGCCACCGACATCGAGATCCAGATCACCGCGCGCACCGACGTAGCGGTCGGCGGCGATACGCGCGCGGTGACCGTCGGCGCCCGAAAGCTGCTCGATATCCTGCGCGCCCTGCCGGATGCGACCGAGGTGAACGTGCAGCAGCAGGACAAGCGACTGACGGTCAAGGCGGGCAAGAGCCGGTTCACATTGCAGACTCTGCCAGCGGAGGATTTTCCCCGTCTCGCCAAGCCCTCCGGCCCGACAGCCCGCTTCAGCCTGAGCCAAAAGGCGCTGCGGCGCCTGCTCGGGCTGGTGCAGTACGCAATGGCGCAGCAGGACATCCGCTATTATCTGAACGGCCTGCTTACGGTCATCGAGCAGGGCCAGCTGAAGCTGGTTGCGACCGACGGGCACCGCCTCGCTTTCGCCTCGGCGAAAATCGACGCCGATGTGCCGCGGCAGGAGGTGATCGTCCCTCGCAAGACAGTGCTTGAACTGACGAAGCTTCTGGCGGACGTGGACGATGAGGTGAGCATCGAACTGTCTGCTACGCAGGCGTCGTTCTCTTTCGGCTCGGTGGAGCTGGTGTCGAAGCTTATCGACGGCAAGTTCCCGGACTACACGAGAGTCATCCCGACGCAGCATAAGAACCGCCTCCAGGTGGGTCGCGAGCCGCTGCGGCAGGCCTTGCTGCGCGCCGTGATCCTTTCCAACGAGAAATTCCGCGGTGTGCGCTGGGTGCTCGCCGATGGCGCGCTGAAGATCGTCTCCTCCACCGCCGAGCAGGAGGAGGCGCACGAAGAGCTAGAGGTCAAGTACGCGGGCGATGCGCTCGACATCGGCTTCAACGTCAACTACCTGCTCGACGTGCTGAACAACGTGCCGGGCGCCGACGTGGAGTGCGCCTTCGGCGACGCGTCCTCGAGCGCGCTGATCAGCTATGCGACGGAAAAGGACTTCAAGTACGTCGTCATGCCGATGAGGATCTAGCCGCGCGATGTCCGAGCACAAGGGTAACGGCGAGAGCGGCGATTACGGGTCGGACGCCATCAAGGTCCTTAAGGGCCTTGAGGCCGTGCGCAAGCGCCCCGGCATGTACATCGGCGACACGTCGGATGGAACCGGGCTGCACCACATGGTCTTCGAGGTTGTCGACAACTCCGTCGACGAGGCCTTGGCCGGGTTCTGCGACGAGATCGTGGTCACTATTCACACCGACAACTCGATCTCGGTGCTCGACAACGGGCGCGGCATCCCCACCGGCGTCAAGGAGGACGACGCGCTGAAGCGCTCCGCGGCGGAGATCGTCATGACGGAGCTGCATGCCGGCGGCAAGTTCGATTCCAATACATACAAGGTATCGGGCGGCCTGCATGGTGTCGGGGTGTCCGTGGTCAACGCGCTCTCCGAGTGGCTGCGGTTGACGGTATGGCGCGACGGGCAGGTGCACCAGATGGAGTTCCGTAACGGCGTGGCAACGGCCCCGCTCAAGGCGACCGGCGCGAGCGAGCGTCGCGGCACCGAGGTCCACTTCCTCGCTTCCCGGGAGGTCTTCGGCAACGTCGATTACCACTACGACATCCTGGCGCGGCGCCTGCGCGAGCTCTCCTTCCTGAATAACGGCGTGAAGATCGTCCTCGTGGACCAGCGCGCCGGCAAGGAGGAGAACTTCGCCTTCTCCGGCGGCGTGAAGGGCTTTGTCGAGTACATGAACCGCGCCAAGAACATTCTGCACCCCAACGTCTTTATCGGGTACGGCGTCAAGGACGGCATCAGCGTCGAAGTGGCGATGCAGTGGAACGATTCCTACCAGGAGAGCGTGCTGTGCTTCACCAACAACATCCCGCAGAAGGATGGCGGCACGCACCTTACCGGGCTGCGCGCGGCGATGACCCGGGTGCTGAATAAGTACATCGAGGAAACGGAGCTCGCCAAGAAGGCCAAAGTGGAGACCACGGGGGACGACATGCGGGAGGGTCTGGCGTGCGTGCTTTCGGTCAAGGTTCCGGAGCCGAAGTTCTCGTCGCAGACGAAGGAGAAGCTCGTCTCCTCCGAGGTCAGGCCGGTGGTCGAGGAGATCGTCGCCGAGCGGCTGCGCGAATATTTGGCCGAGCGCCCGGCCGACGCGCGGCTGCTCACCTCGAAGATCGTCGAGGCGGCCCGGGCGCGCGAAGCGGCGCGCAAGGCACGCGAGATGACGCGGCGCAAGGGCGTGCTCGATTCGATGGGATTGCCCGGCAAGCTGGCCGATTGCCAGGAGCGCGACCCGGCGAAATGCGAACTGTACCTTGTCGAGGGCGATTCCGCCGGCGGCTCGGCCAAGCAGGGACGCGACCGGCGCTTCCAGGCCATTCTGCCGCTCAAGGGCAAGATCCTCAACGTCGAGCGTGCGCGCTTCGACAAGCTGCTGTCCTCGGCGGAGATCGCGACGCTCATCACCGCACTTGGCTGCGGCATCGGCAAGGAGGAGTACAACGTCGAGAAGCTACGCTACCACCGCATCATCATCATGACCGACGCCGACGTCGACGGCTCGCATATCCGCACGCTCCTGCTGACGTTCTTCTACCGGCAGATGTTCGAACTGGTGGAGCGCGGTCACATCTATATTGCGCAGCCGCCGCTTTACCGCGCCAAGCTCGGCAGGGACGAGCGTTACCTCAAGGACGAGCACGAATTGAACGGCTTCATGCTCAAGCAGGCGCTCATCGACGCGGCCCTGCATCCGGGCGGTTCAAGGGAAGCCATTGCCGGCGAGGCGCTCGCCGAGCTCGCGAAGTCCTATCTTCTCGCCGAGGCGGTCATCGAACGCGTGTCCCGGCTCATCGACCGGGAGGCTCTGCAGGCCATCGTGCGCGGCGTTCAGGTCGATCTGTCGCGGCGCGATAGCGCCGAAGCGGCCGCAGAGGCGCTCGAGGCCGCCATCGGCGGCAGCGGTATCGCGGTGGCGCCGCACTTCGACCAGAAGACCGAGCGCTACCAGGTGCGTATCGAGCGCACCCGCCACGGCAACGTGCGCATAAGCGCCATCGACACGGAGTTCGTGCATTCGGGGGACTATGCGCAAATCCGCCAGACGGCGGAGATGTTGCGCGGTCTCATCGCCGAGGGCGCTTACGTCCAGCGCGGCGAGCGCAAGCAGCCGGTGCGCGACTTCGCCGAGGCGATGAAATGGCTGCTCGGGGAAGTCGAGAAGTCGATGTCCCTGCAGCGCTACAAGGGCCTGGGAGAAATGAACCCGGAGCAGCTCTGGGAGACGACCATGGACCCGCAGACGCGGCGCCTTCTCAAGGTGCAGATCGAGGACGGCATCGCCGCCGACGAGATCTTCACCAAGCTGATGGGCGACGAGGTGGAGCCGCGCCGGGCCTTCATCGAGTCGAACGCGCTCGGCGTTCGGAACCTCGACGTGTAGATCTCGCCTCGGTCGGCTTGTCCCTTGCCGGCCGCGGCTGGAACTCGAAGCCGATCTTCCCGTCCGGCTGCTTCACCAGAAATGCCTTGAAGCGCCGCCCTTTCTTGGACACGAAGGCCGTGAGCAGGTCGGTGCGGCCGGTGTCGAGCAGCTTCTTCATCTGCTCGCGCTCGATTGGCTGCTGCAGGATCAGCCGGCCGGAGCGGAAGTCGCAGCTGCGGCCGGGACCGACTGACTTCTCGCAGGCGTAGGCCATGCCGTGCTCGTAGACGCGGGCGCCGCACTTCGGGCAGCGCCCGAGTGGCTGCTGGCCGCTGAAGTCCGGCGCTTCCTCGGCTGCGCCGGAGGCCTGGCCAAAGTCGAATTCCACTTTCAGCTCTTCGGTGAGCCGTAGTAGCGCGCTGAAAGGCTTGCCCTGACGGCTGCGGAAACCCGTGAGCGGGCCGACGGAGCGCTTACTGATGAGCTCGGCGACCTCCTCGGGAGACCACTCGCGGCCCGACGTCACCTTCCAGATCGCGAAGGCGCACCTCTGGCACTGAAACTTGCGGTAGTTCTCCTGCACGACGCCGCCGCAATTCGGGCACGGCGCCGGCACGGTCGCGTATACCACGTCCGGGATCTCGCCGGTCTTGATGATCCCCACCACCTTCCGCACGAGGGCGTTGATCTGCTTCATGAATTCCTCGCGCGTGAGCTTGCCGGCCTCGATGAGCTTGAGCTTGTGCTCCCATTCTCCAGTGAGCTCCGGTGAGGCCAACTCGACGATGTGCAGCATGTGCAGCGCGAACAGGAGGGAGAACGCCTTGGGCGTGGGCACGAGCTCCCGGCCCTCGCGGTTCAGGTACTCCTCGCGGATCAGGCCTTCGATTATGGCCGCGCGCGTCGCCGGGGTGCCAAGGCCCTTGGCCGCCATGGCGGCGCGTAGCTCGTCGTCCTCGACAAGCTTGCCGGCACCCTCCATGGCCGAAAGCAAGGTTGCCTCGGTGTACCGCGGCGGTGGCTTGGTCTGGTTGGCCTGCTTGGTGACCTCGAGCACCGCGACGCGTTCGCCGGGGACGATGATTGGCAGGCTCTGGCTGTCCTCGGTGCTGCCGCGTCCGTATACCGCAAGCCAGCCCGGGCTCCGCACCACGCGGCCTTCGGTCCTGAAATGGTGCTCCCCGACACGCGTCACCCGCGTCGTCTGCAGGTACTCCGCCGCGGGGAAGAATACGGCCAGAAAGCGGCGCACCACCATGTCATAGAGCTTTTGCTCGGCGTCGTTCAGGTGGCGGGGCTTCTGCTGCGTCGGAATGATCGCGAAGTGATCGGAGATCTTGCTGTTGTCGAAGATTCTCCTGTTCGGCTTCACCCAGCCCTGCTTGAGAATCTGCTTCGCGAGGGGCGAGAAAACATCGGCTTCACCGAGGCTCCTCAGCGTCTCCTTTACCGTCGGAAGATAGTCCTCCGGCAGCGCGCGGGAATCCGTGCGCGGGTATGTGAGCACCTTGTGCCTCTCGTAGAGCGCCTGAGCCAGCGAGAGCGTCGTGCGGGCGGGAAAGCCGAAGCGCGCATTCGCTTCGCGCTGCAGGCTGGTCAGATCGAACAATAGCGGGGAAAGTTGCGTCGACGGCTTGGTTTCCTCGGTTGCCGTTCCGGCCTTGCCGCGGCACGCGTCCACGACGGCGACTGTCTTGCGTTCCTCCCATATCCGCTCGGACTTGCTCTCGCTGTCCTCATCCCGCTTGAACTTCGGATAGAACCATCGTCCCGGGTATTCGCCGGCCTTCGCTTGGAAGCGGGCGTGCACTTCCCAATAATCGCGCGGCGTAAAGGCGCGGATCTTGTCTTCCCGCTCCACGAGAATCGCCAGCGTCGGCGTTTGCACGCGGCCCACCGTGGTCAGGTAGAAGCCGCCCTCCTTCGAGTTGAATGCGGTCATGGCCCGCGTGCCGTTGATTCCGACCAGCCAGTCGGCCTCGGAGCGGCTTTTTGCCGCGTCCGCGAGCGGGAGGAGCTCGCGGTCAGGCCTCAGCTTGGCAAAGCCCTCGCGGATCGCCTGCTGCGTCATCGACTGCAGCCACAGCCGCTCGACCGGCTTCTTGGCGCGGGCGTGCTGCACGAGGTAGCGGAAGATGAGCTCGCCCTCCCGCCCCGCATCGCAGGCGTTGATGAGCGAGGTGATGTCCTTGCGCTTGATCAGCCGGAGAAGGAGGTTCAGCCGCTCCTTGCTCTTGTCGATGGGCGAAAGGTCGAAATGCGGCGGAATGACCGGAAGCCGCGCGAAGGACCACTTACCCTTCTTGACGTCGTACTCCTCGGGAAGCGCGAGCTCGAGCAGATGCCCGACCGCGGACGAGAGCACGTACTCATCGCTCTCGTGGTGGTCGCCCTTGCGTACGAAACCGCCCAGGGCGCGCGCGATGTCGCCCGCGACTGACGGTTTCTCTGCGATGATGAGTTTCTTGCCCATGCGGCGCGAAAGGCCGCCGATGATAAGTGCAACCGCGAGCGCGTTCAACCTGCGCGGCACGGTTGGCGCGCCGATGACCTCTGCCTCGCGCGCGTGCGCGCGCGAGGCCCGCTAGTTGGGCAAGCGGGCCTGGGTCGCGGCGAAGAGGTCCTCGGCGAGCAGCCGGCTGGTCGGCGTTTGCTGATTCCAGAGCACCATCAGCACGATCAGCTTCAGCTGCTCGAGCGTTAACGTCTGGCCGGATGCGGCAAGCGAGCGCTCGAGCACGAGCTCGCGCGTGTGCGGCGTCAGGATTCCGGAATGCTCCAGCGTGAGGAGGAATCCCCGGCACTCGACGTCGAGTTTGGCCAGTTCCCGCGGCGCGAAGGCACGAAAGCTCGAACGCGCGTCCGGCAGCGCCTCGGCCGCGGCGACCGGCGAGCGCAGCACGCCGGCCAGCCAGTGCAGCGCTTCGCTGATGTCCGAGTCCTCGAACCCGGCCGCCGAGAGCCTCTTCGCGACCCGTTCACGATCGAACGCCAGCTCGGCCTGCTGGCAGTTCTCGAACAGGAATACGAGGATGTCGTACATAAGGCCCTCCCTTTCTCTATAACGCCGCGGTCGGCATTGGGTTTACCCGGGCTTTCTCTTCTCGAGGCGCTGATACAACCCGCCGGGCAGCACGGTCACCCGGCCCTCGAGCTCGAGCCGCAGGAGCTCCGAGGTGACCTGCTCGGCCGACATGCCTGCGCGAGCGCAAAGGGAATCGACGTCCACCGGGTCGTGGCCCATGTGCGCAAGCAGGCCGGCCGCTGCGGCCGCGGCGGCGGGTGCCTCGCCTTCTGTCGTGGAGGCATAGCCGCTAGCACGGAAGCCCGACAGTTCGGTGAGTACGTCCTCGGCGGACTCGACGAGCTTTGCCCCGGACTTGATCAGGGCATGGCAGCCCTTGGAGAGCGGCGAGTGGATGGAGCCAGGCAGCGCGAACACGTCCCGACCCTGATCGGCGGCGGCTCGCGCGGTGATGAGGGAGCCGGAAGCAAGCGCCGCTTCGATGACCAGGCAGCCCTGCGCAAGGCCGCTGATGAGGCGATTGCGGCGCGGAAAATTCACTGCCACAGGACCACTGCCGAGCGGAAATTCGGACAGCAACAGGCCGCGCGTGGCGATACGCTCGGCAAGCTCGAGGTTGCGCTTAGGGTAGCGAACGTCAATCCCGGTGCCGAGCACGGCGATGGTCGAGCCGGCGCCCTCGAGTCCGCCGCGGTGGGCCGCCGCGTCGATGCCCACCGCAAGCCCCGAGACGATGCTCAGGCCGGCATCGCTGAGGGCCTTGGCGAAGCTGAGGGCATTTGCCTCGCCCTGCGCCGTCGCATTGCGGCTACCAACGATGGCGAGGCAGCTGCGCTGCAAGAGCTCGGTCCGGCCCTGCGCGTAGAGCAGCGAAGGCGGATCGACGATTTCCAGCAGCGCGCGCGGGTACAGCTCGTCGGCGAGCGTGATGATGAAATGCCCGGGTTCGGCCGCCCATCGCATTGCCCGCGCGACCTCGGCTTGAACCGCTTCCGAATGCAGCGCGGCGAGCGTCGCTGGCGGCGCGAACGCGGCGAGTTCCTGGCTCCTGGCGAGCACGGACTGCGGCAGCCCGAACTGCCGTAAGAGCTTGCGGATGACTGAAGCGCCGAGCCCCGGGGTGAGAGTGAGCTGCAACCAGCTCGCCAGCCCCGGATCGGGCGTCATGCCGGCGGCGAGCTGCGGGGAAGCGAAACCCGCGTGTTGAAGTTAGGGCGTCTGTACCACATCCAGAGGGCTGACAGGCCTCGTGACGTGCATGACCAGCGCGTAGGATACCCGGTCGAAGACGCGAAATACAAACGCGAGTCCGGCGCGTTCGTCGGGCAGCCTGATTAGCGCATCCGGCGCGTTCGCTGGCTTGCTCACGTCGCGCACCGTTCCGCCGAGATTGTAGAGCGCGAGCACATGGCCCACTTCGATCTTGTCGACGCGGCCGCGATTGATGCTGATGATCGCCTGCGGGCCCGCCTCGCCGACTCTGCCCGGACTGCCATAGATCGAGATGACGCGCCCGCGGATCTGCGAGTCGGGCGCGTGCGGTGCGTACGTGATCGGCTGCGGCTTGCCTGCAGCGACGAGCTTGTCGCCTGCCCCGACTTCTTGGACGGCGCTCGTCAATACGACGGTCGCCGGATCCCCCGGACGCGTCAGCTGCGCCGTACCGAGATAGATCGCCTCATAAGCGAGCGTCTGATTCGTGTCCGGGTCGACGAGCGGACCTCCCTGGCGATACACGTACCAGCTTTCCTCGGTGGAGGCACCGATGCCGCGAACATACGCCGAGTTTCCGGAGGCGAGAATGACACGGTCCGCCTGCGTCGCGATGATGGTGGGCGCCTTGTCGAGCCCGCCGGGCTCGATGACGAGCGGCCGGGTGAGGAAGGGCTCGATGAGTGCCGGCGGAATGCTCGGAATCTCCTGCTTGGCCAGCGACTCCATGCGGATGCGCGGGCCGAGTTTGACCGCTCCCGGCGCAGGAGCGGCGGTGGTGGGCGGAACCGCTTCGGTGCCGCCGATCGACAGGGTGCCGCGGGCGCGGTCGAGGACGATGACGTAGCCGGGGTAAATCAGGTGCGGGTTGCGGATTTGCTCGCGGTTGAGGCCCCAGAGTTCGGGCCAGCGCCACGGAGAATCGGTATAGCGCTGCGAGATTCCCCACAGCGTGTCCCCCGGTACCACGACATAGCGGTCCGGCGCGTCGGGTTTCAGCGTCAGGGGCGCCGTCGGGGCCTGCCCGTGAACCGCCCCAGCCAGGAGGAAGAAAACGAGCAGTGTGATAGACTTAGAGAGTTGCTGGACCATGGTGACCCCGTCCCTTTCGCGGCTTCCTGGACCGGCTGGATTTTCGATTTGTCTACCCCAATGTAGCACAAAGGCTTGAGAGCTTACACGCCGCCTGAGATTCTCCACATAATCTATTCAATTCGCAAGTAAATCTGGTCCAAGATGGCGCTTCTTAATGTCCTTCGATACCCTGATGCGCGGCTCCACAAAGTCGCCGCGCCGGTCACCGTCTTCGACGATGGCCTGAGAAAACTGGTGTCCGATATGGCGGAAACCGTGTATGCCGCCCCCGGGATCGGGCTTGCCGCGACGCAGGTCGATGTCCACAAGCAGCTGATCGTCGTCGATGTGTCGGAGCGCCGGGATTCGCTGGTGGTGCTGGTCAACCCGGAGATCGTCGAGGCGGTTGGCGAGTCGGATATCGAGGAGGGATGCCTCTCTGTGCCCGGCATCTACGAGCTCGTGCCGCGCGCCGAACGCGTCAAGGTGCGTGCCTACGATCAGAACGGCAAAGCGTTTACGCTCGAGGCGCAAGGCCTGCTCGCGGTCTGCATCCAGCACGAGATGGATCACCTGCGGGGCAAAGTGTTCGTCGAGTACCTTTCGCAGCTTAAGCAGCAGCGCGTTCGCGCCAAGCTGGCGAAGCAGCTGCGCAAGTCGGCCTGACCGGCCCTTCTACCTGCGACTCGTTTTTGCCGGCACGCCGCGATTCGCCGAGCGAGCCCTGGCACGCCTCCTCGACGCCGGCCACGAGGTGGCGCTGGTTCTCGCCCAACCCGAGCGCGCGGCAGGCCGAGGATTGCGGCCCACCCCGGGAGCGGTAGCACGACTCGCAAGGGCCCGGGGGCTGACGCTATTTCAGCCTGAGACGCTGAAGTCCGCCGAAGCGGTGGCACGGCTACGAGCCGCGCGACCGGACGCCATGGTGGTTGCCGCATACGGCCTCATCCTGCCGCCAGCCGTGCTCGCCCTCCCGCCTCGCGGCGCCATCAATATCCACGCCTCTCTGCTGCCGCGCTGGCGGGGCGCAGCGCCGATTCAGCGCGCATTGCTGGCGGGCGACCGCGAAACGGGCGTATCGATCATGCAGATGGACGCCGGCCTCGACACGGGACCGGTACTGGCACGGCGCTCGATCGGCATCGCAGCCGACGACGATTCGGGCAGCCTGCACGACAAGCTCGCCGATCTGGGCGCAGAAGAAATCGTCGCCGTGCTTGCCAGGCTCGAGCGCGGCGAAGCCGCGCCTGTCCCGCAAGGCGAAGAGGGCGCGACCTACGCCCCGAAGATCGACAAGCAGGAGACCTGGCTCGATTGGCACCGTCCGGCGGTCGAGCTCGAGCGGGCCGTCCGGGCCTTCAAGCCCTCGCCGGGGGCGGCGACCCGGCTCGCCGGCCAACCGCTGAAGGTATGGCGGGCGCGCGTCGCGGCCGCGAGCGGCGCGCCCGGTACCTTGCTCGACCCCGGACCGCCGCTGCTGATTGCCTGCGGCGAAGGCGCATTGGCGGTCGAGGAGGTGCAGCGTTCCGGCGGCCGGCGCATGCCCGCGGCGCAGTTCCTGCGCGGACATCGCTTGGAGCCGGGCATGCGCCTCGAATGACGGAATCTTCGCCGCTCGCGCATGGACTGCGCGACGCGGCGCGCGCGGTCGCTCAGGTTTCCTCCGGCAAAAGCTTGGCCCAGGAGCTGGAGCGATCCGCTTCGGCGCCGCGTGCCATGCTCATCGACCTGACGCATGGCACGTTGCGTCGCTATGGCCGCGTGCAAGCGATCGTACGGGAGCTCTCGCAGCGTGGCCGACCGGACCTCCTCGTCGAAGCCCTGCTTTGGTGCTCGCTGTATGCACTGGGGTCCGGTCGCTATGCCGAATATACAGTGGTCGATCAGGCGGTGCGCGCCTGCGGGCTGCTCGAGTCCTGGCCGGCGAAGGCGTACGTGAATGCGCTGCTGCGCGCCTTCCTGCGGCAGCGCAAGTCCCTCGAGGCGCGCATTCGCGCTGACGCCGAGGCGCGGTACCAGCATCCGCGCTGGTGGATCGAGGTGCTGCGCCGCGAGCAGCCTGCGCGCTGGGAAGCGGTCCTGCAGGCGGGCAATTCGCACCCGCCGATGTGCCTGCGGGTCAACCGGCGCCGCGCCGACGCGGCGGAGTACCAGGCGCGCCTCGGGGCGGCCGGTATCGTCTCCCGCCGAATCGCGGATCAGGCGCTGCTGCTGGCGCGGCCCATGCCGGTGGATCGGCTGCCGGGCTTCGCCGACGGGCAAGTCTCCGTGCAGGACGCGGGCGCGCAGCGCGCGGCGTCCTGCCTGGATCTCGAGTCAGGCCAGCGCGTGCTCGACGCATGCGCCGCGCCCGGCGGCAAGTCCGGTCACATTCTCGAGAGCGTCGATGTGTCGCTGACCGCCCTGGAGGCCGACGCGCAGCGCTGCGAGCGCTTGACGCGCAACCTCGCTCGCCTCGGCCTGCGCGCCGATGTGCGCAATGCCGACTGCACACGCCTCGACGACTGGTGGGACGGCGTACCCTTCGATCGCATTCTTGCCGACGTGCCGTGCAGCGCATCCGGCGTCGCGCGGCGCCATCCGGATCTGAAATGGCTGCGGCGCGCCGCCGACCTGCCGGCGTTCGCGGCGCGGCAGTCGGACATCCTGGCGGCGCTTTGGCGCACGCTCGGCCCGGGTGGTAAATTGCTGTATGTCACCTGCTCGGTGTTCGCGCAGGAGAACGACGCGGTGATCGACGTCTTTGCGCGGCAGGCGCCTGGCGCCCGGCGCATCGCGCTCGCGGACGGCGCGCCGGCGCAATGGCTGCCCGACGCCGAGCACGACGGCTTCTATTTCGCCTTGCTGCAGAAGCAAGGCTGATCGCTGTGCGATGCGACGCATCGCTCTAGCCGTCGCATACCTTGCGCTCGCCGCGCTCGCCGGTCCGGCGCGCGCCGACGAAATCGAGGTGCGCGACCTGGCGTTGCGCGCGGCCGAAAACGGCATGCTCCTCGACGCCGATTTCGCGTTCCAGCTCAGCCCGCGCCTTGCCGATATGCTGTCGAACGGCGTGCCGTTGCACTTCAACGTCGACTTCCAGCTGACGCGACGGCGTTGGTACTGGTTCGACGAGAACACCGCATTCCGTCGCCTGCAGCTCGGCCTGTCCTATCATTTACTGACGCGGCAATACCGGCTTTCGACTGGGCCGCAGCAGCAGGCGTTCGCTACGCTCGAGGAGGCGCTCCAGGCACTGATGCACGTGCGCAACTGGCTCGTCATCGACCGCACGGTCAGCTTCGCCGACGCCGACTACCAAGCGGCGGTGCGCATGCGCTTGGATGCGGCGCTGCTGCCCAAGCCGTTCCAGCTGAGCGCGCTGACCAGCCCCGATTTGCAGCTCGAGTCGGATTGGAAGCGCTTCACGCTGCGCTCCCCGCGGCACCTTCCCGCCCCGGTGGAGACGCGCGCGCAGGAGACGCGGTGAAGCTGCTTCTTATCGTCGGCGGCGCGGTTGCGGCGGTGGGCCTGTTCCTGCTTGCCACCGCGAGCGGCGACACCTCGCTCTTCGCGCGGCACTACCCAGTGATCCTCCTCCTCAATGCCGCGCTCGCCGCGCTGCTCGCGGGTCTCGTCGCGTTCCAGCTCCTCGCCATGGCGCGGCGTTATCGCGCCCGCGTGTTCGGCACGCGCCTTACCGTGCGCCTGCTGGTCCGCTTTGCCGCGCTCGCCGTCCTGCCTGGCCTGATCGTCTATGCCGTTTCGGTGCAGTTCCTCACCCGCTCCATCGAGTCGTGGTTCGACGTGAAGGTCGACGCCGCGCTGGAGGGCGGCATCAACCTCGCGCAGCAGGCGATCGACCAGATGAGCCTCGAGCTGCAGGTCAAGGCGCGCGCTATGGCGCTCGAGCTCGCCGACCGGCCCGAGGCGAAGATTCCCGCGCAACTCGAGCGCCTACGCGCCCAGGCAGGCGTGCAAGAGGCGGTGCTGGTCACGGCCGGCGCGCGGCTGCTGGCAAGCGCTAGCGAGGACGTGACGAAGCTGGTCCCGCAGCTTCCCGACATCCAGAGCCTACGGCAGGCGCGTGTCAACCGCAGCTTTACCGCGCTCGACGCGCCCGCTGGGCGGCCGCTGGCACTGCGCGCGGTAGTCCCCGTGGACGTGACGCGGCTGCCGGACGAGGCACGCTTCCTGCAGCTGCGCGCCGCGGTGCCGTCAAGCTTCGCGCGCAGCGCGGAGGCGGTGGAGGCTGCCTATCGCGACTACCGCGAGTTGGCCATTTCGCGCCAGGGCTTGCAGCGCATCTACGTCGTGACCCTCACTTTCGCATTGCTGATGGCGTTGTTCGTCGCCATCGCCGTGGCGGTTACGCAGTCCAGCCTCTTGGCGGAGCCGCTCGCCGCGCTCGCGCAGGCTATGCAGGCGGTCGCGCGCGGCGATTTCAGCCGCCGCGCTGCGGTGACGAGCCGCGACGAGCTCGGCGTGCTCAGCGAATCCTTCAACTCGATGACGCGCCAGCTCGACGAGGCGCGGCGCGTGGTCGAGGCCAACCGCGTCGACCTCGAGGGCGCGAAGGCGCGGCTGGAGAACATCCTCGCCCACCTTTCCGCCGGCGTGCTGGTGTTCGACCACGAGCTGCGCCTTGCCATCTCCAACAACGGGGCGGCGGCGATCCTGGGCGCGGAGCTGGCGACGTTCGCCGAGCGCATGCGCGGCCATTTTGTCGAGCAAGCCGGCAAGGATTGGCAGCTCGACCTGCAGCTTGGCGCGAAGACGCTGCACGCGCGCGGCGCCAGCCTGCCGCGCGCCACGGGCGGCGGCCATGTCGTCGTGTTCGACGACATCACGCCGCTCATTCAGGCGCAGCGCGCCACCGCCTGGGCGGAAGTGGCGCGGCGCCTGGCACACGAGATCAAGAACCCGCTCACGCCGATCCAGCTTTCCGCGGAACGCCTGGAGATGAAGCTGGCCGAGCGGCTCTCGCGCCAGGACGCCGAGAGCCTGCGGCGCGCGACGCAGACCATCGTCAGCCAGGTCGCGGCCCTCAAGGCGATGGTCGACGATTTCGGCGACTACGCGCGCCTGCCGGCCCCGGCGCCCGGCCGGCTCGACCTGAACGCCCTGGTAAGCGAGGTCCTCGCCCTCTACGAGGGCTCCGGCGTGCCGGTCGCCAAGCGCCTTGCGCCCGGGCTGCCGCCGGTGTGGGCCGACGGGGCGCAGATCCGCCAGGTGATCCACAACCTCGTGCAGAACGCCCAGGACGCGCTGGAGAACGCCCGCGACGGCGTCGCCAGCCCGTCGATCGAAGTGCGCACGGAGCTCGACGGCGACGGCGTGCGTCTCGCCGTGTCGGACAATGGCGGCGGTTTTCCCGAGGAGCTGATGGCCCGCATCTTCGAGCCTTACGTCACCACCAAGCCGCGCGGCACCGGCCTCGGGCTCGCGATCGTCAAGAAGATCATCGACGAGCACCACGGCAGCGTCGCCATCGAGAACCGCCCGCGCCGAGGCGCGTCCGTGAGCGTGCTGCTGCCGCTCGCGGAGGCGGCGTAGCGCATGGCGCAGATCCTGGTCGTCGACGACGAGATCGGCATCCGCGAGCTCCTTTCCGAGATCCTCGCCGACGAGGGCCATCAGGTGCTGCTCGCGGAAAGCGCGGGGGAGGCGCGCCGCATGCGCGAGCGCGGCCGCCCCGATCTGGTGCTGCTCGACATCTGGATGCCGGACACCGACGGCATCACGCTGCTCAAGGAATGGGCCGTCAGCGGCCAGCTCACCATGCCCGTCGTGATGATGTCGGGGCACGCGACGATCGAGACCGCCGTCGAGGCGACACGCATCGGCGCGCTCGACTTCCTGGAGAAACCGGTGGCGCTGCAGCGTCTCCTCGCGACGGTCAAGCGCGCGCTGCGCAGCCCCGAAGCGGCCGCCGCGCCGCAGCTCTCCCTCGCGGCGCTGGGCCGCTCCGCGGCGCTTGCCGAAGCCAAGAAGCGGCTGGCGCAGCTCGCCCAGTCTTCCTCGCCGCTCATGCTGCGCGGCGAACGCGGCATGCGGCCCGAGCTGTTCGCACGCCTGCTCGCGGCGCCGGCGGCGCCGTTCCTCTCGGGCGCGGAGCTGCTCGCCGAGCCGCCCTCCGAGTTGCTCGGCAAGGCCGGCGGCGGCGTCCTTTTCCTGCCCGACCTGACGCGGCTCGGGCGCGGCGAGCAGCGCAATCTCGAATTCCTCCTTGCACGCGCGGAGAAGCACAAGATGCGGCTGGTGTGCTTCTCGCCTGCCGATCCGCGCAGCCTGGCCGAGAAGCACGACTTCGATGTCGAGCTCGCGGCGCGGCTCGCCGAGCTGACCTTCCGCGTTCCCGCGCTGCGCGAGTTTGCCGAGGACATTCCCGATCTCGCGCAGCTGATGCTGGCGCAGCTGGTCGAGGCGCGCGCCTGCCCGCCGCGGCGCATGGCGATCGCGGCGCTGAACGCGCTTCGCCACCATGCGTGGCCCGGTAATCTCGCCGAACTCGAGGGCGTGGTGAAGGACCTGGCCTTCACCACCCTCGAGGACGAGATCCAGCTCGAGGACGTCGAGCGGGTGATGGCCGCGCGCGGCGGACCGGGGGCGCTGCCCGAGGTGGCGTTCGACCGGCCCTACCGGGAGGCGCGGGAGGCCTTCGAGCGCGTTTACTTCGAGCACCTGCTCGCGCGCGAGCACGGCAGCATGTCGCGGGTCGCCGAGCGCTCCGGACTCGAGCGCACGCACCTCTACCGCAAGCTCAAGGCGCTCGGCCTGCCGGTGGGCAGGCGCGAAGAATGAAGATCGTCATCCTGGGCGCGGGCCAGGTCGGCAGGTCGGTTGCCGAGAGCCTGGTGTCGGAGCAGAACGACCTCACCGTCGTGGACATCGACGCGAAGCGCCTGCGCGCGCTCCAGGACCGGCTCGACCTGCGCACCGTCACCGGCAGCGGCGCGCATCCTTCGGTGCTCGTGGAGGCGGGCATCGACGACGCCGACCTGCTGATCGCCGTCACGCAGTCCGACGAGACCAACCTGGTCGCCTGCCGGCTGGCGGCCCGCATGTTCAATGTGCCGCGCCGCATCGCGCGCATCCGCGCTACCGATTACCTGGCGAACGAGAAGGTGCTTGGTGAAGACGGCTTCGACGTCGACCTGTCCATCTGTCCCGAGCAGATCCTCACCGACTTCCTCGTCAAGCTGGTCGAGTTCCCCGAAGCGCTGCAGGTGCTCGATTTCGCCGGCGGCAAGGTGAGCCTGGTGGCGGTGCGCGCCTTCCGGGGCGGGCCGCTCGTCGGCCGCCAGCTGAAGGACCTGCGCGCGCAGAACCCCGCCCTCGACGCGCGCATCGTCGCGATTTTCCGCGGCGACCGCTCGATCGTCCCGGAAGGCGAGACGGTGATCGAGGCGGGCGACGAAGTGTTCTGCCTCGCCGCCAGCGGCAACATACGGGAAGCGATGCGCGAGTTGCGCCGCATGGACCGGCCGGTGCGCCGCGTCATGATCGCCGGGGGCGGCAACATCGGCATGCGCCTCGCGCGCGCGCTCGAGCAGGATTACTCGGTACGCGTGATCGAGCACAACGCGCGCCGCTGCGAGATCCTCGCCGCCCGCCTCGGCAAGGCGCTGGTCCTGACCGGCGACACCACGGACGAGGAGCTGCTCGAGGAAGAGGGCATCACCGAGATGGATCTTTTCGTCGCCGTCACCAACGACGACGAGAACAACATCATGAGCTCGCTGCTCGCCAAGCGCATGGGCGCGCGGCGGGTCGTGGCGCTGATCAACCGCCGCTCCTACGTCGACCTGCTGCAGGCCGGCGAGGTCGACATCGCCATCTCGCCGGCGCAGGCGACCATCGGCACCCTGCTCGCCCACGTGCGCCGCGGCGACGTCGTCGCGGTGCACAGCCTGCGCCGCGGCGCCGCCGAGGCGCTCGAGGCGGTCGCCCACGGCGACCGCGAGTCCTCGCGCATCGCCGAGCGCCGCGTCGAGGAGATCGACCTGCCGGCCGGCACGGCAATCGGCGCGGTGGTGCGCGGCAAGGAAGTGCTCATGGCCCATCACGACACGCTGATCCGCGCCGGCGACCACGTCATCGTCTTCGTCATGGAGAAGAAAAACCTGCCGCGCGTGGAGAAGCTGTTCCAGGTGAGCGCCGGCTTCCTGTGAGCGGTTCGCGCCGTCGATGAGGCGCTTGCCGGTCGTGCTCAACCTGGTCAGCGTGGTGACGATGATCTTTGCCGTCACCATGCTGCTGCCGCTCGGCGTCTCGCTCGCGTTGCGCGACCGCGGCGAACTCGCCCACGCCGAGGCGATCTTCTTCACCCTGCTCTCGGGCGCGTTGGTGTGGATGCTGACGCGCCGCGCGCCGCGCGATCTGCATACGCGCGACGGCTTCCTCTTCGTGACGCTGGTGTGGACCGTGCTGCCCGCCTTCGCCACCCTGCCCCTGCTCATCTACCTGCCGGGGCTGTCGTTCACGGACGCCTATTTCGAAGCCATGTCGGGCCTCACGGCGACGGGCGCCACGGTGCTCTCCGGCCTCGACGCCCTGCCCCCCTCGCTCAATTTGTGGCGCACGCAGCTGCAGTGGCTAGGCGGCATGGGCGTGATTGTGCTCGCCGTCGCCGTGCTGCCGCTGCTCGGCGTGGGCGGGCGACAGGTGCTGAAGGCCGAGACGCCGGGGCCGATGAAGGAGAAGCAGCTGACGCCGCGCATCGCCCAGACGGCCAAGGGGCTGTGGTACGTCTATGCCCTGCTCACGGCGCTCTGCGCGGGCGGCTATGCCTGGGCCGGCATGGACGGGGTGGACGCCCTGACACACGCCTTCTCCACCGTCAGCCTGGGCGGCTACTCGAGCCACGACGCCAGCTTCGCCCATTTCAACTCGCCGGCCGTCGAGCTGGTGGCGATCGTCTTCATGCTCGCTGCCGGGATCAACTTCGGCACGCATTTTCTCGCCGTGCGCGGCGCCAGCTTGCGCCCCTACGCCGCCGACCCGGAAATGCGCGCCTTCCTCGGCGCGGTGTGCGCCGGCGTGCTGCTCGTGGCGGCCTATCTGGTCCTGCGCGGCGTGTATGCTGAGCTGCCGACGGCGCTGCGCTACGCGGCGTTCAACGTCGTCTCGGTGGCGACGACCACCGGCTACTCGACCGCCGACTACGCGGCATGGCCCACCTTCGCCGCGCTGCTGATGCTGCTGCTTTGCACGTTCTGCACCTGCTCGCTTTCCGCCGGCGGCGGCATGAAGATGATGCGCGCGCTGCTCATGTTCCAGCAGGCGTTCCGCGAGCTCGCGCGCATGGTGCACCCGCGCGCCCTGATGCCGGTGAAGCTGGGCGGCCAGGTAGTCGACGGCCAGATCATTCTCGCGGTGCTCGCCTACATGCTGGTGTACGGGGCGACGATGACGGCGATCACCATGCTGCTGACGGCCACCGGGCTCGATTTCATGACGGCGTTCTCCGCCAGCACTGCGACGGTCAACAACCTCGGCCCGGGCTTGGCCAACGTCGGGCCTGCCACCACCTACGCCGGCTTCAACGATTTTCAGACCTGGATCTGCACCGCGGCGATGCTGCTCGGCAGGCTCGAGCTGATCACGGTGTTCGTGCTCTTCACCCCGGCGTTCTGGCGAAAATGACCGCCGCCACGAGCGTCGCGCCAGTGGCGAGCAGCGACCTCAGGAGCGCTTGCCGGCTTTCTTGACGCGCTGCGGCCGCTTCTTGCCGTAGCTGCCGCGGTAGATTTTGCCGCGGCGGGTGCGCTTGTCGCCTTTGCCCATGCTGCCGATTATAGCGGCGCCTCGCTGACCGGCGCCGCCGGCTCGTAGGCCAGGTAAGGCGCCAGCCACTTCTCCGCCCCGGCGACATCGATGCCGCGGCGATGCGCGTAGTCCGCGATCTGGTCGCGACCGACCTTGCCGACGGCGAAGTACGTGGACTGCGGGTGCGAGAGGTAGAACCCCGAGACCGCGGACGCCGGCAGCATCGCGTATGACTCGGTCAGGCGCATGCCGGCGTGGCCCTCGGCGTCGAGCAGGCGGAACAGGCCGCCTTTCGCGGCATGGTCGGGGCAGGCAGGATAGCCCGGCGCGGGCCGGATGCCGCGGTAGGCTTCGGCGATGAGCTGCGCCTTGCTCAAGCGCTCCTCCGACGCGTAGCCCCAGAACTCCTGCCGCACGCGCTGATGCAGCCTTTCGGCGAACGCCTCGGCGAGCCGGTCGGCGAGCACCTTGAGCATGATGGCGCCGTAATCGTCGTGCGCCGCCTCCAGTTCCGCGACGCGCCGCTCGATGCCGCCCGCGGCGACGGCGAAGGCGCCGATCCAGTCGCGCACGCCGCTCGACTTCGGCGCCACGAAATCGGCGAGGCACAGATTGGCGCGGCCCTCCGGCTTGGGGTTCTGCTGGCGCAGGTTGTGCCAGGTCATCAGCACGTCGCGCCGGCTCTCGTTGCGGTAGATTTCGATGTCGTCGTGGTTGACCTGGGCCGCCGGGCACAATGCCAGTACGCCGTTAGCGCTCACCCACTTCTCCGCGACGATGCGCGCGAGCCATTCCTGCGCCTCGGCAAAGAGCTTGCGCGCCGCCTCGCCCACCACCGGATCCTCGAGTATCCTCGGATACGCGCCGGAAAGCTCCCAGGCCTGGAAAAAAGGCCCCCAGTCGATGTAGGGGACAAGCTCGGCGAGCGGATAGTCGCGCAGCACCGTAATGCCGGGGCGGGCCGGAGCCGGCGGTACGTACGACTGCCAGTCGGTCTTGAAGCCCAGTCGCCTCGCCTCGGCGAGCGGATGCAGCGGCCCGGGCCCCTTCTTGTCGCGGTGCTGCGCGCGGATCTTCTCGTAGTCCGCCCGCACCTGCGCCATGTAGGCATCGCGGCTGTCCGCAGAGACCAGGCTCTGCACCACGGGAACGCTGCGCGAGGCGTCGGGCACGTACACGACCGCGCCCGAGTAGTTGGGCGCGATCTTGACCGCCGTGTGCGCGCGCGAGGTCGTCGCGCCGCCGATGAGCAGCGGCAGCTTCAGCCCGCTGCGCTCCATCTCGCGCGCGACATGGGCCATCTCCTCAAGCGACGGCGTGATCAGGCCGGACAGCCCGATGGCGTCGGCCTTCTCGCGGCGCGCGGCGTCGATGATCGCCTGCGCCGGCACCATGACGCCGAGGTTGACGATTTCATAGTTGTTGCACTGGAGCACCACGGCGACGATGTTCTTGCCGATGTCGTGCACGTCGCCCTTGACGGTGGCGATGACGATACGGCCTTTCGCCTGCGGCGCCTCACCGCTCTTCGCCTTCTCGGCCTCGATGTACGGCACGAGGTGCGCCACCGCCTGCTTCATCACGCGGGCCGACTTCACCACCTGGGGCAGGAACATCTTGCCGGCGGCGAAGAGATCGCCGACCACGTTCATGCCGTCCATCAGCGGGCCCTCGATCACCTCGATGGGGCGCGCCCGCGCGCGCCGCGCCTCCTCGGTGTCGGCGACGATGTGCGTGGCGATGCCGTTGACGAGGGCGTGCGCGAGCCGGGCCTCGACGCCCGCCGCCCGCCAGGCCTCGTCCTTGGCCGTTTCGCGCGCGCCGCTCTTGACGCGGCTGGCAAGCTCGATCAGCCGCTCGGTGGCGTCGGCGCGCCGGTTGAAGATCACGTCCTCGACCCGCTCCCGCAGCTCCGGCTCCAGCTCTTCGTAGACGCCGAGCTGGCCGGCATTGACGATGCCCATCGACAGGCCGGCGCGCACCGCGTGATAGAGGAACGCGGTATGCATCGCCTCGCGCACCGCGTCGTTGCCGCGGAAGGAGAACGACAGGTTCGAGACGCCTCCCGAGACCCTCGTGCCTGGCAGGTGCTCCCGGACCCAGCGCACCGCCTCGAGGAAGTCGATGCCGTAGCGCGCGTGCTCTTCCAGGCCGGTCGCCACGGCGAAGATGTTCGGATCGAAGACGATGTCCTCGGGCGGGAAGCCGGCGCGGGACGTCAGCAGCTCGTGGGCGCGCCGGCAGATGCCGGTGCGCCGCGCGAGCGTATCGGCCTGCCCCTGCTCGTCGAATGCCATGACGACGACCGCCGCGCCGTAGCTGCGGCAAAGGCGCGCCTGGCGCAGGAACTCCACCTCGCCTTCCTTGAGCGAGATCGAGTTGACGATCGGCTTGCCCTGGACGCACTTCAGCCCGGCTTCGAGCACGCTCCACTTGGAGCTGTCGATCATTACCGGCACGCGCGCGATGTCGGGCTCGGCGGCCACCAGCCTGAGGAACGTCGCCATGGCCTTCTCGGAGTCGAGCATCGCCTCGTCCATGTTCACGTCGATGACCTGCGCGCCGTTCTCCACCTGCTGGCGGGCGACCGTCAGCGCACCGACGTAGTCGCCCGCGAGTATCAGCCGGGCAAAGGCGCGCGAGCCCGTGACGTTGGTCCGCTCGCCGATGTTGACGAACAGCGACGTGTCGGCGACGTTGAGCGGCTCGAGACCGGCCAGCCGCAGCGCGTGCGGGTGCTCCGCCACGCCGCGGGGTGCGACGCCCTGCACCGCCTCGGCCATGGCGTGGATGTGCTCGGGCGTGGTGCCGCAGCAGCCGCCGACGATGTTGAGCCAGCCGTTGCGTGCCCAGTCACCCACCTGCGCGGCCATCGCCTGCGGCGTATCCTCGTATTCGCCGAAGGCGTTGGGCAGGCCGGCGTTCGGATGGCAGGACACGCTGCACTCGGCGAGGCGCGCCAGCTCCTCGACGTACGGCCGCAACTCCTTGGCGCCGAGCGCGCAGTTAAATCCGACCGCGAGCGGCCGCGCATGGCGTATCGAGTTATAGAAGGCTTCCGCCGTCTGCCCCGAAAGCGTGCGTCCCGAGGCGTCCGTGATCGTCCCCGAGACCAGCACCGGCAGCCGGGCACCGCGCGCCTGGAACGCCGCCTCGATGGCGAAGAGCGCCGCCTTCGCGTTGAGCGTGTCGAATACCGTCTCGACGAGCAGCGCGTCGACCCCGCCCTCGAGGAGGCCCTGCACCGCCTCCCCATAGGCGGCCACCAGCTCGTCGAAGCTCACGGCGCGGAACCCCGGGTCGTTGACGTCGGGGGAGATCGAGGCAGTTTTGTTGGTCGGCCCGAGGACGCCGGCGACGAAGCGCGGATTCCCCGGACGGCGCGACATCCAGTCGGCCGCGGCGTCCCGCGCTAGCCGCGCGGCGCTGCGGTTGAGCTCGCGCGCGAGCGACTGCATGCCGTAGTCGGCGAGCGCGATCGAGGTCGAGTTGAAGGTGTTGGTCTCGATCACGTCGGCGCCGGCCTGCAGGTACTGCAGGTGAATGTCGCGCACCAGCCGCGGCTGCGTAAGCGAAAGCAGATCGTTGTTGCCGCGCAGCTCCCGCTCCCAGCGACGGAAGCGCTCGCCGCGGTAGTCCTCCTCCGCGAGGCGCGCGCGCTGAATCATCGTGCCCATGGCGCCGTCCAGGAGCACGATCCTCTTGCGGAGCAGCGCTTCGAGCGCGTTCGGGTGCTGCGGTGCGTTCATCGCTTCCAGAAACGAAAAGGCCCGTTCAGCTTGCGCAGAAACGGGCCTCGGCGACGCGTCTCTTTAGCGGCATTTTTCAAGCGCCCGCAAGCTGAACATCAAATCGGCGCCGACGCGCGGGGCGTCCGGTGCGGCAGTGGGAGTCTGCCCACAGCGCCTCTGGCTGTCAATCGCGCTGCCTATAATCCCGGCGGATGAGCGAATTCCGTTCCATCGTCGCCGTTTTCCCGTGCCAGGTGCACTGGGGAGACTGCGATCCCGCCGGAATCATCTTCTACCCGACCTACTTCCGCTGGATGGACGCGGCGAGCTGGGCGTTTCTCGAGGCGGTCGGCTACGGCGCGAAGCGCATGCGCGCCGAGCACCGGGCCATGCCGCTCGTCTCGGCGGAGTGCCGTTTCCTCGCCCCGGCATCGCAGGGCGACCGCTGCGAGGTGAGGTCGCGCATGGCGCGCTTCGGCGGCAAGTCCTTCGTCGTCGCGCACGAGATCGTGCGCACCAACGACGGCGCCTCGCTCGCCGCAGGCAGCGAGGCCCGCGTCTGGGGGCGATTCGTCGAAGGGCCGGGCTCGCCCCTCAAGGGCGAGACCATCCCCGAGTCGCTCAAGGCGCTGTTTCGCGGCGTCTAGCGCCAGGCGCTACGCCGCGTCGGGCTGCTTCGCGGGCTGCGCGCGGTCGAAGGCTTCGAGCTTCATGCACTCGCCGAACACGCGCATGATTGTCGGGAAGCGCGTGTCGTCGAACTCGTAGCGCCGCGCGTTGAAGACTTGCGGCACGAGGCAGCAGTCGGCCATGGTCGGCGAGTCGCCGTGGCAGAACCTGCCGGAGCCGCTCGCGCCGGCGAGCGCCGCCTCGAGCCTCGCGAGACCCTCGGCGATCCAGTGCCGGTACCACGCGCCCACCTGATCCTCATCCTGGCCCAGCTGCTTGCGCAGGTGCTGCAGCGTGCGCAGGTTGTTGAGCGGATGGATCTCGCAGGCGACGAGCTGCGCCAGCGATCGCACCCTCGCCCTCGAGAGCGCGTCCTTGGGAAGGAGCGGCGGTTGCGGGTGCGTCTCGTCGAGGTACTCGATGATGGCCATGGACTGCGCCAGGCGGCGGCCGTCGTCGAGCTCCAGCGTCGGCACCAGCGCCTGCGGGTTTACCGCGCCGTACGCCGGCTCGCGATGCTCGCCTTTCGCCAGGTGGACGAAGCGCGGCTCGTACGCCAGGCCCTTCAGGTTCAGCGCGATGCGCACACGAAAGGCGGCGGAGCTGCGAAAGTAGGTGTACAGCCTCACAGCGCGGCGAGGATTCTTACCTTGAGCTCGCCCACCTTGTCGATGCCGGCGAGCAGCTCGTCGCCCGGCTTCACCGGTCCGACGCCCGCAGGCGTCCCGGAGTAGATGAGATCGCCCGGCTCGAGCGTGTAGTACTCGGACAGATAGGCGATCTGCTCCGGCACCGACCAGATCATGTCGCCGAGGTCGGCGCGCTGCCGCTCCTTGCCGTTGACCGTGAGCCAGATCGCGCCCTTCGACGGGTGGCCGATCCTCGCCGCGGGCGCGAGCGCGCCGCACGGTGCCGACTCGTCGAAGTCCTTGCCGAAGTCCCACGGACGGCCGTGGTCCTTGCCCCACTGCTGCAGATCGCGCCGCGTCATGTCGAAGCCCACGGCGTAGCCGAAGACGTGGTCGTTCGCGCGCTTGGCATCGATGCGCCGGCCGCCTTTGGCGATGGCGACGACGAGCTCGGTTTCGTAGTGATAGTTGGAGCTCTTCGGCGGGTAGTGCACGTTGCCGCCGCCCGGCACCAGCGCGCCGGCGCCCTTGATGAAGAAAAACGGCTGCTCGCGGCCGTCGCCGCCCATCTCCTTCTGATGCTCGGCGTAATTGCGCCCGACGCAGAAGATGCGCCGCACCGGGAACGCGTCGGCGCTGCCCGCCACGGGTAGCGCCGGAGGGGTCCACAGGGGAATCGCGTAGGCCATGCCAGATCCTCGGATAACCCGGGATTCTATGCCTTGCCGGCGAGCTCGCGCTCCAGCAGCTCGCGCAGCTTGTAGCGCTGCACCTTGCCGGTCGCGGTGCGAGGCAGCTCGGCGATCGCGCGCACCCACTTCGGGCGCTTGTAGCGCGGCAGCGCGCGCTCGCAGGCGGCCGCGGCCGCGCGCACCGCCTCGGCCTCGTCGCCGCGCGCGGCGACGAACAGCGCCAGGCGCTCCAGGCCGTCCTCGTCCACGACTGGTACGCACGCCACTTCGGCGACCGCCGGATCGAGCGCCGCCGCCTCCTCGAGCTCGCCGGGCTGCACCCACTGGCCGGCGACCTTGACCAGCTCGTCGGAGCGTCCCTGGTGGACGAGGTACCCGGCGGCGTCGCGCACGAAGAGATCGCGGCTGCAGAACCAGCCGTCGCGGAACTGCGCCCGCGTCTGCTCCGGCAGATTGGCGTAGCCGCCGGCTTGCGCCGGATGGCGCACCCACAGGACTCCCGGCTGGCCGGGCTGCGGCTCGCGCTCGTGCGCGTCGCGCAGCCGGATCTCCACGCCCGCGAGCGGCAGGCCGGTGCGCACGCCGTCGGAGCTCCGCGGCGGCGTGACGATGCAGGCGCAGAAAGTCTCGGACATGCCGTAGAGGTTGAGCAGCTCGCCGCCTGCCGCCGCGCGCCACTGCTCGACGAGCTTCACCGAGAGCCGCTCGCCGGCGGCGACGCAGCGGCGCACGGCGCCGAAGGCCGCCAGGCGCGCACGCGGTTCGGCGAGCAGCCGCCGGTAGACGGTCGGCACGCTGAACACAGCCGCCGGGCGGTGGCGCTCGACCAGCTCGACGACCGCGGCGGTGTCGGGCGAGTCGGGGCAGAGAATGGAAGTGAGGCCCTTCGCGAGCGGCGCGAGCAGCGCGTGCTCCATGCCATAGGCGAAGAACAGGCGCGAGGTGGCGAGCACCGTCTCGCCCGCTTGGAGGCCGAAAGCGTCGAATGCCTTGCCGAGATGCAGGAACACCTTATGCTCGTGGACGATGCCCTTCGGGCGGCCGGTCGTACCCGAGGAGTACAGCCCGAACGCCGGATCGTCGGGGCCGGCAACGCAGGGCGCGGCCTCGGCCGCCGCCTCCAGCCACGCGCGCCAGGCGGCCCCGGGGGGCGCCGCGTCGCCGGCGACGGCGACCCGCTTCTGCGCCGCGAGTTCCGCAGTGAGGTCCGGGCGTGCGCTCGCGAAGTGCTCCTCGACGAGCACCAGCTTCGCCTGGCTGTCGGCGAGGATGTGGCCGTAGTCGGCCTCCGGGAGCCTGCCGTTGAGCGCGATCGCCACCGCCCCGACGTGCACAGCGCCCAGCCAGGCGGCGGCAGCCTCGGGGGTGTCGCGCATGAGCAGCAGCACGCGGTCCCGCGGCACTATGCCGTGCGCGAGATAGGCGCCGGCCGAGCGCCTGACGCGCGCGGCGAGGGCGGCGGCGCTGACGCGCTCGTCGGCGTAGACGAGCGCTGTGCGCTCGGCGCGCCGTGCGAGCACTGCCGCGCCGAGCAGGAGCTCCGCGCCGTTCATGCGCTACGATGGTAACCGATTGTTTGGAGGCCAAACAAAATGGCGCGCGGCCGCGTAGCGCTCAAGGCGCCGCTGCGGCCGGGCATCCTGCCCGGCCTGCTCGGCTACCGGCTGCGCCTGGCGCAGCAGGCGGTGTTCCGCGACTTCGCGGCGAGCGTGCCCGACGTGTCGCCGGGGCGGGTCGGCGTGCTCGTCCTCATCGAGGCGAACCCCGGCGTCACCCAGGGCCGCCTCGCGCGCGCCGTGTCGCTCGAGCGCTCGACCATGGTGGGCGTGATCGACGCGCTCGAGTCGCGCGGGCTGGTGGAGCGGCGCCGCGGCGACGATCGGCGCACCAACGGCGTCTGGCTGACCCGCGCCGGGCGCGCGCTGCTCGGGCGTCTTAAGCGGCGCATCGGAGTGCACGAGCGGCGCATCGCCGCGCGCCTCACCGCGGCCGAGCGCCGGGCGTTGCTCGAGCTCCTGGAGAAGCTGTCGGCGTAAAAAAAGGGCGCCGAAGCGCCCTTCTTAACCCTGGGTGATGCGCGTCAGATGCGGTAGGCCGCCTCGCCGTGTGCGGTGGTATCGAGACCCTCGCGCTCGTCTTCCTCGCTAACGCGCAGGCCGATGGTCAGGTCGACCAGCTTGTAGGCGATGAATGCCACCACGCCGGACCAGACGATGGTCGTCGCCACCGCGGTCGCCTGCGTGAGGAGCTGGCCCCAGATCGAGTAATCCTCCGAGACTTTGTTGGCTACGTAGTCGTAGATACCCGAGCCGCCGAGCGCCGGCGCAGCGAAGACACCGGTGAGCAGCGCACCGAGGATGCCGCATACGCCGTGCACGCCGAACACGTCGAGCGAGTCGTCGGCCCCGAGAAGGCGCTTTAGACCGCTCACGCCCCAGAAGCCGCCGATTCCGGCGATGAAGCCGATGACCAGCGCGCCGACCAGGCCGACGAAGCCGCACGCCGGCGTGATGGCGACTAGCCCGGCCACCGCGCCCGAAGCCGCGCCAAGCGCGGAAGCCTTGCCCCGTGTCAGTGACTCGACCAGCAGCCATGCGAGCACCGCAGCCGCGGTAGCGACGATGGTGTTCAGGAACGCGATCGTCGCCGTGCCCGTCGCCTCCAGGTTGGAGCCGGCGTTGAAGCCGAACCAGCCTACCCAGAGCAGGCACGCGCCGATCATCGTCAGCGGCAGGTTGTGCGGCTGCATGGATTCCTTGCCATAGCCGATGCGCTTGCCGACCAGATACGCGCCGACCAGGCCGGCGACGCCGGCGTTGATATGCACCACCGTGCCGCCGGCGAAATCGAGCGCGCCCTTGCCCCACAACCAGCCTGCGGCGTTGGTAACCGCTTCGAGGCTCTTCGCGTCAGTGATGGCGTCGGGGCCGTCCCAGTACCACACCATGTGCGCGATCGGCGCGTACGCGAACGTGAACCAGAGCACGGCAAACACCAAAGCCGCGGAGAACTTGATGCGCTCGGCGAACGAGCCGACGACCAGGCCGCAGGTGATGGCGGCGAAGGTGAGCTGGAAGGCGACGAAGGCCAACTCGGGGATCGCCACCCCCTTCGAGAACGTCGCCCCCAGCGAGTCGCCGGTGACGCCGGAGAGGAAGAGCTTGGAGAATCCCCCGTAGAAGGCGCCGCCTCCGGTGAAGGTGATCGAGTAGCCGTAGATCACCCAGACCACCGCGATCAGGCAGAAGGTGACGAAGACCTGCATGAGCACCGAGAGCGTGTTCTTGGTGCGCACCATGCCGCCGTAGAAGAGCGCGAGGCCCGGGATCGTCATGAGGATGACCAGGCTCGTCGCCACCATCATCCAGGTGGTATCGCCCTTGTCGACCTTGGGCTTCGCCGGCTCCGCGGCGGCGGCCTTGACCGCCTCGGCGGCGGGCTTGTCCGGCGTCGCGGCCGGCTTGTCCTGCGCCAGCGCTGCGCCCGCGAAGGCGAGCGAGCCGAGCAGGGCGAGCAGTGCAATCAGTTTCTTCATCGCATTCTCCTTACAGCGCCGCCGCATCGGTCTCGCCGGTGCGGATGCGGATGACTTTCTCGAGATCGAACACGAAGATCTTGCCGTCGCCGATCTTGCCGGTGTTGGCCGAGCGCTCGATGGCGTCGATCGCCTGCTCGAGCAGCTCGGACTTGACGGCGGCCTCGACCTTCACCTTGGGCAGGAAATCGACGACGTACTCCGCGCCGCGATAGAGCTCGGTGTGCCCCTTCTGGCGCCCGAAGCCCTTCACCTCGGTGACGGTGATCCCCTGCACGCCGATCGCCGAGAGGGCCTCGCGGACCTCGTCGAGCTTGAACGGCTTGATGACCGCGCTGATCAGTTTCATAAGGTCTCCCCTTCGGGACTCAGAACGTTCTGCTGACCGAGAGCACCAGCGTCGAATCGCCGACGTCGACGGTCTTGCCGCTCGCCGCGTTGGTGAACGTGTACGCGGCGCTGTCGGCATCGGTGTCGATGAACGAAGCGCCGAACAGCCAGCCGCCGATGTCCTTGGTGATGCCGATCTTGTAATCGGTGTAGTCGGCGTTCGCGATGCCCTTCACCTTCTGGTGGCCGATGTGGCCGTTGACGCCCCAGCCTTGGCCGAGGTCCCATGTGGCGCCGAAGTCGATGTAGTTCGAGCCGTCGGTGTTGGGCGCGCCGAAGAAGTCGCTGACTGCATGGAAGTACTTGAGGCTGAGAAACTTCCAGGACACGCCGGCGTAGACCTCGAGGTTATCGATGGTGCCGACGCCGGCGAGATTGGATCCGGGATAGTAGTAGTAGAGGATGCCGATGTCGTAGCCGAGCGGGCCCGCGGCGCCCTTGTAGCCGCCGTAGAAGTCCATCTCGAGCGGCGAGCCGGCGTAGAAGCTGTCGGAGATCGACGAGTTCCAGTTGCCGAGATAGATGCCGCTCGAGTGCGCGTAGTCGAAGCCGCCCTGCAGCGCCGGCTCCTCGAAGGTCTGGGTCAGGCCGCGGAACCGGTAATCGGAGACGAGGGTCATGTTGCCGGTGATCGGCGAGGCCGCCTGGGCGGCTGCGAGCCCGGGGACGAGCAGGGCGGCGGCTACCGCCGTGGACAGAATCGACTTACGCATGAAATCTCCCTTGGGGTTGGTGGATGGATAGCAGCCCGACCAATAGCACCTCCTGTGCCAGGACAAAAAGCATTTCAACTCAAGTACATATCAACGCACCTGGTTGCCTGTGCACGGCAACGGGGCGAGGAAGATGACGGCGCGCACCGATTTAGTGCGCGCGCTTGGTATAGCCTTGACCGATGACCGACAGGCGATTGCTCGATGAGCTCGGCGCGCGCATCGACGAAGCCTTCCGCAGCTCGCCGGCGGCGGACGTGGAGAAGAACCTGAGAGCGCTGCTGCTCGCCTGGTTCGACCGCCTCGACCTGGTGGTGCGGGAGGACTTCGAGGTGCAGAGAAAGCTTCTCGAGCGCGCGCAGGCGAAGCTCGCGGAGCTCGAGTCGCGTATCGCCGAGATCGAATCGCGCCACAAAACCAAGCCGCCCGCGTAAACCGCGCCGGCCGCCCGGCGTTTCTTCAGCAGGGGGTCAAGCATGACGGTCGCAACGGTTGCGAGCCGCGCGCTCGCGGGCATCGACGCGCCCGAAGTCACCGTCGAGGTGCACCTCGGGCCGGGGCTGCCGGCGTTCCACATCGTCGGCCTTCCCGACGCCGAGGTGCGCGAAGCGCGCGATCGCGTGCGCGCGGCCCTCAATCACGCGCGCTTCGAGTTTCCGGCGCGCCGCATCACCGTCAATCTCGCGCCGGCCGAGCTGCCCAAGGACTCCAGCCGCTTCGACCTGCCGATCGCGCTCGGCATCCTTGCCGCGAGCGGGCAGCTGTCGACCGAGTCGCTCGGCGGCCAGGAGTTCGCCGGCGAGCTGTCGCTGACCGGCGAGCTGCGCGCGGTGCGCGGCGCGCTCGCCATGGCGCTCTCGGCGCGCGGCGCCGGACGGGCGTTCATCCTCCCAGCGGGAAACGCGCCGCAGGCGGCGCTCGCCGAAGGCGCGCGCATCCTGCCGGCAAGGACGCTCCTCGAGGTCGTGGCGCACCTCGCCGGCGACGCCCGGCTCGCCGAGTACCCCGGCGGGGCGGCGGCGGCGCAGCCCGCGTATCCGGACTTCAGCGACGTGCGCGGCCAGCAGCAGGCGAAGCGCGCCCTTGAAGTCGCCGCCGCCGGCGCGCATAGCGTGCTAATGCTCGGGCCGCCGGGAACCGGGAAGTCTATGCTCGCTTCGCGCTTCCCCGGCATCCTGCCGGCGCTCGCGGAGTCCGAGGCGCTCGAAGTCGCGGCCATCCATTCGGTCTCGACCAGCGGCTTCGACGCGTTACGCTGGGGCGAGCGGCCCTTCCGCGCGCCGCACCACAGCGCCTCGGGCGCGGCGCTCGTAGGCGGCGGCAATCTGCCGCGCCCGGGCGAGATCTCGCTCGCCCACCACGGCGTGCTGTTTCTCGATGAGCTGCCCGAGTTCGACCGCGACGTGCTGGAGGCGCTGCGCGAACCCCTCGAGTCGGGCCGCGTCTCGATCGCGCGCGCGGCGCGCCACGCGCAGTTCCCGGCGCGCTTCCAGCTGGTCGCGGCCATGAACCCCTGTCCCTGCGGGCACTGCGGCGACCGCAGCGGGCGCTGCCGCTGCACGCCCGAGCGCATTGCCCGCTATCGCGGCCGCATCTCCGGGCCGCTTGCCGACCGCATCGACATCAAGCTCGAAGTCCCGGCGCCGCGCGAGGCGGAGCTCGTCGGCGCGCCGGCCGGCGAAGCGTCGAGCGCCATCAAGGCGAGGGTGGAGAAGGCGAGGCGCGCACAGCTCGAGCGCCAGGGGCATGCGAACGCCCTTCTCGAGCCCGGCGCGATCGACCGCCATTGCGGCACCGACCGCGAGGGCGACCGGCTGCTGCGCCACGCGCTCGCGCGGCTGCTTCTTTCGGCGCGCGCCTACCACCGAGTGCTGCGCGTCGCACGCACCATCGCCGACCTCGCTGGGACCGCGACCATCGCCGCCGAGCACATCGCCGAGGCCATCCAGTACCGCCGCCTGGACGCGAGCTTCTGAAGCTATAGTTGGCCGTCAATGGCCACGTATGCGATCGGCGACGTCCAGGGCTGCTTCGACGAGCTGCAGCGCCTGCTGGGTGAAGTGCGATTCGGAAAGCAGGATCACCTATGGTTCGTCGGCGACCTGGTCAACCGCGGCCCGAAGTCGCTCGAGGTGCTGCGCTTCGTACGCGAGCTCGACGCCCGCGCCGTTACCGTGCTCGGCAACCACGACCTGCACCTCGTCACCCAGTTCGAGGGCTTCGAGCGGCCGCGCAAGGACGACACGTTCCAGGACGTGCTGGCCGCGGCCGATGCGCGCGAGCTGGTGGGCTGGCTGCGCCGGCGGCCGATGATGCACGCTGCGGACGGTTACGCCATGGTGCATGCCGGCCTGCTGCCGCAATGGGGCATCGCCGAAGCGCTCGAGCTGGGGCGGGAAGTGGAGCGCGCGCTGGCGGCTCCCGACTACCGCGACTTCCTCGCCAACATGTACGGCAGCACGCCCGACGAATGGAGCGAGCGGCTCACGGGCTGGGACCGGCTGCGCGTCATCGTCAACGCCATGACGCGCCTGCGCTTCTGCACGGCGGATGGACGCATGGATTTCCGGGCGAAGGGCAAGCGGCCGCCGGCCGGCTACTCGGCCTGGTTCGACTTCAGGAACGACGCGCAAGCGATTGTTTGCGGCCACTGGTCGGCGCTCGGTCTCAAGCTGAGCGAGAAGCTGGTGGCGCTCGACAGCGGCTGCGTGTGGGGCGAGAAGCTTAGCGCGCTGCGGCTCGAGGACCGCGCGCTCTTTCAAGTACCATGCGCCGGCTACCAGGCGCCGGGAGGCGAGGCATGAGCGATTGCGTGTTCTGCAGGATCGTGGCGAAGCAGATTCCGGCCACCGTGGTCGACGAGGACGAGCACACGCTCGCCTTCATGGACATCGGGCAGGTCAACCCGGGGCACGTCCTGGTGGCGCTGAAGGCGCATGCCGAGAACCTGTATGCCCTCGAGGAGGCGCAGGCGGCGGCGGTGTTCCGCGCCGCGGCGCGCGTCGCGCGCGCCATCCGCGCCGCGTTCCAGCCGCAGGGCCTCTCGGTCTACCAGGCGAACGGCAAGCCGGCCGGGCAGACGGTCCTGCATTTCCACATTCACCTCGTGCCGCGGCACGAGGGCGACGGCATGAGCCTCGCCTGGCCGGTGAAGAACCCGCCGCGCGAGAAGCTCGAGGACCACGCGGCGAAGATCCGCGCCAGGCTCTAGTTCGGCGTGACGCGGGTGATGCCGCCCGAGGTGACCAGGCGCACGCGCTGCCCCGGCGTGAAGGCGATGTCGGCCTCCTGCACGATGGCGCGCAGCTCGCCGCTCTCCAGGCGCACGGTGATCTCCAGGCCGTCCTTCTCGGTCATGCGATTCTCGATGGTGTTGCCGGCGACGCCGCCGGCGACGCCGCCGAGCACCGCGCCGACGGTGGAGCCCCTGCCCTGGCCGACGCCGCTGCCCGCGACGCCGCCGACCACGCCGCCCGCGCCCGCGCCCAGGCCCGACTGGCTGCCCTGGATGGTCACCTTGCGCACCGCGTCCACGGTGGCAAAGCGCACGGTCTGCTCCCTGCCCGCCTCGTGCTTGCCGTAGACGTTCGCCGATTCGCGCGTCTGGCACCCGGTGAGCAGCGCCGCGCAGGCGCCGACGATGATTGCAGTTTTCACGGCTTCATCCTTTCCATGGCGAGTAGCCGAAGGCGCGCTGGAAGCGCGCCTCGATCTCCCCGCGTTCCGGCGCGTGGTTCTGCGCGCCGCGATGCGCGATCTTGATCGCCCCCATTACCGCGCCTAGTTTACCCGTGGAGGGCCAGTCCCAGCCGTGCGCGAGGCCGAAGAGCAGCCCGGCGCGATACGCGTCGCCGCAGCCGGTGGGATCCGCCGCTGTCTCTGCAGGAACGCTCGGGATCTCGTGGCGTTGACCGCCCGCCAGGACGAGCGAGCCCTTGGCGCCGAAGGTGACGACCAGCGCCTTGAGCCCGCGGGCGAGCTCCTCGAGCCGCCGCCCGGTCTTCTCCTCGAGCAGCCGGCCCTCGTAGTCGTTGACCGCGAGGTAGTCGGCGAGGCGCACGAACTCCTCGAGCTCGGCGCCCGAGAACATCGGCAGCCCCTGACCCGGATCGAAGATGAAAGGCACGCCGGCCGCCGCGCATTCGCGCGCGTGCTGCAGCATGCCTTGCTTGCCGTCGGGGGCGACGATGGCGATGGCCGCGCCGAGCTCGCGCCCGACGTGGTTCTCGTGCGCGTAGTTCATCGCCCCCGGATGGAAGGCGGTGATCTGGTTGTCGTCGAGGTCGGTGGTGATGAACGCCTGCGCGGTGAACTGGCCGGCGATCGGGCGCAGCAGCGACGTGGCGACGCCGAGCTTTTCGAAGCGCGCCAGATAGGGCGCGATGTCCTCGCCCACCGTGGCCATGACGAGCGGCTGCTCGCCCAGCAGCCGCAGGTTGTAGCCGATGTTGCCGGCCGTGCCGCCGTACTCGCGCCGCATCTCGGGCGTCAGGAAGCAGACGTTGAGGATGTGCAGCTGGTCGGCGAGGAGGTGATTGCGGAAGCGGTCCGGGAACACCATGATGGTGTCGTAGGCGATCGAGCCGGTGACGAGGATCCTCACGAGGGGTAGAAGAGGTAGAGGCGATAGCCGGTCGCGGCGCTGCGGCTCGAGTCGAGATAGACGCGCAGCGAGGCTTCCGCGCCGGGCGCGATTCCCTGAGCCAGAAGCTGCGCGGTGCGGGCCGGGTCGAGGTAGTCGCGCGGCGTAAGCACGCGGCGCAGCACCGGCCGCTCGGCGTCGTCGGTGAGCGTGAGCTCGAGCGCGGGATAGTCCTGCGCGAAGCGCGCGCGATTGCGCAGCACCGCGTTCAGCACGATGATGCCCTGGCGGCGCGGATCGGCTTGCAGCTCCGAGGCATCGATGCTCATCAGGTCGGGCCGGCGCGGCAGGTGCACCGCGCAGCCGAGCAGCCGGCAGGCCGCGTCGAGCGGCGCCCGGGTCGCCGGCAGCGTCGCCACCAGCTCGGCGCGAAAGCGCAGCCCCGCCTGCGCGGCGAGCGCCAGCGCCGCCAGCACCGCGAGCAACGCCCAGACCCAGGTCCAGCGCGCCGGCGCTTCCGGCTCGGCCATGAACTGCGGCAGCGGCGCGTCCTCGCCCGGCGCCGGACCCGGCGCGCGCCGCGACGGATCGAAGAGCCCGAGCTGCGGCGCGGGCTCGAGCGCCAGGCGCGCCGCGCCCTCCTCCACCAGCGCGGCGACGCCGTCGAAGACCTCCGCGCACTTGCCGCAGCGCACCTTGCCGCCGCGTGCGGAGAGCTGGCCGGCCTGCACGCGGAAGGCGGTGCCGCAAATCGGGCAGCGCGTGACGAGGCTCATCGGCGCAGCCCTTCCAGCAGCGCCCAGCCCTCCTCCACTTCCGCGACCCGCATGTCGAAGCTGCCGTCATAGGCGCGCGCCACTTCGGTGGCCTGCGACTCGAGCATTCCCGAGAGCGCGAGCTTTCCGCCGCCGGCGGTGTGCGTGGCAAGCAGGGGTGCCAGCAGCATCAGCGGCTGCGCGAGGATATTGGCGAGCACGACGTCGTAACGCGCCGCGGGCAGCGCTTCGGGCGCCGCCACCCGCACCGCGACGCCGTTCGCGCGCGCATTCGTGGCGGTCACCTCGAGCGCCTGCGGGTCGAGATCGACCGCGTCTACACGCACGGCGCCGAGCTTGGCGGCGGCGATCGCCAATATACCCGAGCCGCAGCCGTAATCGAGCACGCTCTCGCCGCCGCGCAGGGCGCGCGCGAGGAAGCCCAGCACCAGACGTGTCGAGGCGTGGCTGCCGGTGCCGAAGGCGAGGCCCGGATCGAGGCGCAGCGCCGCCGGGACATGCGGCGGCGGCGCGTGCCAGCTCTGGCCGATCCACAGCCGTCCGCCGACCTGCAGCGGCGCGAACTGCGCCTGCGAGCGCCGTACCCAGTCATCGTCCTCCAGGGCCGAGACGGAAAAGCGCGGCGCCGGCGCCAGCCCGCAGGAGCGCGCCGCGCGGCAGAGAAGCGCGGCGGCGTCGGCGTCGGGCTTGAGGACCGCGCGCAAGGACTGCGATGCGCTGTCGGGGCGCTCGATGGCGACGGATTCGGCGCCGAGCTCGAGCAGCGCCTCGCTCAGGGGCTCGGCCTGCGCGCCGTCGACCTCCACGGTAAGCGCGAGCCAGGGCATCAGGTCTTCTTGCCGCTCTCCTGCGCGAGCTTCTGCTCGAGGTAGTGGATCGACACCCCGCCGCGCAGGAAGCGCGTGTCGTTCAGAAGCTCGCGGTGCAGCGGGATATTGGTCTGGATGCCCTCCACGACCATCTCGGAGAGCGCGATGCGCATGCGCGCGATGGCCTGCTCGCGCGTGGCGCCGTAGGCGATCACCTTGCCGACCATCGAATCGTAGTTCGGCGGCACGCTGTAGCCCTGGTAGACGTGCGAGTCGACGCGGATGCCCGGTCCGCCCGGCGGATGGTACGAGGTGATGCGCCCTGGCGAAGGCGTAAACCGGTAGGGATCCTCGGCGTTCACGCGGCATTCGATGGCATGCCCGCGCAGCTGGATGTCCTTCTGCCGGAAGCGCAGCTTCTCGCCGGCGGCGACGCGGATCTGCTCCTGCACCAGGTCGATGCCGGTGATCATCTCGGTCACCGGGTGCTCGACCTGGATGCGCGTGTTCATCTCGATGAAGTAGAACTCGCCGTCGTCGAAGAGGAACTCGAAGGTGCCGGCGCCGCGGTAGCCGATGCGGCGGCAGGCGTCGACGCAGCGCTCGCCGATGCGCTCGCGCAGCTTGGGCGTCAGCTCCGGCGCCGGCGCTTCCTCGATGATCTTCTGGTGGCGCCGCTGCAGCGAGCAGTCGCGCTCGAACAGGTGCACGGCGTTCTTGTGCGCGTCGGCGAGGACCTGCACCTCGATGTGGCGCGGCTGCTCGAGGTAGCGCTCGAGGTAGACCACCGGGTTGGCGAACGCCGCCTGCGCCTCGGTGCGCGTCATGTTGACCGCGTTGGGCAGCGCCGCCTCGGTGTGCACGACGCGCATGCCGCGCCCGCCGCCGCCGCCGGCCGCCTTGATGATCACCGGGTAGCCGATCTTGCGCGCGATGCGCACCACTTCCTTCGGGTCGTCGGGCAGCGCGCCCTCGGAGCCGGGCACGGTCGGCACGCCCGCCTTGGTCATCGCCTGCTTGGCGCTCACCTTGTCGCCCATCAGGCGGATGTTCTCGGGCCGCGGGCCGATGAAGACGAAGCCGGAGCGCTCCACCTTCTCGGCGAAGTCGGCGTTCTCCGCGAGGAAGCCGTAGCCGGGGTGGATGGCCTCGGCGTCGGTCACTTCCGCGGCGCTGATGATCGCCGGGATGTTCAGATAGCTCGCCGCCGCCGGCGGCGGCCCGATGCACACCGACTCGTCGGCGAGCTTCACGTACTTCGCCTCGGTGTCGGCCTCGGAGTGCACCACCACCGTGCGGATGCCCATTTCGCGGCAGGCGCGCTGGATCCGCAGGGCGATCTCGCCGCGGTTGGCGATCAGGATCTTCTCGAACATCAGCCGAGGATGAACAGCGGCTGGCCGTACTCCACCGGCTGGCCGTTCTCGACCAGGATGGCCTTGATCGTGCCCGCGGCGTCCGCCTCGATCTCGTTCATCAGCTTCATGGCTTCGATGATGCAGACGGTGTCGCCTTCCTTCACCGCCTGCCCGAGCTCGACGAAGGGCTTGGCATCCGGAGAAGCGGAGCGGTAGAACGTGCCGACCATCGGCGCCTTGATCACGCGGCCTTCCGCGGTCGGCTCGGGCTCGGCGGCACCGGCGGCCGCGGCGGCCGCCGCTGCGGCACGCGGCGCCGCGGCCGCGGCCGGCGCCGCTGCAGCGGCGCCCGACGGGCCGGGCGTCACGCTCAGCGGCCCGCCCTTGACGATCTTCACCTTCTCCTCGCCCTCGGTGATCTCGAGCTCGGCGATGCCCGATTCCTGCACCAGGTCGATCAGCTTCCTAAGCTTGCGCAGATCCATCGAGCCTCCCCAGCGCGTGCACCAGCGCGAAATCGTAGCCGCGGCTGCCTAGGCCGCAGATCGTGCCGACGGCGAGGTCGGAAAAATAGGAGCGGTGCCGGAACGGCTCTCGCGCCTGCACGTTGGACAGGTGCACCTCGATGAACGGAATACCAGCGGCGGCCACCGCGTCGCGCAGCGCGACGCTGGTGTGGGTATAAGCCGCGGGGTTGAAGACGATGTAGCGTACGCCTTCCCGTGCAGCACGCTGGATGCGCCCGATCAGCTCCCCCTCAACATTGCTCTGGTAGCAGAGTACTTCCGCGCTGGCTGCGCGCCCGGCGGCCACCAGGCGGCGGTTGATGGCGGCGAGCGTCTCGCGCCCATAGGTTCGGGCCATGCAGGATGAGGATCCGCTTTCGAGGTTTTACGATTTTCGCCATCTTTCGCCGCAGAACGCGGCATTTTAGTCGAGCAATCGCGACAGAATGCGTTGGAGTTCGTCCTTGCGGAACGCCCCCAGGCTGGTAGAGGAGATGCGACCCGAGCGGTCCAGAACGACGCTGTACGGCAGGGCACCAGCGACATTGCCGAGCTGACGCAGCAGATCGATCGTTTCAGCGCCCGCTACAAGCATGGGATAGTTTACCTTGTAGTTAAGGGCAAATTCGCGGATTTTCTCTACATGATCGATGCCGATTCCGACGACTTCGAACCGCTTGGGAGAGAATTGCTGCTTTGCAGCAACGAGGAGTGGCACCTCTTCTCGGCAGGGCGCGCACCAGGTCGCCCAGAAGTTGCACAGGACGATATGGCCGCGCCAGTCGAGAACACGCCGGCTACGGCCTTCCAAGTCGGTGAAGTTCGCCGCGAGCAAGGCCGCAGCGCCGCTGCCCGATTGCGCCACCAGCGCCCCCACGAAGGCGCCGGCAGCCGCGGCGCCGGCGCCGAGGGCGGCGAAGGCGAGCGCCTTACGCCGGCCCGGCCGCATCGCGCAGCAGCGCGGCCACTTCGGCGATGCCCGCGCGGTCCATCACGCGTCCGGCCTGCGAGCTCTTCAGCGCTACCCGCTCGTCGCGCCGGTCGAACACCGAGAGCTTGAGCGGCGCGCCGTGCCATTCGAGGGTGAGCACGCTGACCGCATGGGCCCGGTCGCCGGCGTAGCGCCGGCCTTCGTGCGTGTCGTAAGGGATGTTGCGATCGAGGAGATAGAGCTCCACGTCCTTTGGGCTCTCCGGGAAGAGCTGCAGCTCGATGCCGGCGTAGGGCCCGGCGGTGCCCTTCAGCACCGGGCCGGTGAGATAGGGGCTGAAGCACTCGAGCGCACGCATCGCGTCGAGCGCGGTGCGGCGCAGCTCGGTGATGCGCTCGGCGTGCTCCTCGGGCTCGTAAAGCGCCCGGTAGGCGTGCAGCTCGGCCTCGATCTCGTCGTTGCCGGGCAGCGCCTGCGCGTCGCTCGCGCCGAGCTGGCGCGCCGCCTTGCGCTTCGCCACCGCGAAGTCGTCGATGCCGTCCTCGGCCATGAGCCGCGCCGCCGCGGCGGCGATGCGGGCGCGCATTCCCGTCTGCGCTCGCACGCGCATGCCCGTCTGGCGGGTGCTCTTGCGGCTCACGGTAACGATTCAATCATAGAATCTCCACCCTCCGGCATGGCCGCCCACCTCCACATCCTCGGCATCTGCGGCACGTTCATGGGCGGCATCGCGGCGATCGCCAAGGCGGCGGGCTACCGCGTCACCGGATGCGACGCGAACGTCTACCCGCCGATGAGCGACCAGCTCGAGGCGCTCGGCATCTCCCTCACTGAGGGCTTCGGCGCCGAGCAGCTCGCGCTTCGGCCCGACCTGTGGGTGATCGGCAACGTGGTGACGCGCGGCAACCCGCTCATGGAGGCGATCCTCGACCGCGGCGAGCGCTACGTGTCCGGGCCGCAGTGGCTCGCCGAGCACGTGCTCGCCGGCCGGCATGTCCTGGCGGTGGCCGGGACCCACGGCAAGACCACCGTCTCGGCGATGCTCGCCTGGATCCTCGAGCGCGCCGGCCGCAAGCCGGGCTTTCTCATCGGCGGCGTGCCGCTCGACTTCCCGGTCTCGGCCCGCCATACCGGCTCGCCGCTTTTCGTCATTGAAGCCGACGAGTACGACACCGCTTTCTTCGACAAGCGCTCGAAGTTCGTCCATTACCAGGCGCGCACCGCCATCCTCAATAATCTGGAGTTCGATCATGCAGACATCTTCGACGATCTTGCAGCGATCGAGCGGCAATGTCACCACTTCTTGCGCACCGTGCCACGGTCCGGCCTGGTCATCGCCAATGCCGGCGACGAGGCCGTGGAGCGAGTACTCACCACGGGGTGCTGGACCCCTGTGGAGCGCTTCGATGCACGGGCGGGCTGGCAGGCAGGCGCGCCTGATGCGAACGGGGCGTTCGAGGTCGCGTGGCAGGGCAGGGTGCTTGGCCGGGTACGCTGGCAACTGCAGGGCCCGCACAGCCGCTTGAACGCGCTCGCCGCGCTCGCCGCGGCGCGCCACGTCGGCGTCGATCCGGCGGAGGCGATCGCCTCGCTCGGCGCCTTCTCCGGGGTGCGCCGGCGCATGCAGCTGCGCGGCGGCGTGCGCGGGGTGAGCGTCTACGACGACTTTGCGCACCATCCGACCGCCATCCGCACCACCCTGGAAGGGCTGCGCGAGCGGGTAGGGCAGGCGCGCATCCTCGCCGTGCTCGAGCCGCGCTCCAACACCATGAGGCGCGGCGTCATGAAGGAGGCGCTGCCGGCGAGCCTCGCCGCCGCCGACCGGGTCTATCTCTATACCGCCGGGATCGACTGGGATGCGCGCGCGCTTTTCGCTCCCCTCGGCGCCCGGGCGCGCTGCCTGGACGACCTCGAGGCGCTGGTGGCGGCCGTCGCGGCCGAGGCGCGCAGCGGCGACCAGGTGCTGGTGATGTCCAACGGCGGCTTCGGCGGCATCCACGCGAAGCTGCTGGCGCGGCTCGGGCAGGAAGCCGCGGCGTGATCGTGTACCTGCACGGCTTCAACTCCTCGCCGCAATCGCACAAGGCGCAGGTGCTCGGGCGCTACCTGGCCGAGCGCGGCCTCGGCGGCGAGTTCGCCTGCCCGGCGCTGCCGCCGCTCGCGTCGCAGGCCATCCGCGCGGCGGAACAGCTCGTTTCGAGGCAGGCTTGCTTCGTCGGCTCCTCCCTTGGGGGCTTCTACGCCACCTGGCTCGCGGAGAAGCATGGCCTGCGGGCCGTGCTCGTCAACCCCGCCATCGATCCGCACGCCGGCCTGCGTGCCTACCTCGGCCGCCAGGAGAACCTGCACACCGGCGAGCCTTACGAGCTGACCGAGGCGCACCTGCGCGAGTGGGAGAGCCTTTACGTGCCGCGCCTCACGCCCTCCAGGTACCTCCTCATCGTCGAGACCGGGGACGAGGTGCTCGACTACCGGCGCGCGGTCGAGCGCTACGCCGGCGCCGAGCAGATCGTCGTGCCCGGGGGCGACCACAGCCTGCAGAGCTTCCCGGAGCACATTCCGAGGATCCTGGCTTTCGCCGGAATTACGTAGGGTAAATCACGGGGCAAACGTAGAAGAACCAACGTGCCCCGGATATTCGACAACATCGATCTGCCGCTGCTGCCTGCGCTGCAGCAGACGCTCGAACTCACCGATCGCGCGGACTTCTGCGTCGGGTACTTCAACCTCCGTGGCTGGCGTCAGCTTCACAAATATGTCGATCGGTGGGACGGTGGCGACGGCAGCTGTTGTCGGCTCCTGTTACGGTCCAGACCATCCTGCCGAAGGCAAGCAAGGCCATCATGGATGACATCGATGTCGAGCTGGCCAAAGAGTACGGATGGGTCAGGAGCAGCCAGAAGACACATGAACCTGAATGCTTCCGATCGGAAGCATTTCACCTCCGCAAGTGCCAATTGCGATGGCCGATAACACGCTAAGGCTGTTAGCACAGGAAGGGCTGCGGATCCCAGCGGCGACGGCGTGGTATCTGGCCGATCTCGGCGAAGCGCGCGGCAAGCAAGAGCTCTTTAAGAGGCAGGTGCCGCAGAAGCTGAAGGTCCTCTTGGAACATGCGCTTATCGAGGGAATGAGCTCTCGCTGGACGAAGCAACAGTGATCCAACTTCATCGACTGGCCCGCGGAGACATCCGGGATGCCGGCAAATATAAGCAGCGTGACGCCGACATCATCGAGCGTTCGGCAGATGGCTCTGAAAGAGTTCGGTTCAAGCCTACGTCCGCTGCTGAGACGCCGCAGGCAATGGCCGGGCTCATGGCCCATGGCGTGACGTGCACGAAGGCGCGCGCGTGCATCCCCTGGTTGCGACGGCGGCATTCAACTTCGATTTCCTTTGCATTCACCCCTTTCGGGATGGAAATGGACGAGTATCCAGGCTGCTGCTGCTCCTCTTGTGCCATCGCCCGGGCTACGACGTCGGGCGCTATATCAGCTTGGAACGCGTGATCGAGCAGAACAAGGATAGGTACTACGAAACTCTCGAGCGATCCTCGTTCGGATGGCACGAAGGGCGGCACGATCCGTGGCCCTACATCAACTACTTGCTGTACGTGCTGAAGGCCGGGTACCAGGAATTCGAGCAGCGCGTGGGAGATGTCAAATCGCCGCGCGGTGCAAGAACCGAAGTTGTCCTCGATGCAATCGGACGGTTAGGGCCTACGTTTGCTCTTGCCGAGCTGGAGAGAGCTTGCCCCGGTGTCAGCCGCGACATGGTGCGGCGCGTTCTGAGAAGCGAGCAGCGAGAAGGGAGGCTGGCATCCGAAGGCCGAGGTCCGGGCGCTCGCTGGAGAAAGAAGGGTTAATTGCCCCGAAATAAGGGGAATAATGAGGGTAATAAGCGACTGTGGAGTCGTGGCGGATGCTCTAGCCCTCTACGGCGAAGCGCTGCCTGTCGCGACGCGCGGGTCGACCGAGCTTTGCGCCTTTTCAAGCGGGCGGTGTTCAGCTCGCGGCGGTGCCCGCCGGAGCGGATGATCGTTGCCCTCGATTGGGCAAGGTCGCCGCCGCAAAAAGGGACGGACACGATGCGACTGCCGAAGCGTTGGGAGCAGACCATAGACAAGGGCCGCATGCTCCTGTTGTCGACTTTCCTGCCGTCCGACAGGCGCTTGACCGAAGAGCGTTCGCAC